>CACWTM010000218.1 GCA_902763855.1 uncultured Ruminococcus sp. | reverse complement strand
CATAGTAATCATACCAGCCCCAGCCGTCAATATTCTCTTCGAAATCAAACAATACCTGCGACTCTTTACCAACCTTAAGCGGTACAGAAGCAGAAACGCTGTGATCGTAAGAGATATAAGCGGTGATCGTGCCTGCGGTAGTAACGGAAGTGTCATCAGTAGCGGTGAAAACAAAACCGTTCATAGAACCGTAGCCGGCCTGAACCTCGAAATCGATGCAAGACTCGTTGTACTCGACATCGTATGCGACGTTATTTTCAGGATTGGTATACTGCGGATTCATCTTGACTGTAACAGACTTACCGTAAGGAGCCGCAACAGAGGTACCCTTAAAGTTGAGGATATCAGGATTTACAACATGGATTGTAAAAGAGCCTACAGTATTTCCGTCCACCACAGCGGATACAACCGTATCCTGCGCGGTAGCGCCCGCGGTAAATACGCCGTCAGCAAAGACGCCGTTATTGCAAACGTATTCAATATTCTCGGGGATCTCAGCGGTAGTACCTGTAGCGGTAACACCCTTGACAGTAACATTGGTCGATGCACCGGGCATTACATAATCGTTGTCAACGGTGAAGCTAACATGATCAAATGTATCGGAAGGTGCTGCCAGAGAAGCGATGATAATACCGGTCGAAATTGAGCGCTCAGAACCATCAGAGGGCTTGTCAACGACCTTTACGCTATCCTCGCCCTCGAGCTTAGCGGCATATGTGGTAGAACCGCCGCCATCGAGGTTAATCGCGGATACACAGTCTGCTTCGAGCATGATCTGAGCGATCTCGTGCATGGAACCGCCGATAGAATAGGGTTCCTGACGACCGTCCAGTACCATCAGAACGACCTTGCCCTCTGCGGTGATACCGACAGCGGTACGGCAGTGACGATCGGTGTTGTAGTCGCCGGCTGCGGAACCGGTAACATCTTCACCGTTACGAACAAGCCACTGAGAGCCGCCGCATGCCTGCCAGATGTCATAATTATCCTGAGTACCTCTGTCATCAATGATAGCAGTGCCATCCTTCAGAATGGCAAAGTACGCAGGGTATGAATCTGTTCCGATATAAGTACCGTCAATATAGGTAATACCGGAAGGCTGACCTGTAGCCATGTTGTAGAAGGAGGCGTTTGCACCGGCGACTACATTATAGTATTCGCTGATAAAGCCTTCATCTTCCGGATTGCTGTATCGGCAGTGGTAACAAAATAAACATTTTGCTTTCCATCGACGGTGTAGGCGTAGTTGTTATAATACTCTACGCCCGGAGCAAGTGTCTGTTCTGTGTGTTTGAACACAGTGTGTGTCGTAGCAATGCCGGGCGTGTAAGCTACAGCAGATATCGAGAATACCGACAGCGCCATAACCAGAGCCAGAACGATTGCCAAAACACGTCTTGAGGTTTTTTGCATACTTTTTCTCTCCTTTAAAAAATTTTTTATAAGCCCGACCGTATTTACGGCCGAAATCATACCTTAGTCAATGCGTCGGCATAACGTCCTTTCATTACGTCGACGCCCCAGAAAAACAAGTCGGCGACCGCGCCGGGATTGGCATAACGGTGCGGCTTTTGCTTGAGTCTGAAGGGGAGCTTCAGCTTTACTGCCATATAGTTTAGATATATCGGAAGGTTCAAGCGGACATAGCGCAGCACATGCGCCGCGCTCTTCGGCGATCTGATAACGCCCCTGCGCCGCTTTCTGAAATCCTTAAAAGCGACGAAGCCTTCGACCGACATACGCCCGGATAACCGCTTGAGGTTGTCACGGTAAAAGGAGAAGCCGCCGCCGTACTTTACCTGTCCGAACGCGTCGCGGCTCACGCCGTGGGTTTCAAGGATTCTGCGCGGAATAGGCTTATCGTAATTCGTGTTGAGCGTCCAGGGCTTCATTTCCTCGCTGTTGGATATCCGTTCCACACTCGAAGCGACAGAAGCACCGTAGGTCGGAAGCGGAACGGAAACATAACCGTTTCTCAGGGCATTCTCCGTCAGGCTGACGTCCGCCTCACAGTTGAAGTAACCGATCATCTCGAACTCGTCAGTCATATCGACTGCCTTTGACCAATAGCTGCCGCGCAGTCCGAAGAACACCAGATTATTCCTGAAAAGGTCCTCAAAGACACGGAACTGCAGCATCGTGCCCATCTCACCGCTTGCGAGATACTCAGCGTCGACAAGACCCTTCATGCCGCGATATTCAAGCATATCGCGCTTTACGATATTCTTATATCCAAGCTGACGAGCCGCCTCGCTGCCGTCGTCGATATCGTAATGACCGCCGGACAGCGCAACAACCGTATCGCAGCCGATCTCCTTCGCGACGCAGGCCGCGGTCAGCGAATCATAGCCGCTCGAAATAGTTGAAACGACGCCGAAGCCGCTGTTTCTGCGTTCCGGAGAATCGGCGTTGAGCGCAACGCGCTTCACGGCGTCGACCATACGTTGATAATAGTCCGAAAAACCAGTGAAAGGCTTGATTTTTTCTCTCTGCTTCACACTTACCCGATAATCGGAATCCACGAGTACAGAGCTGACGATGAACTGTCGGATCTCAGCGCCGTCCTTCATCGGGATACGCTCCGTCATCTTCTTTGGTCCGTCCAATATTGAGCACATCAGGCGCTCGTACTGGTCGATCCTTTGATCGGGGTCGTAATGATTATAAGTCAGTAAAAACGGTACGGAATTCGATACGGTGATCTCCTTCCCGTTATCGGCGAGCACAAGCCTTTCCAGCGCGTGAGAGGGAGTTATAAAGCAGATCCCGTCTTCGGTGAGCTTCGCTCCGGTACCGTAAAACACCTCGCTGCAGTCAAAGCCCGCCTTCTCAAAACGCTGCAGTCAAAGCCCGCCTTCTCAAAATCTCCGTCCCATACTCCTGCCGTGAAGAAGCTGTCCCTGCGTTCGACCTTCTCTCCGCAGAGCACCTTGACTGTTTTTGAATTTTTCGGGATGACAGCCAGCCATGCCAGCAGGGGTAAAGAGGCTTTTACCTCATACTCAAACGTAAACAATAGCTTACTTCCTTTCGGCTTGTGCGGGCTGACAGCGGCTCATGATCGCGTCATACGCCACAGAAACCGTATAGTTTTTACAAAGATAGCGATAACCGTTTTCACCAAGCGATAGGAGTTCGGGGTCTTTGCACACTCTTTCGATCAGCCTTGCGGCGGAATCGGCGTCATCGCTTGTCCCCCACCATCCGAAATCGCCCTCAAGTATCACCTTTCCGATATCGGTGTTCGGATCGGTGAACGCGATCACCGGAACCCTCGCCTGGAGGTATGTGAGCAGTCGGCTGGGGAAATTCGGGATCGTGAACCGATGATCCAAAAAGATCATGCCGACGTCGCACGCGGAAGTCATTCTATCAAAATCTTCCTTCGGGAGCCTGCGCTCCAAACGAAGATTCTTCGGTTTATTCTCATCGATATACGCCTTGATCCGATCGAACTCCGTCCCGTCGCCTACAACGAAGAAGAACGCGTCGGAGTTTTCACAGCGCGAGAAGCACTCCAGCATAAAGGGAATACCCTGAGGCTTTCCGAGGTTTCCTCCGTAGAGAAAAACCGTTTTATCCTCCGGCAAGCCGTACTTTCCCCGGATCGAGCGTTTCTCCTCTTCGGAAAGAGAGACGTCCTCAAGATCGATACAGTTCGGACAGAGC
>CACWTM010000217.1 GCA_902763855.1 uncultured Ruminococcus sp. | reverse complement strand
TAATCAATATGCTCATCGGAGGGCAAGTTGACCTGAACGGAACAACAAGCCGGATAAGATGGCAGGCTGAAATGCTTGCTTCTTATCCGGCTTTTGAACATTATATAATAACCTTGTTTTGACCCCGTCGTTGATGGAATATTCCGGGCAAAGAACGGTCGATAAAGGCGGGAGTAGGTGCAGCGACTCGCTGCGGGAGTGAAAGCCTATGACAAAAACACTGAAAACCAATAACTTCACAGAGGGCAAAATACTTTTGCCTCTGGTCAAATTCGCGCTGCCTGTGGTCGGACAATTCGCGACCTCTGCGGACGTTTCCGCGGTATCCACCGGCTCGCAGATGATGCTCACGCTCACCAATCTTGTGTCGAGCTTCGCCATGGGCGCTACGATTCTCCTCGCCAGACAGATCGGAGAGGGAGAATCGAAAAAGGGCGGAGAGACCATCGGCGCATGCATTTCGCTGTTCGCGATCATCGGTATCGTGATGACGATGATGATTGTTTTCGGAGCGAATGCGCTTGCGGCGGTCATGCAGGCGCCAAAGGAAGCCTTTGACCTGACGGCAACCTACATCCGCATCTGCGGCATGGGTACGTTGATCATCATTGCCTATAATCTGATCGGCAGTATTTTTCGCGGGATCGGCGATTCCAAAACCCCGCTGTTGACGGTGGCGATCGCGTGCGTGTTCAATATTGTGGGCGATTTACTGTTGGTAGCGGTTTTCCATATGGGAACAACAGGCGCGGCGATCGCAACTGTTTTCGCGCAGGCGATCAGCGTTGTCATTTCATTCTTCCTGATTCGCCGTAAGAAGCTGCCCTTTGATTTCAGCAAAAAGTTTATCAAAATCAATAAACAGCTGTTCGGCAGGATCACCGGGCTGGGACTTCCGATCGCGTTACAGGATCTGCTGGTCGGCATATCGTTTTTGATCATACAGGCGATTGTCAATTCCTTGGGGCTTCTGCCGTCGGCGGGTGTAGGCGTAGCGGAAAAGGTGTGCGGCTTCATTATGCTGGTGCCTGCTTCCTTTATGCAAGCGATGTCAGCCTTTGTCGCGCAGAATGCAGGCGCAAGACGGTACGACAGAGCGGTAAAGGCGCTGCGTTGCGGTATCGCGGTCTCTATCTGCGCCGGTGTTGTGATGTTCTATATCTCCTTTTTCCACGGTGATCTGCTGTCGTCTGTGTTCTCCAACGACAGCGAGGTGGTTGCGGCGGCGTTTGATTACCTGAGATCCTACGCGATCGACTGTCTGCTGACGGCGTTCCTGTTCTGCTTTTTGGGCTTCTTCAACGGACTGGGTATGACGCGGTTTGTCATGCTGCAAGGCGTGATCGGCGCGTTCTGTGTGCGTGTTCCCGTATCATTTTTGATGAGCAAGATCGTCCCTGTATCGTTATTCAAAATAGGGCTTGCCACACCATGCTCCACGATCGTGCAGATCATCATGTGTCTGTGCTGTATGCTGTATGTCAGAAAACGGTATCTCAAAAACGGGGCGCCGTTCAAAGAACGAGATAAGAATCCGGCATAATCGAAAAGCGATGATTTCCGTGGCGGAAGTCATCGCTTTTTAAACATGTGAATAAAAAACCATTATACAGCTTTCCGCTGTTATTGCAAGCATTTCATTATTGACTATTCCTCAGAATCCGTTAGAATAGTAGTATCATGTGAATTGGACTGGATACGATGAAAGTAACACCGCTCAAAAAGCAAAGCAAAAAGGAACAGCGTAAGTTCCACGCCCGCAAGCGTCGTGACTGGAACGGTCTCAAGCCGACCATCAGAGTCGTCAAGAGCAAGAAGGTCTATGACCGCAAGAAGCTCTCAAAGCCCGAAGAAGAATGAAGCTGTACTGATACATTCATAGCAAATAAAAATATACGGAGGAAAAGATATGTTAGCAATCGGAACAAAAGCACCGGAATTTACCCTGCCCGATCAGAACGGCGAGATGCGTTCGCTCTCGGATTATAAGGGGCAGAAGGTCGTTTTGTATTTCTATCCTAAGGATATGACCTCGGGCTGTACCAAACAGGCGTGCGCCTTCTCAGAGCTGTACCCCCAGTTCCGCGAGAAGGGCGCGGTCGTCCTCGGCGTGAGCAAGGACTCGGTCGCGTCGCACAAGCGATTTGAAGAGAAGTACGGTCTGCCGTTTGTGCTTCTGTCGGATACCGAGAGAACCGTGATCGAGGCGTACGACGTCTGGAAGGAAAAGAAGCTCTACGGCAAGGTTAGTTACGGCGTG
>CACWTM010000216.1 GCA_902763855.1 uncultured Ruminococcus sp. | reverse complement strand
CAGACTGTATCCGACGCCGCGGATCGCTTTGATCTTCAAGTGTGCGCCGATCTCGGTCAGATTTTTGCGTAAGGTTGAAATATTCACCCAGACGACGTTGACTTCTGCGTCGCTGTCCCAGCCCCAGATGCGCTCCATGATCTGATCGATACTGAGTACTGCTCCCGGATGCTCAACAAGCATTTCTATCAGCTGGAACGCCTTGTTGTTCAAACTGACACTTTTCTTCCCGCAGGTGATCGTCATAGCAGATTTGTCAAGCTCAATGTCAGCGTACTTGATGACGTCATGCTGATAATCCACCTTGCGCCGCAGCATGGCGCGAATCCGCGCGAGCAGTTCGGAGGCGGCAAAGGGCTTCGGCAGATAATCGTCCGCTCCGGTATCAAGCCCTTCGACTCTGTCCTCTATCGCGTCGCGGGCAGTGAGCATCAGCACGGGAGTCGAGATACCCTTACTGCGCATCCCGGCGAGCACTTCGATACCGCTTTTCTTAGGCATCATCCAGTCAAGGATCACGCCGTCGTAGTCGGCTTGCTCGATATAGTCGAGCGCGTCCTGCCCATTATATACCGCGTCGACGGAATAGCCGGATCGTTCCAAAAGTGTTTGGACAGCTTTGGATATGTCACGGTCATCTTCGGCGAATAACAAGCGCATAAAGGTCACCTCCAATATATGTTAAGTATAGCAGAACAAAGTCACAACTGCAACAATCAAAAACAGAATATACACGCATAGCTGTACCCACGGCATCGCCTTGCCGAGCTGACCCGCGATCTTGCTGCTGAGTACACCCGAAAGCCCGAAGATCAGGAGCGTCGGAGAGAGCGAGCTCGCCAAAGCAAAGACAAGACCCAGCAGGATTGCGCCGGGGACAGACAGCATGATCGCATATCCCGCGACCATGATCAGCGGAGCACAGGGATTGGCTCCGTAGGCAAGTCCTACGGCGAACGAAGGGATCACGCGGCTTTTGGCAGAGCATTTTCCGCCGCATTTTTTGCAGTCATACTTACGGCTTCTAAACCATTTCCAAATCAGGTACAGGGACGACAGGAGCATGACCAATGACATAACGAGGTGAAGATTGAAGCTGCCGATATAGCCGTTTTCATCGATGAAAACATTACCGACCGCCGCACAGAGCATAGTGATGGAGCAGACGCCGAGGATCTTGCCGAGGAAGAAGCCGCCGACATGCTTTAAGGATGATTTGAAACCGCCGCCTTCGCTGAGAATGTATACCGCCAAAAAGGACGAAGCCGTCGTGCCGCAGCAGGTACCGCAGCCTAAGCCGACCGATACCGCCGCCGATAACGCTGTTGCTAACATACGCTCAGCCCCTTTCACTTGCGAGGAGCGCCGCGCCGATCGCGCCGTTAAACTGCGGATGATTCGCCACGAACACATCTCGCATCAGTTCATCCTCAAAGGCTTTCCGCAGCCCGATATTCAATGCACCGCCGCCTGTCATCAGAACGTCGCCGTTCTTCTCACTCTTTTTCATCATCTTGATGATACGCTTCGCCATCGACAGGTGCATTCCTGAGAGAATATCACGGCGGTCGAATTTACGCGCGATCAGCGAAATGACCTCCGACTGCGCGAACACAACACAGGTGCTGTTGATATCGCAGGGAGCAGTGCTTTCTAAAGAGAGAGGTCCGACCTGATCGATCGTCGTTTCCAAAATCTGCGCGATGACCTCCATGAATTTGCCGGTGCCTGCCGCACACTTGTCGTTCATGCTGAAATTCTTGACGGAATAGTTCGCGTCCAGATAGATGATCTTGCTGTCCTGACCGCCGATATCGACGATCATCCCCGGGCGATATTCACGCGGAGCGGTCACACGAACGCCGTATGCGTGGGCAGTGATCTCGCTGACGTCGTCATCCGCAATCTCCAGTATCTTGCGGCTGTAGCCGGTCGCCATCGTATAGTCGACGCGGGATACGCCAACCTCGCTCATCAGCTTTGCAAGAGCCTGTGCGATCTTGTCTTCCTCGCCCTTCGTCTTCGCGCTGTAT
>CACWTM010000215.1 GCA_902763855.1 uncultured Ruminococcus sp. | reverse complement strand
CTTCTCAACATAGGGGTGTTATCGTCCCGGTTAATACCGTCCCCGAATTTCGGAGCGGATCATCTGATCGCATTTGGAGTTATTCACAAAGATTTGAAGCTTGTTGTGAGCGCGCTTACGGAGGAGTAGATAAAAGCGAGCAATCCTTTAGGTGGATTGCTCGCGAAAGACATCGGACGGCAGAGCCGACCGTTGAGCGGTTTTCTGAGTATAAATATACGGTTACGAAAAGACATCCTCGGTTTATATGAATAAAGTGTTTTTGGGAGGAAACAAATGGAAGAAAGCAAGAAGGTTCCGATCATTTTTACAAGGGATCAAATCGAAAGTATGGACAACTTTATCAAAGAAAATGAAGGCTATTCACGGAGCAGTTTCGTCCGTGAAGCGGTCGAGTATTATCTCGGATATATCGATATGAATGAAAACGTCAATTATATTTCTCCGCTGATCAATCAGAATATCAAGCTGATCCTGTCCAGATTTGAGGCCAAGATGAGCGAGATGATCTTCAAGATGGCGGTGGAGGTTTGCAAAAGCAATATCCTCACTGCATACCAAAGTGAGCTGTCAGATCAAGCTTTGGACTACCTCGACCGCACTTCCAAACGGATCGTTGCCGAGCATAACGGCACGCTTGATCTGGAAGATACTCAAATATATTTGGATGAACACGATGTGTTCGGTGATGTGAATGGCTAAAATCATCGTCTCTTGCCGGTTCAAAAAGAACGCAAAAGGCGTCAAAAATCTGATCAAATACATGGGTACCCGAGAAAGTGTAGAGAAGCTGCCGAGTGCAAGAGAGTATGATCTCGCCTCGTTGAGTCAGGTCAGGCTGATAAGATCAGTCACAAATCACTTTCCCCAGAGCAAAACTTTCCTCGAATATACTGACTATAAAATGCTCCCGACACGTCAAAACGCGCATGAGTTTCTCGATGCTGTCGCCGAAAGATACGCCGATTGCGCGGATGAATTGAAGGGCTTGGTCGGATATATTTCACAGCGTCCGGGCGTAGAAAAGCTCGGTAAACACGGTCTGTTTTCTCAGTTTGATCTGCCGATTGATCTCGATGAAGTCGCCAAAAATGTCTCCGAACACAACGGTATTATCTGGACGGAAGTCGTGAGTTTACGGAGAGAAGACGCCGAGCGTTTGCATTATAATAACGCTGAAGCATGGAAGAATCTTGTCCGCAGGAACATGAACGAGATCGCTCGTGCTCACCGTATTCAGCCGAAGGATCTGCACTGGTACGCAGCCTTTCATAACACGACGCACCATCCTCATATTCATCTGATCGTGTACTCAACGGGAGCAGAAGGATACCTGTCCGAGAAAGGAATCCGACAGCTGAGGAGAGCATTCGGTCAAGATATCTTTCGCGGTGAGCAATACCGTCTTGCGAAGATCGAAACAGGTTACCGCAACGATCTGAAACAGGAATTGATGGCGCTTATGGAGGATGTTCAGGCTCACAGAAACCTCCCGAATACAGATTATTATCTGCAAATTCTACAGCGGATTCAGAAGGAAGTTCAGGAACAAAAAGGTAAAAAACTCTACGGTTATCTGCCGAGAAAAGTGAAAAAGCTGGTGGACTTTGCGCTCCATGAACTCGCTTCTGAACCTCGGATGAAGGCACTCTATGACAAATGGATTGAGATCAATCGAGAGAAGCTGAGTCTGTATTATGATCCGAAGGAAGAACCGCCTGTACCGATCGAGAGGAACATAGAGTTTCGGTCACTGAAGAACCTGATAATCAAGACGGCGCTGAGCATGGATTTCAGTCAGGAGAATAACTTGAATGCCGTTCGGTTTGGCTTTCTTATCTCGAGTTTGGCAAGAACGATCGCGCAAAGCGCTCAGAAAAAGCTGAGTGATCTGAACGCGAAAATGCCCCTTGCCGACAGCAAGGAGCGTGAAAAGATTCGAGAGAAAAAGCTCGCTCACGGACAAAAAGATGGATCGGATCAAGCGTTTGATAACGACGATGAAACCTATGACAGCCAAGCTGTGGAAGGGATACACAGCCAAGCTGTGGAAGGGATACTCTCCATGCTTGACTACCTGCTCTCGCTCGATGAACAGACGGAAGAAGAGGAGCCCACGACAACAAACATCGATAACTTAAACATCGATCAATCCTACGCCCGATATGAAGCCGAGAATGTGGACGACGAAGATTTAGATGAAGATTATGATGAAGAGGAAGGTCAAGGCTGGGGTCAGTCGATGTAGCGCTGTCCGGATTAACCGGGTGTAAAAAGAAAAGCCGTCCCGAAGGACGGCGATTCTTGTGGATTTATCAGCGTTTATATTCCTTGATAATACACAGCCCACCCTGCACATCGTAGCGCATGGTGAAATTATCGTATACGACAAGACAAGCACAGTGCCCGCCAGGGACTGCTGTATTGGCATACAGATTATATGTAA
>CACWTM010000214.1 GCA_902763855.1 uncultured Ruminococcus sp. | reverse complement strand
TGTTTGCTTGATTATTATTCGGCAATATCTAAAATAGCGTCGAAGCCTGTTTGCTCTAAGATATCTCTGACGACCTGATTGATACCGCTCAGCTTCACGCCGTTCGGACAGCTCTTCTGCATGATCAGCAGAACGCGTAATCCTGCCGAAGAAATGTATTCCAAATCACCGCAGTCGATCGAAACATCAGAAAGCGCATGCTCCGCTTTGACGCGCTCAAACAGCGCCAGCAGATTCGGCGCGGTCAGGGTATCGACTCTGCCCTTCAAAGACAGGATCAAGGTGTCGCCTGTCACGGAAGCCTGCATATCAAAGTCCTCGGCTTTCAGATCGGCTGTGTCTACGGCTGTTTCCGTGTCCATCGCCGTGATCTTCCAGTAGGCGCATTTCTGCATATTCTGCTTGATCGCCTGTGCTTGCTCGGGGGTGATCTTATCAAGGCTGTTGATCTCAGGCATATGCTCGGAGAGGATCATGCGCTCCGCCTTGAGCCCGTGGCGAGCCAAGAACATCATCGCGTTTTTCATGTTCAGAGCCACGTCGCCCATAGGACTGACGTTCAGCGAATTGCCGCCTACGTTCACGTCCGACTTGTCCTCCGCCGCGGTCTTGCTCTTCATCATGATCTCCATGAAGCGGTCGCCGGCGATCGGCTGCAGCGTCAAGATATACTGCATGCCCGCTTCGGGATCGGCAGTCAGCCAGCAGCCGCCGCGCTCTTTGAGGATCATGCGGATATTGTCGCACAGCGCGCCGACCTCGGAATCGGTGAAATACATCAGCAGTCCTTCGGTCGTGATACAGACAGGGCCTTCGGCGCCTTTGAGCGCCGCTTTCAGGGATTCGCCGTTGGTCGCGTCCACACCGCAGAAATGTACCGAGGAGCGCTTGTCCTCGTCGATCAGGGACAGGATCGCGGGCTCAGCCTCGGCGATCGCGGCGGGAAGATCCATGCCGTAATAGGCGATACCCTTTTGTGAGAATGCTTTGGCGCGCGGCGTGTAGCCGCAGGGCAGATCGACGAGCGTCTTGCAGCCTGTCTTTTCCGCAATCGCGGCACAGGTGCGCCAGCGCGTTTCGACCAAGATCGTATTGGCTGTCATCTGTTCGGGAGCAACCGTTACCGAAGCGCTGTTCTGTGTCTCTTCAAAGGACAGATTCAGCTTTTCGGCGACAAGAGCGGCTTCTTTCACTCCGGACGAAGCCAGCTGAAAGACCGTCATTTTTGCCGTATTAAACACGGGGTTGACTCGTTCGAGTAAGTTTTGATCCATCATTATCATCCTTTTCTGTATTAGTCGGTAATCAAGGATTCGTGCTGTATCACCGATCGAATCATATCATAGCGTATAGAGGTTTGTCAACTGACAGAAAATATCTGATTAAATCTTTTTATCAAGGATTAGTATTAGATGATCGGCAGCTCGTATTCCTCGGTATCGGGGAGCTCAATGATGATCTGCGGGATGGTCTCCTCTACCTCTTGATCGCTTTTGGAACTATCCTGCGGCTTGGAGGAAGAGGACGGCTGAGAGGATGTGCCCTGATTGCCGGAGTTATCCGAGGACTTGCTCGAGGTATTGCTTGAGGTGTTGTTTGAGGTATTGCCCGAGGTGTGCTCCTCGATATACTCCTCTACCGGGACGGAGTTGCCGGAGCTGTCCTTCACGGAGACGATCTCGCCGTTCTTATCCTTCTCGACGGTGAAGTTGTCCGCTGTCTTTTCAACGGTGCCGCCTTCTGCGGTCGTTTCAATGATGTTGGCGGCTTCGGTCGGAGTGGCTTTGGAGGCTTCTGTCGCGGCTGTGGTCGCGGCTTCGGTCGCCTTTTGGTCATTCTTATTGCCGCACGCAGCGAGGGCGCCCACAAGCAGGAGGGCGGCTGTCAGTAATGCGATTGCTCTTTTCATCGGAATACTCCTTTACAATTTATACGACCTGAAAGATGTAGAATTTCAGGTAATCGGTTTCTTCTACGCCCCAGAGGATGGGGTGGTCGGCTGCCTGCTGGCGGCACTCGATCTGGCGGAGGCTGACGTTCGCGTCGGAAGCGGCGGAATACAGCATTTTGCGGAACTGCTCGTCGGGCATGAAGTGAGAGCAGCTGCAGGTC
>CACWTM010000213.1 GCA_902763855.1 uncultured Ruminococcus sp. | reverse complement strand
ACACATAAGGCACGCATATTTATGATTTGCAAACCCGCAAAGCAATATAATAAGAAATACCTTCATTATTGCACCGGGGAAGTTTATTTTGCATATTCAAAAAGGGGCTGTACATAGCGATCCGGCTCCTCTGCCTAACGCTTTTCACAGTGATCCGCCGAAATCACAGGCGGCTTTGAGCCGTTCCTCACGCGCGCTTACCTCGCCCGCGTCATTGACGCCGCCGCCGTTGAACACACCCGCGAAGCGCGCCTTTTCAAAGCAGGCGATCCAGCCTTTCAGACCGCCGACTGCCGTTTCAACGACCTCATCGCCCTCTTCCGCGGAGGTCGTCATCAGATAGACGTCGCGGAAGCTGTATTCCTGCGGATAGAGCGGATTCAGACGGTCAAGCAGGGTTTTGAGCTGACCGCTGAGCTCATAGTAATAGATCGGCGTGACAAATACGAGGGTATCCGCCGCTTTGACCTTTCCGAGTATCTCGGTAACATCATCTCTGATAACGCATTTCATCGTCTTTTGACAGGCTAGGCAGCCTTTGCAAAAGCGGATATCTTTATCTTTTAGCGTGATCAGCTCCGCGTGGTTCCCTGCCGCCAGAGCTCCCCGCAACGCCTGCTGAGCGAGGATCTCGGAATTGCTCTTATTGCGGAGACTGGTCGAAATGATCAGAATATTCTTCATGCTTTTCTCCTTCCGTTATTGTTACCGTTATTGTTGAAATACTTTCGCAAGAAAGTTATAAAAACACTGTCCCCAGAAATCCGCGTCGTGACCGTAGCCTTCCACATAGTCGGTTTGATTCTTCACACCCATCTCGTTGAGCACGTCGCGATAATAGAGCGTACAGTCGATGTTCCACGGATCCTCTGACCCTACCGTCATATAGAGGTAATAGGGCATGTTCTCGGCGGTAGGCTGAGGGAATTCTTCAAATACAGGCGTGTTCCAGAAGGTACCTTTATAATACTCGGTCGGGATCACGCCTGTATCGGGCGCGAAGGCGCCGATATAGCCGAACTTGTCAAGCCACTGAAAGCCCGTGCACAGGGACTTTGCGCCGCCCTCGCTCATGCCTGCGATCGCTGTATACTCTCTGCCTTTATTGACGGGATAGTTCGCTTCGATAAACGGCATCAGATCGACGCCGGTCTCTTCGATCGCTTTGTCATAGATGAAGCGCAGTTCCTCATCGGTTTTGCTCTCTTTGTCTGCGAGCTGATCGGTATACATATCCATACCGACCAGGATCTGGGGCACGGCTGTGCCGTCGTGAAGCATATTGCCGTACAGGAGCACAAGATAAGAATCGGTGTCGATATGGGTGTTGTGATCGCCGCCGAAGCCGTGGTAGACATAGGTCACGGGATAGGTCTGATTCTCGTCGTAGCCCGCGGGGAGCAGGATATTGACCTGCTTATCGTCCCCGGCTACCGTGGAATAGTAGCTTACATCCTTGAGCAAGGTCCCGTAATCGACGCCGCTGCGCTTTTGGAACATTTCCTTGGGGATATCATAGCGGTTTTTGACAGCATACGGGTCGTAAGCCGCACTGTCGGAGGTTGCGCTGTTTGAAGCTGTCGCGGCGCTCTCGACCGCGGTCGTTTCTCCGGCGTTTTGATTATTCGAGCAAGCGGACAGTAGAACAACGCTTGCTAACAGAACTGTGAGAATTGATAACAATGCTTTTTTCATGCTTTCCTCCTATCACAAAACTACTGCACATTCATCTCCACGAGCACGGCCTCACCGATGGAGAAATAGTCTTTTGAGTCGTAATGTAAACCACTTGCTTTCCATGCACGGTCCTGTGAGATCTGCTCCAGATTACTGAGGTAAACGATAATGGGGCGTTTCCCTTGCGCATTCAGATTCCCACTGAACTCCAAACGATATCTGTAAATATGATCGCCGCACTTCCAAGTCCCGTCACTCATCTCGTAGTAGGTTTGAAGGCCTTTTAACCATGAAGAATGCTAGTACTGCAATCAATAGCCTCTTAACTCTCATCCTTTTCTCTCCTCTTTGTTTGGCGTTTGTCCTCATTCTTCCCCCTTGGGACGCTAACTAATAGGGTTCTGAGACGTCTCTGTATATAAAACGATTCAGAAGGCCAAAAGGTAACACTTGGTTTTGAA
>CACWTM010000212.1 GCA_902763855.1 uncultured Ruminococcus sp. | reverse complement strand
GAACGATCCGAGCGAGCTGATCACGGCAGACTGGAAGAAGCCCGAGCCTGCCGCAGTCGTTCAGGCGACAGAACCTACGACTTCTGCTCCGACTGTATCGCCGACAGAGTTATTCTTGCAATATCGGGCAGAAACCGAGATTCCTACAGAGGCTCCCACAGAAGCTCCAACAGAAGCGGTGACCGAAGCACCCGAAGAAGAGTATATCGAAGATAACGGGTCGGATGACGGAGTTGAAGAAGAATGGCAGGAGGAGCCCGAACAACAGTCCGGCGGCGACGTCCCTTCTCTTTCGGAATTCCTCTCGCTGATGATCTGCGGCGGATGCAGACACAACTGTTCTCTCGTCAGCCCAAGATGTATGAAAGGACGCTCTAAAGCAGAGAGCGCAACGGTGGAATACTATGAGATCTACGGAGCTTAACGCTTTCAAAAACGAAGCGATCGAAACGATTAACCGGATAGAAACAGAGAACAGCAACCTGTTCGAACTCAAATGGTTTCCGGATACCGCGTCGATGCGATTCAAAAGCGATTATCTGAACAATGTCAGACCGCAGGTGATTGTTCTCGGCAATGATATACCCGCAGAGATTATCTATGCGGTGTGCGACAATCCCTTTTATATTCTCGGAGGAAGTCTCGGTACAGCACACTGGGCAGATGAACTGACGCCGCGTGATACCGATCCGTTCAGCCGTTCTTCTCTCGGATGGCTGATTAATCCGGAATTTGATATTGCAAACGACGCTTTGATCGTGACTGCCGTATCTTCAGACAGCAGGCGAAAGCTGATCTCCATCCTGCAAAAAGCGGGCAGAAAAGTCGCCGCAATGGATATCCCTCCCATGAGTGCAACACTCAACAACACGAACTACTATAAAGATCAGCTGATCACACTCGCAGAGAAAATCGGAAAACATACAGGAAAACACCTGACCGGTAGAAATCTAAAGAAGGCCGTCAAAAAAGTTGCCCGCGCACACCGCTTTTGGCAGAGATTCCAAACGATTTCCCATACAGCAAGCGGCTTCATCTCGGATGAAGCGGTACTCCTCGTCAATCAATGTCTGTACTTTGCCGATAGTTTGGATGAGTGGATGATCCATGTTTCCCGATTGATCGGAGAACTGGACGAGTTGAATCGACGCTTTATGATGACGCAAAAGGATCAGCCGAAGGTGATCGTACTCGGCTCGCCGGTAGTCTTCCCGAATTACAAGGTGCTCCAACTGATCTCAGCGGCAGGAATGCGGATCGCGGCGGTAGCTGACAGCCTTTCCTTAGAGGCGGATCTTGCTGTTCCGGGATCGAAAAGGCTGATTTCATCCGAACGGCTGCTGGATCAAATCGTATCAGACCATTTGTGGGCGACTTCATCGGGCGCGAGAGTGAACAACGAGGGCTTGTATTCCTATTTTCTGCACCTCGTCAGAGAGCTTCACCCCGACGGGATCGTGTGCCATATCCTCAAGGGACAAATCGAATACGACTTTGAACTGCCGTATATCGAAAAAGCATCCGAAGAAGCCGATATCCCGGTGTTTCGTCTGGAGACGGATTATCAGTATCAGGATGTGGAACAGCTCAGGATACGCATGGAAGCGTTCGGTGAAATGCTGACGCAGAAGATCATTGTTAAACGAAAGGTCAAAAGAAGCGCATAGGAGGATCATTATGAAGAATAAAGTCACAAAAAGAATCCTCTTCGCAGTATTTGCGATCGCCTTATGCGTAGCGGCATATTTTGCGGCGGATCTTGCATTTTTTCAATATGACGACCCTCTGGAGAGAGCTTCGCTGACAATCGTCAACGATGGCGAAGATTTGTCCTTCACCTATGATAATGACGCCATTACTCTTCACGGCGGAGATAACACTACCGTGTACGCACTGACATATGGCGGGACTGCCGTGGTTACGGACGCTTATTCCGAAAATCTGCCGTCTGATTTTATGGGAAGCTTTGCGGCGGTGCAGACCGACGGGAATGTCACCCGTATTGCCAAAACCGATATGGAATACACGCAGGGCTATACCACCGCGGCAAATCTTTTTCTCAGCGATGAGATCCCTTTTGAGGTCGCGTATGCCGACAGAGAGTATTTCACGGTCTACTTTAACGGAGAACCTTTATCGAACGCCGAGATCACAGTTACGCTCTCAG
>CACWTM010000211.1 GCA_902763855.1 uncultured Ruminococcus sp. | reverse complement strand
GATCTCGTCGATCAGCGCGGCGGCTTCGTCGGCGGCAGCCTGATCCGCAGCAGCTTTTTCTTCGGCGGTGAGCTGCGCGTCGGTCTTGATCTCGTTGATCAAGGCTATCGTCGCGGAACGTATCACGCTGATCGCGGCTTTTGCGGCTTCCTTCGCTTCGGCAAGAGCGGCGGCTGCGGCTTCGGCGGCTCTCTGTTCGGCAACTGCGTTCGGCACGTTGGCAACACGGGCGTCCAAAGCAGCCTTGTTTTCGTCAAGAGTCTTGCTCTCGTCATAGGTGAAACCTTCGATCTGCGTCTTTGCAAGTCCGACGATGCTCTGAACGGCTTCGCTGTCACCCTCCTGAAGGAGAGCATCCATGGCTGATTTCTTTGCTGTCTTGTATGCTTCAAAAGCTGTCATATCTGCTGCAAGCTGAAGAGCGGCGTACTGTCCTTCGGCAAGCTGCAGCGTCTCATAGTTGTTGCTCACAAGGGCTTTCTGGTCGTCAGTCAGGGCTTCATAGGCGGCCTTGGCGGCGTCGATCTTCGCTTTGCTTTCGTCGGTCAGAACCACTTCGCCGATGGCGTCGATCAGGGCGATCACCGCGTCCGCGGCCTCCTGATCCGGGTTGGGCGCGACAGCGCCGAGCGCCAGGCCGTATACGGTATAACCGGCGTCATACGCGGCCTGCCCGATCTCTTTCAGTTCGTCCGCCGTTTTCGCGGTTGCGTAATCAGAATTTACTCCACCTTCGATCTGAGCTGTTGACAGATAGTAGTTATCTGAATATGCACCGCCGAAATCTCTCGCGACCAGTCTGCCGGCATATTTACCGGAGTCAGCGTTTGGTGCAATAATATCGCACAGCGACGCGCAGTTTGATATGGTCGTCGAGTTGTTTGTTCCTGTAATGCCAGCGACATACGCGTAGAAATTGCCTGTCTGAGGCCATGAAATGGTGCCGGAAGCGGCGCAGTAACTGATCGTGGCGCCGTCTTGGCAATATGCGGCAATTCCCGCAATACCATTACCGTACCCGGTGATATCCACAGAACTTGCGCAGTTTGTGATCGTGCCCGCGTTATAAACAGCTATGCCTCCCAGACGGTCTGAGTACAAGCTCGTGCAGTTGATGGAACCGGCCACGTTCAGATTTTTGACCGTACCGCCGGCGCCGACGCCATAGAACAAGCCTTTATCCTTCTCGTCATTGGTGATCGCGACTTTATAGGTAATGGTATGACTGTCGCCGTCAAAGGTGCCCATGAACATTTTTGCGTTTGCGCCGCCGATCGCCTCCCAGTTATCGCTTCCGCAGTCGATATCCGCCGTAAGCTTTAAGTATTTTCCGGAATACGTCATACCGTCTGCCACGTTGGCGGAAAGGGTACGCAGGTCGTTCAGGTCTTTGATCAGCCACGGAGAGGCTTCTGTGCCTTCACCCTCGCCTGCCCAGGTAGACTCGACCTCACCGAGCGCCGGCTTCGGCATATAAGGATCGGATTCCGTACCGCTTCCGGTAAATGTGATTCCCAATACGGACAGCCCCTGGTTTAGTTCCTCCTGATAAGCAAACATATCGATATAGGCGTATATACCCCACTCGTCGATCTCTAACGTATAAGAGTATTCGTCGCCCTCGAATCGAGTGACCGTTCCGTTGCTGTAAATTCTTTGCGCGGGGTGACGCTCACTGTCTTTTACATAGTAGACGCCATCCCCGGGGAGAACGATGGTATCTCCCAGCTTGTAGATCACGCCTTCCGCGATTGTCTTGCTTTCGGCGCCCGCAGGAAACGCCATGCCGCCGAAGACGGACAGGACCATGAGGATGCTCAGCAATACGCTGAGGGGTTTGCGGATGGATGTGTGTTTCATTGAAAACCTCCTGTTTTTGGCAGCCATAGGGAACGCCACGTGATCTGTATTATGTTGTATGTTGTAACGTACATCTTCCGGTTGCCTGATTGCAATTTATTTTACTATTTTTTATTTTAGCAGTCAAGCGCATTGATATTACATTTTACCGTTTTTTCACAATCATACAAAACAGACTGTTTTTGGTAAAGTAGAAATGCAATAAAGGGTCGCGAAAAATACAACAAATGTGCTTGAATGAAAGCCATTGTCAGCACTGACGAAATCATGTACTCTTTAGATTGAGAAAAATCTAAGGAGATGAAAGAGAAAGGTGTTGAAAATGGC
>CACWTM010000210.1 GCA_902763855.1 uncultured Ruminococcus sp. | reverse complement strand
TCACCAACGATATTTTTCGCGGTGAAATGTTCCGTATGTTCACAAATCAAACGGAGATTCGTAATCGTTTGAAGAGCGAAGTCAATGATTTATTGGAAGAAACTTTGCGCTCCGATAGTCCTTTTCAGATGTATTATCTCGCGCTTTTGGGACGGCTCCGAAAGGAGTTGGACGGCTGTAAAGGCAAGAAGGTTTACGGTTATTTGCCGAAGAAAGTGAAGCGCTTTGTCGATTATACTGTCGCTCAGTTTGCCAACGATCCGAGCATCAAAGAGCTGTATCAAAAGTGGTGTAAAGTCAACCGTCAGAAGCTGAGTATGTACCACGACAGCCTGCAGGAAGATGACGTTCCTCTCGAGGATAACGGCGCGTTTCGTTCACTGAAAAACGCAGTGATCCGAGCGGCTTTGGCGATAGATTTTACACAGTTGCCGACCGAAAATTACGGCAATATCGGCGGATTAATCTCTCAGCTTGCGAAGCAGATCGCGCACAGTTGCGTGAAAAAACTCGACGCTCTGAACAGGAAAACCGCCCGCAGAGAGAAGAAGAAACAGCAGAAGATCAATGAAAAGAAGCTCGCTCACGGACTGAAACCGGGAGGAGCTTCTGAGAAAGAAGAGGAAGAGCCGACCGAGAACTTCTCGCTCGAACCGTTCCTCGATACTATTGATATTATCCTGCTGAACAAAAAGCCGACCAAACTCCGACGTGTTCATGTGCCGTCCGAGGAGAAAATCGAAGAGGATTATGAAGCATATCTCAAAGAGAAATACGGCGACAATTATGATGAAGATTATGATGAAGGTGAAGGTCAGAGCTGGGGTCAGTCGATGTAACGCTGTCCGGATTAAGTGGGTGTTAATAGAAAAGCCGTCCCGAAGGACGGCAAATCTTATGGGTTTATTAACGTTTATATTCCTTGATAATACACAGCCCACCCTGCACATCGTAGCGCATGGTGAAATTATCGTATACGACAAGACAAGCACAGTGACCGCCAGGAACGGCTGTATTGGCATACAGATTATATGTAATGATATGACGGTCACAGTGCTGGGTCGGTTCACCGCCCGGATAGAGAAGCATGGATTCCAAGCCTAAATCTCTGGCGACGAAGGCGGTCAGAACCGCTCCCTCGACGCACATGATCCGATCATATGTATAATGATCCCTTATGTATTCGGCGAAGGCTTTCATCTTTTCTCTGTCGGTCATGGACGAAGTCCAGCACGCTTTCTCTGCCGAGCGAACGACACTTAATATCTTTTCAATATCATCGGGAGCACGATCAACGTCGACATTGACATTCACTCGGCGTATCAGTTCGCCCTTGTAGTACAGCTCGATCGGAAAGCTTCCGTGCGCTTCTCCGATACAGCTGATCGTTGTTTGAAAAGGAAAGTACAATCCGCTTCTGTAATGAGCATACACATACGCGAGCGGATTATCCTCGCTGTCGGTCACTTCGCAGTCATAACCATGGAGAATACCGTTTTCCTTTTCAATCAGGTAACTTTCCTTGAAACGGCTGTCGGTATAGTCGATCTGATTAATGTAGTGACCGTTATTGACAACCGTCATGATATCGTGCGGATCGATCTCGCTCTTAGGCAAGAGCATCAAGGTAATGCTTTTATCGGTAAGCGTGATCTCTGACGGAACCTTCTTCAAATCGAAGGTGACGCCCTCTACGGTAACATACCGATCGGTCGGAGACGGTTCGTAGACAGGCTTCGAGATCGGACAGCTGTCTGATACATTCACTAACCGGCGTTGCAGGTGTGACGCGTCCATCACGGTCACTACATGGTCTCCGTCAATGTCGGCAACAGAAGAAGTAATAGCGGCAGGCGTCTTGATACCGACCGTGTATCGCTGAATGAACGTCGCGTCGGTAATGCTGATCTCGCCGTCACCGTCGACATCGCCGAGCATTCGGCTCTGAGTATGAACGGATACGGACATCATCAGCGCCATACAGAGAGATAACGATAAAACAGATTTGATTTTCATAATAAAACCTCCTTTACGGTTTGGTGTATTTTAGCTTAGGTTGAGAGGTTTTACAAGTAGAAAAACGCACAGATTATTCGTGTAATCCGACGGAAAAATTTACCCCGCATTAACAATGAAAAAGCTGGATATTTCAATCGTTATGTGGTATGTTGTTTGACTTAGAAAGGGGGATTGTCATA
>CACWTM010000209.1 GCA_902763855.1 uncultured Ruminococcus sp. | reverse complement strand
GCTGTAGACAAAATCAAAGATTTTGACAGCACCTCAAGCCTGTCTGCGTCGTCCGCCTCGTTCTACGAAATTTTCCGTTAATAAATTTGTTAAAGCGTTCAATGGAAACTTAGTATTACATGGCAAAAACTGCCACCAACCGAATATCGACGTCAGTATGTTGCTTAAAGCGTAGTATTCTACCTTAGGGTTTTGCTGTCCATACAATTTAGGTCTGTTCACTCATCACGGAGAACTCTATGCTCGTTTCCTTTTGTTTTATGCTCTGTTGAATCTCTCTTTCGGCTGTTTGCATCTCGGACAGCGCCAGTCGTCGGGCAAGTCCTCAAAGGCAACGCCGCCATGCTCGGCGGGATCGTACACATATCCGCAGACGGAGCAGATGTAAATACCCGTCGCCTCCTGCTCGGTGAAGTCGATCTCAGCAAAGACCGTCTCAACAGGATGGTCGAGATCCATCACGCGCTTCGCTTCCAGATTCTCATATCCCTGGGGCGTATGCGTACCGCAGTAGACGGTCGGGTGATTGCGGACGAACTTGCGCACACGACTGAGGGTAGTTTTAGCTTCTTGCAAATCATCAAAAATCACGGACACTTTATTCTCATACAGCGCCTCGTCCACATAGGTGATGTCCGCGTGGAGCATATAGAAGAGACCGCCGTCCTCGACGATCACAAGGCTGTTGCCCTTGGTGTGACCCTTAGCTTTGATGAAATAGATACCGTCGCGGATCTTCTGGCTCTCGGGGAAGTTGTAATACGCGCCGTCGGTGAAGGTCACGGGCACGATGTTGTCGATACCCTGTAATTCGGCGGCGTCAAGCTCCTCGGCGTTGACATAGATCTTCGCGTTCGGGAAGGACTTCAACTCGCCGGAATGGTCGCTGTGCCTGTGGGTCAGCAGGATCTTCGTCACCTGCTCGGGCTCATAGCCGAGAGCGCGGAACGCCTCCATATAACTGCAAATATCCTTGCCTGTATAGGCGGCGACCTCTTTATCGGGCTTCTCCTCGGGCGTGCCGGCGGGAAGTCCCGTATCGACTAAGATGACCTCGTCGCCTGTGTCGATCAGGTAGTTTTGCAGGCTGCCGCGATAGCGGATATCCATGCTGTACTTCTCAGGACCTTCTTCCGCGCCGAACGCGAACAGTTGAGAATAGAATCCGTCTTTTCTGAATTTGACAGCTTTGATCTCCATGTGATCGTCCTCCTTTATGTTTTCACTTTCATATCAGCTTATCATCAGAACCGTATCGTTTCGGGCGCCTCGGTAAAGGAGCTGAAGGTCGCGGTCGCGTCCTTGAAATACAGCATCTGCATATTGCCGTCGTCGGGGCTGTACATCGCCTTGAGGCTCGGCATCTTCTCGAGCATGGCGACCATCACGTCGCGGTTGTCGTCGTTGATCAGTTCACCCGCGATACGGATCCACTTGCCGTCCTTAAAAGCGCAGATCTCAGCCTTCGGATTGACGGCGAGCTGTTTGGACACAGGCTTCACCTTAGCCGTAGCACCTTCCACATAGCTGTATTCGGCGGATATTTATGCGATAGAATCACTCTTATTATAGACATCTTTCGAAACCTGTGTTATAATCTACAAAAAAATAACAGGAGGAATGTGTATGGGATTTGATCTTCAGTATTTATTGTTTTTACAAAACCTGAGGGAATCCACCGGCGGCGTGTTTGATGAATTCTTCAATGCGCTGTCAAAATTCGCGGTAGATATCCTGCCGTTCTTGCCATACATCATTTATTGGTGCGTCAACAAAAGACTGGGCTATCGTTTTATTGCGACGTCGTGGATCGGCGAAGTGCTCAACGGCGTGATCAAGCTGACCGTCTGCGCCTACCGTCCCTGGATCCGCAGTGAGAGCATCGTGCCCGCGGGCGACTCCAAGGTCGCCGCTACCGGCTACTCGTTCCCGAGCGGTCACACGCTCGCGGCGACCATGCACTACGGCAACACCGCCGTCTGGCAGTGGAGCCGACGCAAATGGCTCTCGATCACCTGTATCGTGCTGATCCTTCTGACAGGCTTCTCACGCAACTTTCTGGGCGTCCATACGCCGCAGGACGTACTGGTCGGCTTGACCGAGGGCGTCGTCCTGATCGTGCTCGTCGGCATCATCGAGAAGCGCGTCTATAACAACAACAAGGCGCTCGATATCCTGACGCTGGTCGGAATCCTCGCGGTCGT
>CACWTM010000208.1 GCA_902763855.1 uncultured Ruminococcus sp. | reverse complement strand
CGATGGCACTGCTCAATTTTGCCGACGAGGGTGCTCAAATTCAGCGACGGACCTGCTCAATTCAAGCGGCTGAGGCGCTCAATTTCAACGCTGTATGCATATTCGCCTGCCGAAGCTCCAAAAGGAGCTTCACATCAATCTTTTTCGCCATCATTATGGCCTCCTTCGTGTAAATTCGAGGATTATCCTCTTCTATATTTTACACAAAGTGCGTTCCTTTAGCGAATTACTGCGTTCCTTGCGCGAATCGGCGTTTTCCGCGCTGCGTATCGATGTTTTCCTTCCGGCGGATTCATGTTTTCCTGAGTGCGGAATAATCAGTTTTGAAAGTATTGACATTCTGAATTCATGATACAAACGAGAAAATCGTACCGAATATCGCATGTATCCGATCTCAATCATGGAAAAAGGTTCGGATTTGTTGCTTTTTACACATTTACATAGTTTTATAGGCAGGGAGCTTCACATTTGCTCCCTGCCTATTTTTCTTTTATTTATTCTTACCTTGCCGCTTCATCCGTTCCTGCTCCTGCTTCCATTCGCGGAACCTCCTCTGTCCTTCTTCGCTTTCATAGAAGGCTATGATATCGGGTAGGAAGGTTCTGGCTAATGATTCAAGCTCATATTTCGGAACTCCGCTCTTTGTTTCGGGTGACGGCGGTAATCCTTTCAGATCTTCCTTATTTATTACTTTACGGTTTGCTGCCATAAGGCAGCGCTTCTATCTTTGTCGGTCATTCCTCCTTCTTGATTCAGATAGATTGTGCCCATAGGGCGATAGATTTGTAATTCATTTTTCCTCCGAAATTTGGTTTTTGCTATTTGGAAAGTGTAACTGAAAATGAAATGGTCTCATGTGTCAAGCAGGTTGACACACAAGACTATGAATCGGCAGTATTCAGTTATCTTTCTGTTTACTATTATATCAAATTCGAACATATTTGTCAAGCTTTTGACGTCGAAGCATCATTGGATAGATTCTTTACATATGCCGAACTGTTCTCCAGAGCCGTTCGGTGTTTTCTTTGTATGGCGCCGCAATATTTGAAATTGGATTTGTATCACACCGAACAAATAAAGCCTGAAAACTTTTACTTGTAAAACCTCTGAACCTAAGCTAAAATACACCAAACCGTAAAGGAGGTTTCTGTTATGAAAATCAAATCCATTTTATCTTTATCACTCTGTATGGCGATGATGATGTCCGTTTCCGTCCGTGCCGAGAGCCGAATGTTAGGTGACGTCGACGGTGACGGCGAGATCACTATCACCGACGCGACGTTCATTCAGCGGTACACGGTCGGGATCAAGACTCCCGTCGCCGTTACTTCTTCTGTTGCCGACATTGATGGCGATCACGTCGTGACTGTGATGGATGCTTCACACCTGCAACGCCGGTTAGTGAATGTATCAGACAGCTATCCGATCTCGAAGCCTGTCGTTGAACCGTCACCGACCGATCGGTATGTTACGGTCGAGGGTGTCACCTTCGATTTGAAGAAGGTTCCGTCGGAGATTATGCTTACCGATAAAAGTATTACCTTGATGCTCATACCGAAGAGCGAGATCGATCCCCACGATATCACGACGGTCGTCAACAACGGTCACTACATTAATCAGATCGACTACACCGACAGCCGTTTCAAGGAGAGTTACCTGATCGAAAAGGAGAACGGTATACTCCACGGCTATGACTGTGAAGTGACCGACAGTGAGGATAATCCTCTCGCATATGTCTACGCTCACTATAGAAGCGGACTGTACTTTCCTTTCCAGACGACAATTCAATGTATCGGAGAAGCTCACGGGAGCTTTCCGATCGAGTTGTACTACAAGGGCGAACTGATACGCCGAGTGAATGTCAATGTCGACGTTGATCGTGCTCCCGATGATATTGAAAAGACGTTGAACGTTGTTCGGTCGGCAGAGAAAGCCTGCTGGACTTCGTCCATGACTGACAGAGAAAAGATGAAGACCTTCGCCGAATACATTCGGGATCACTATACATATGAACAGATCATGTGCGTCGAGGGAGCGGTTCTGACCGCCTTTGCCGCCAGAGATTTAGGCTTGGAATCCATGCTCCTCTATCCTGGCGGTGAAGCAACCCAGCACTGCGACCGCCATATCATTACATATAATCTGTATGCCAATACAGCCGTACCTGGCGGTCATTGCGCTTGCCTGGTCGAGTATGACGACTTCACCATGCGCTATGATGTGCAGGGTGAGCTGTGTATCATCAAGGAATATAAATATTAATAA
>CACWTM010000207.1 GCA_902763855.1 uncultured Ruminococcus sp. | reverse complement strand
AGGTCGTCAAGACCGGCGACAGTGACAGCGGCGACGAGGCGGACTTCTACGGCGATAACGCCGCGATCTTCGCCACCAACGGCGGTACTCTCGACCTCAGCGAAATGGTCATCAAAACCGACGGCAAGCACGCCAACGCCGTGTTCAGCTACGGTGAGGGCACGACCGTCAACATCAGCGATACCTATATCGAAACGAGCGGCAACTGCTCGGGCGGTCTGATGACGACCGGCGGCGGCACGATGAACGCGACAAACCTCACCGTCAACACCTCGGGCAATTCCTCTGCGGCGATCCGCTCCGATCGCGGCGGCGGCACGGTCAGCGTGGACGGCGGCAGCTACACCACCTCGGGCACAGGCTCGCCCGTCATTTATTCGACAGCCGATATCACCGTATCGAACGCCGAGATGACCTCGACCGCTTCTCAGGGCGTCGTCGTCGAGGGAAAGAACAGCGTCACGCTGAACAACGTCACTCTCAACGCCGATAACAACAAGAAGAACAGCGATAAATCCGCTTACTATCAGGCGGTCATGATCTATCAGAGCATGTCGGGCGACGCGGCAGAGGGCACCTCGTCCTTTACGATGAACGGCGGTACACTGACGAATCAAAACGGCGATATCTTCTTCGTCAACAATACCGCTACCGATCTTACCCTGAGCAACGCGACCATCGTCAACAATGATACAGAAGGCGTATTCCTCCGAGCGGCAGCGGCTGGCTGGGGCAGCGAAGGCTCCAACGGCGGTCAGGTCAACCTGAACGCGACAAATCAGGAGATCAACGGCGATATGATCGTCGACGATATCAGCGTGCTGAATCTCTATTTGAAGGATCAATCAACCTTCTCCGGTTCTATCAACAGCACCGGAGACGCGGGCGACGTGTATGTAGAATTAAGCGGCGGTTCCAAGTGGATCCTGACGTCCGACAGCTATATCACCTCGCTGACCTGCGACGCTGACAGCATTGATCTCAACGGTCATAAGCTGTATGTCAACAGCGTCGAATACCAAGCGGGCACAGCATCCTCAGGCTCCGCGATCACATTCACTGTCAGCTCCTCCGGCGGTCATGCCGGCGGCACACCGCCCAAAAAGCCCGATTGATCAGGACAGGGTGACTGTAGACATCTGAACCACAAACAGTAAAGGCTGCCTTGTTTATGATAAGGCAGCCTTTTTAGTTTATCGGAATCTGCGATGCAAATGCGAGAGGATTGATGGGCTTGTACCAATTACTTAATCAGGCTTTCAAGCGTCTCGAACAATACTTCCGGCTGTACCGGCTTTGACAGATGAGCGTTCAGCCCCGCTTGCATACTGCGCTGTACATCTTCGTCAAAGGCGTTAGCGGTCAGGGCGATTATCGGAACGGTTTTTGCGTCAGCGCGGTTTGAGGCGCGGATCGCGCGCGTAGCCTCCAGTCCGTCCATCTCGGGCATACGCATATCCATTAGGATCGCGTCGTAGTAGCCCTCGGGATGTGATGTAAACAACTCCACAGCGACCCTTCCGTTCACGGCATGATCCGCCTTTATCTCGCGCATTTCAAGCACCATCTTCATGATCTCGGCGTTGATCGCCATATCCTCCGCGAGCAGGACCCGCCTTCCTCTGAGATCGGTCTTAGTCTGACCGTCCTGCTCCGACAGCTTCTTTTTCTTCACGGCGGTTTTGAATTCGTCCATGATTGCCGCGGCAAAGAGCGGCTTTGGCAGGAAGCTGTCTACACCTGCCTGTACAGCCTCATCCAGAATGTCATCCCAGCGATAGGCGGTAAGAATGATGATAGCGGACTCGTGACCTATGGCGTCGCGAATCATGCGGGTGGTCTCAATGCCTTCGATTTCAGGCATCTTCCAGTCCACCAGTATCAGGTTGTACGGCTCTCTGCGAGCATGGCGCAGTTTGACCATCTCCAGCGCCTGAAGCCCGTTTTCGGCTGTTTCCGTGATGACTCCCACCTTCTCTAATATCAGCTGAGCGTGATCGCGGGCAATTGGATCGTCATCCACGATAAGAACCGTCATATCCTCGGGATGAATACTGTCTGCTAAATCTCCTTCTTCCGTCCTGTCGGAATCAGAGAGCGTTACCGTGACGGTGAAGGTCGTACCGACGCCCTTTTCGCTTTCTACCAAAATGTTGCCGTTCATCATTTCAACAAGTCTTTTGGTGATCGCCATTCCGAGACCCGAGCTGCCGTACTTGTTTGTAGAGGAATCCTCCTCCTGTGAGAAAGCGTCATAGATATAGGGGAGATAATCCTCGCTGATGCCTATACCGGTG
>CACWTM010000206.1 GCA_902763855.1 uncultured Ruminococcus sp. | reverse complement strand
TCCTGACCTATTACGCCCGCATGTATGAAGCGAAATTCATCCTCGGCGCTGTTGCCGGTTCTCTTTCCGACAGCGGTAAGCTCGGCTACGTCTGCGACTACCCGATCTACGGTCAGATCGCGGGCATCAATGCCTTTGCCTTAGGCGCCCAGATGACCAATCCGCGCGCGAAGGTGTATCTTGAATGGTCAGCGGTAAAGGGCGCGGATGAAGCTGCGAAAGCCCTCGCCGCACAGGATATCCATTTCATTTCCTCTCAGGATACCTCAAAATTCCTGGAAGATGATCGCGAGACCTACGGTCTGTCCTTTGTGATGGACGGCAACAGCGAGCCGATGGTTCATTCCGTGTGGTGCTGGGGCCGCTACTATGAGGAAATCCTCAACCGCTATTTCGACAAGAGCTTGCAGACAGAATACAACAAATCCGACAAAGCTGTCAACTACTACTGGGGCATGTCGACCGGCGTGATCGACGTCTGGTGCTCCGAGAGTCTGCCGACCTCGACCCTGCGTCTGGTGGATTTTCTCAAAGAAAGCATCAAGCAGAACATCTGTATCCCATTCCTGACCCCGCTCACAACGCAGAGCGGCGAGGTCATCGGCGAGGATCAGAAGTCATTGACGCTCGAACAGATCATCAACATGGACTATCTCGTCGACAACGTGATCGGCGATATTCCGAAATATAATGAGCTTAGCGCGATGGGCAAGGCGACCGTTGACACCGCCGGCATCGACATCGCACAGAACGACCCCGAACAGGAGGCGGCGAAGAAAGCCGAAGAAGAAGCATGAGAATCTTAGCTGTAGCTGACGTAGAGTCACAATCGCTATATGAATATTACCGACCGGGTAAGCTGAGCGGTTTTGACCTGATCATCGGCTGCGGCGACCTCAAGGAAGAGTATCTGGAATTTCTCGTGACAATGGCGGACTGCCCGCTCGTTTATGTGCACGGTAATCATGACGAGAACCACAAGAAGGTACCGATGGGCTGTATCTGTATCGACGACGATCTCGTCGTCATCAACGGACTGCGCATCGTCGGCCTCGGCGGCTCGTTCAAATACCGCGAGGGAGAGTACATGTACACGGAACGCCAGATGAAACAGCGCATCCAGCGCCTGAGCTTCAAGCTGTGGCGCAGGAACGGCTGTGATATCCTGGTCACCCACGCTCCTGCGCGCCACCTGAACGATCTGGAGACCATCCCGCACCGCGGCTTCGAGTGCTTCAACCGTTTTCTGCTCAAATACCGACCGCGGCTCTTCGTCCACGGTCATGTGCACAGGAACTATAACCACGACATCCCTCAGAAAACCGTTTTCAACGGAACACTCGTGGTCAATGCGTTTGATTACGCCATCATCGAGGTATAAAAGAAAGGCTGCCAGAAGGCAGCCTTTTGTGTTATGCTTTACGTTCTTATTTCAGAGCGCCCTGGATGTTGCTCACGATATCGGCGAACTTATCGCTGATAACGAGGAAAACATAGTTGCCGACCTGCTGGGTGGAGCAAGCCTCAAGAACAGCGACCTGATCCGCATGATAGCTCTTCGCGTCGCCGAGCTGAGTCGCGAGATGCGCGTCAAGCTGGGCCTTGATGTTGCCGGCAGCGGTCGCGTCCTTTGCTTCGATCAGGATGACCTCAGTGTAAACGGAAGCGTTGGTGGAATGTTCAGCCGCGAAGGACTTTACATCCTCGGTATTGATCTGATAGTATCTGTTGAGATCCTCCGCATTCTCCAGCGTCTTTAAATCATTCAGACCGAAGGCGGTGTTCACACCGGTCATAACGGTCTTCAGATCAACGGACTTGCTGCCACCGCAAGCGGTCAGAGCGGCTGCCATCATCAATACTGCTAATACAACACAAATGATTTTTTTCATTAAATATACCTCTTTCTGTTTTTTCAGTGCTCCTATTATAACGTATTATTCCCATAAAATCAAATATTGTATCAATATTGTAGTAAGTTGTATTGATGTTGTCTTTTTTTCTGATCTGTGCTACAATATATCATCAAGGAGTGATCGTATGAAAATCGAAACCGCTTTTGTCAACGATATAGAAATGCCCTATTTCAGCTTCGGCACAGGGGAGAGAGCCTTCATTATCCTTCCCGGAGATTCCGCAAAAAGCATCACACTCTCCGCAAGGGCGATCGAAGCGGCATATAAACAGTTTGGTGAGAAATATACCGTTTATGCGTTCGATCGCCGCCGGAATATGCCTGCTGAATATTCGATTGAGGAGATGGCGGATGATACCGCTGTCGTCATGAAGCACCTCGGAATAAAGGACGCCGATATCTTC
>CACWTM010000205.1 GCA_902763855.1 uncultured Ruminococcus sp. | reverse complement strand
GGGGAATCTGGCGTTTGCGGTATGCTCCGAGGATAAGGGTTACAGCTACAAGACCCTGTCGATCAACGCGGGCGATGAAATCATCGACAGCCTCAAACAGAACGACAAGATGGGGTGGGAGTTTGTTGACGCCGATAAAGCGAAGGACGGCGTCAAAAACGGCGAATACTACGCCGCCGTGATTATTCCCGAGGATTTCAGCGAGAACCTGCTCTCGATCACGACCGGTGATTTTACGCAGGCAAAGCTCGAATATTACGTCAATGAAAAAAGGAACGCGATCTCTCCCAAGATCACGGATAAGGGAATCGAAGCGATCGAAACAAGCGTCGGCTCAACCTATGTCAGCTCACTGACAGAGACGATCGCCAAGGTGCTGAATCTTTCCGAAAGCGAATATACCGAGAATAAGAACGACCTTGCGGACAAGGTGATCAATGCCTTGAATGACGCCAAAACAGATATCGCTACCTTTGATTCCTCGGTCGATGTGCTGATCACCACGCTTGACTCCATCGACGGACTGATCGAAACGAACAAGGAATTGGTGCCTACGATTCAGTCGACCCTCGCGGGCGCGGGCGTGTTCACCTCCGACGTCGCGGCGACCCTTTCTTCAACACAGGGCATCGCCTCTCAGATCACGACCTCTCTTGACGGCTTGATCGGCTCCGGCTCAACGTACATGGACAGCGTATCGGATCAAATGGACGATGTGTTCGGTGCATTGAGCGACGACGCGGAGGCTGTGTCCAATAAGCTGGCAAAGATCGAGACGATCAATCAGAAGATTAAATCTGTCAACAATGTTGTTATCGGTATTCTGGATAAAATCCAGACAAATCTGGGCATCGATTGCGCAAAGGCGCTGAGCGCTCTGAACCGCGCGAATGAAAAGCAGGACGCTATCATTGATAAAATAGACAGCATCCGCGACAATATCACGACAACAGGCAGTCTGCCCGCAAACGCAAAGTCTGAGCTTGATACACTGATTGCCGACGCCAATACTGAGCTTTCCTCTGCGGCAACGGAATTCAGCGCGATCCGTCAGGATATCGACTCGGTCGTTTCCGAGTCCTTCTCTTCGCTTAACGATATTACCGGCTTCCTCCAGACCGTGAGCGCCGGTACGGGTCAGCTTGATACGGTGTTTGACAGCGCGCTGGATACAACCTCCAACCTCAAAAATGCCCTTAACAGTCTAAAGACCTTTTTGACGACTGTCGATGGCAAGATCGACACGCTGATCGAAAAGGTTCAGGACGTCGAAGGCTCTAATCTGATCGAAAACATCATCACGCCGATCATCGAGAATCCCGAAGCGCTGGGCAGTTTTATATCCTCTCCCGTCGCATATGATACCACAAGAGTCTATCCGATTGAAAACTACGGCTCCGCGATGACGCCCTTCTATTCTTCGCTTGCTCTTTGGGTCGGCGGTGTTGTACTGGTCGCGGTGCTGAATACCGACCTAACCAAAAACGACCGCAAAAAGCTCGGAAAGGCGAATTCCGTACAGCTCTTCTTCGGCAGATATATGATGTTCCTCGCAATCAGCTTGATCCAGGGGCTTATCATCGCGCTGGGCGATCTGTATTTCCTCAAGATCCAGTGCGAGAATCCTCTGCTGTTTATCGCCACCTGCATGGTATCCAGCATCGTTTATTCGCTGATTATCTATTCGCTGACGATCACCTTCAGCGTTGTCGGTAAAGCGCTCGCGGTCATCATACTGATCCTGCAGGTAGCCGGCTCCGGCGGTACGTTCCCGATCGAGGTCCTTCCCGCGCCGTTCAAGGCGATCGCGCCGTTTTTACCGTTCAAATACGGGATCAACGCCCTGCGCGAGACTGTCGCGGGCTTGGATTGGGGCAGCTATTGGCACAACCTCGGTATGCTGCTGCTCTTCATCGTTCCTGCACTGATCCTCGGACTGCTGCTGAGAAAGCCGTGTATCAAGATCATCGCCTTCTTCAATGAAAAGATCGAGGAAAGCGACCTTGTTATATAACGATCGATACGTTAAATCGGCATAATACAGAAAAAAACCGGAGAGCAAGGGACACCGCTCTCCGGTTTTTTGTTATCTGAAAAGATGTTGTGAAAAACACAGTCATTCCTAAACTATTAGTTTTCATCCACCATTGACATGAGCTTGACAAAGCCCTTTAGTATTGCTTTGAACTGCTTGGTCACTTCGTTTAATCTCTCGTTCAGATCCTCTATATCAGTCGCGTAAATGTTTCCTGTCTCATGCGCCAGCCTGACATATTGATTGAGATTGTTCGAGCTGCTACTCATACTAAGTTTCATTAAAACACTTTAACATTTATTGCGTTAGTCCTCCTTGACAGGCGCCAGCCTGTCTGCGTCGTCCGCCTCGTTCTACGAAATTTTCCGTTAATAAATTTGTTAAAGCGTTTAATGGAAACTTAGTATCAGTAACCTCGACACAGCCCTGATATCGGTCATATCTAAATGAATGATGTTGCCGCTGATCGCCATTTTGCGCAGATAGTGTGAAAGGTTTATGACCCAGCTCTCTTTCATCCGCTCCTTGATAATTTCGTTCTCTTTTTCCGCAACATAGAAATAGAGTTGTATTGTTCGCAAATTTTCACCCATTATGATCCTCGGTGCCGTAAAAGTGATTTTACCGTCGCAATGACATACGACCACATTGTACTCCTTGTTATGCTGTCCGTCGGCGCAGCACCACTTGCAGTAGTTCTCGTTCAGCGCGTCGTCCTCCCGACGCGAAAACGCCTGACTGTGACACATACTTTCGCGGCAAGCTTGTCCTGTGAAAGCTTTGAAAAAATATGTGCAGCACAGATAATTATGCGAAAAAGCTCTTGACAA
>CACWTM010000204.1 GCA_902763855.1 uncultured Ruminococcus sp. | reverse complement strand
CATCATCAGCGCGGTGGTGTCTTCTGTTGTCGCGGCGCTGATTTTTCCTGTTCCTGTTGAGGAAAAGGAGAGAGGGAAGGAGAGCGCATGAGTATCGCTGTTTATATCGCCGTGATGGCGGTGACCACCTACCTGATCCGCGCGATCCCCTTTGCTGCTGTCAGGGGCAAGATCAAGTCGCGTTTTCTCAACTCGGTTCTGTATTATATCCCGTACGCCGTGCTGTCGGCGATGACCTTTCCGGCGATCTTCTTCTCGACAGGCAACGTGGTGACCTCTGCGGTCGGGACGGTGATCGCGCTGGTAGCCGCTTTCTTCAATCTGCCGATGATTGTTGTCGCGATCTCAGGATCTTTGGGCGCGTTTGTGTGTGCTCTTATCATGGGATTGGTATAAGTGAAGCTATAGTAAAAAGCTCCGATTTTTCGGGGCTTTTGTCATTCTCTTGTAACATTATTCCTATTGAAGTTTTTGCATATATATGTTATAATCATATAGATTATAAAGGAAAGTATGTGCTTTCGCGCATTTGCGATCGCATTGAGAGTTTTTATGGCGAAAAAGAAATGCAAGCTGATCGTCATCGACGGTCTGGACGGTTCGGGTAAGGCGACCCAGAGTAAGCTGCTTGCCGAACGGTTGAACGGCATGGGGTACAAAGCGCGTACCATCAGCTTCCCTGACTATGAGAGCGATTCATCGGCTTTGGTAAAAATGTACCTCGGCGGCAAGCTCGGCGACAGCCCCGACGACGTCAACGCCTATGCCGCGTCATCGTTTTACGCGGTTGACAGGGTCGCGTCCTACATCAACACCTGGGGCAGAGACTGTGCCGAGTACGACTATATCATCGCCGACCGTTACACCACTTCAAATATCATTCACCAGATGGCTAAATTGCCCGAGGATGAGCGCGACAGCTATATTGAATGGCTCTTTGACTACGAGTACAACCGCCTTGCGATTCCCGCGCCCGATATGGTGATCTTCCTGGAGGTCGATCCCGCAATCAGCCAGAAGCTGATCTACGGCAGATATCAGGGCGACGAGAGCAAAAAAGATATCCATGAAGCGGATTTTCAGTATCTGCTCAGATGCCGTACCTCCGCTATGTACGCGATCGAGCATCTCGGCTGGGAGCGTATCGACTGTACCGAAAACGGCGGGATGAAGTCGATCGAAGCGATCAGCGACACGATCTTAGAAAAGATCAAGGAAAATTTTTCCGCGTGAAAAGCGGATTAAGCTCAGATAAATAACCAATGCTAAGCATACCGGGAGGATCCTATGTTTTATTGTTTTTTAGCCGATGGCTTTGAAGAAACCGAAGCGTTAGCGCCTGTGGATATCCTGCGCAGAGCGGATATCGACGTGACAACCGTGGGCGTGGGCGGAGATGTGATCCGAGGATCGCACAATATCTATGTCACCGCGGATATGAATTTGGATGAGTTTGAGATCAACGAGGATATCAGCGGCGTGATTTTGCCGGGCGGTATGCCGGGCGTCAAGAATCTGTATGCCGAAGAACGCGTCAGAGACGCCGTTTCCTACTGCGTTTCCAGAGGTCTCTTTGTCTGCGCAATCTGCGCCGCGCCGTCAATCCTCGGCAAGATGGGCGTGCTGATGGGTAAAAGAGCAACCTGCTTCCCCGGCTTTGAGGACGAGCTTCTCGACGCGAAGGTCTGCGCCGACAAGGTTGTTGTCGACGGCAAGATCATCACCGCCAAGGGCGCGGGGTGCGCGCTGGATTTCGGCTTCGCGATCGTTTCGCAGGTTGAGTCTGAGGCTGAGGCAGAGCGCATCGCAAAGTCGATGCAGTGCTGATGGCTGCAGTGAATCCCGCGTCATCGGAAAAAGGATATCTCAGGGATTATTACCGTGAGCAGCGTCAAAAGCTATGTGAAGACGTTGAACGCAAAAAAGCCCTCGATATCGAGATACAGACGCGTTTGCTGATGAGTCGCGAGTATCGCGCGGCTGATACCGTTCTGCTGTATATGGCGCGGCCTTTTGAGATCGCGACCTCGCTGATCTTGCACGCCGCGCTGTCAAATCACAAGACCGTCGGACTACCGGTGTGTTTGGACGATGGCAAGATGATCTTTTGTAAAGTTGAGTCGGTCGCAAAGTTGGTTCCCGGAAAATTCGGGATTCTCGAGCCGCCCTCACAGAGCGAAGAGATTATCCCCGATGAAAAAACGCTGTGTGTTTATCCCGCGCTGTGCTGTGATATGCGCGGCGTTCGGCTTGGCTTCGGCGGCGGCTATTATGACCGCTGTCTTTCGGGCTTTGAGGGCGTGAAGGCGGCTTTGTGCTATGCCGACAGCGTGATCCCGACGACGGACAGCTTTACCAGATACATGTAGTAATTCCATGAAGGAGCATCATTATGAGTGATTATTCACGAAATAATCTCCCCGAAGAATCCATCGAGGAAACCCGCCGCAAGAAGATGGAGGAGTTTCGCCGTTCCGCTGACCGCAGCGCGATCCGCGGCGAATACGACTACAGCGGCGATACCCCCTCTGCCGATTATACCTCTTATGAAAAGCACAGCGCGGAGGAATCCTCTCAGCGCCGCCGCAGAAGGAACAGGGAGATCAACTCTTACTCGGACAGCGATACCAAAAAGCGGATTGAGCGCGATTCCAAAAAAGCGCTCAAACAGCAAAAAAAAGAAGAAAAGCAGATCGAAAAAAGCAAAGCGAAGCGCAACCGCCGCATCTTCAAGGTGGTATGGCTGTCGATGATCCTGATCGTCGCGATCGTGCTGTCTCAGTTTTTGCTGGTTGGCGTAAACGATCTGATGGCGATCAACCGTGAGAAAAATCCCACCAAGGTTACCATCCACATCCCGGCTGATCCGACGATGGATCAGATCGCCGATATCCTCTACAAGTCCAACGTCATCACCCAGCCGGGCTTTTTCAAGATGTACGCGAACTTTACCTCGGACGTCAATGGCTTCCGTCAGGGCGATTTTGAGATCGAGACCGACAAGGACTATGAGGCGATCATCAACTTCCTGCAGAGCAACGTCAACCGTACCGATATCGCCAAGGTTCAGATCACCGAGGGTATGAACACCCTCGAGATCGCGAACACCCTGCATGAGGCGACCGTTATCAGCGATATCCAAGAGTTCCTCAACCTGTGCAACAGCGATTATTTTGACAAGGACTTTACCTTCCTGCAGGATATCTCGAACGCAGGCGACCGTTACTATAAGCTCGAGGGATATCTCTTCCCGGATACCTACGACTTCTATGTCGGCGAGGATCCCAAGTCGGTTATCAGCAAGTTCCTGAACAACTACGAAAATAAGATCGTTCTGCATAAGGAGAAGTATTTCAGCAACTCCAAAAAATCTACGCTGGAGGACGAGGCGAAGAGTACGGGATATACTGTAGACGAGATCCTCACCATCGCTTCTATCATCCAGGCTGAGGCGGCGTCTCGTGACGATATGTACTATATCTCGTCGATCCTCAACAACCGTCTGAAATACGGCTCGGATAAGGGCGTCGCGATGCTCAACTGTGACTGTACCGTTTACTATCCCTACCGCAAGGCGTCGGATGTACCTGACAGCATCAAAGCGACCTTCCACTCTACATACAACACCCACGACTTTAACGGACTGCCGCCGGGACCCATCTGCAACCCCGGTATCGAGGCGATCAAGGCGGCGATCAAGCCCTATGAGACCGAGTACCTCTACTTCTGCCATGACTCTGTCGATAACGGCTCCACGCCTTACTATTCTACCAATATATACGATCATGAATACTTCCTCTCAATCATTTCTAAAGATGACTAAGCCCGAGGTTTTGTCTCCTGCGGGCGATACAGAGAGCTTTGACACGGCGTTGTGCTACGGAGCGGACGCCGTGTATCTTGCGGGCAAGAGCTTCGGTATGCGTACCGCGTCCAAGAATTTTTCTTTGGAAGAATTAAAAGCCGCCTGCGATAAAGCTCATTCTTTGAAGAAAAAGGTCTATCTGACCTGCAATACCTTACCGCGCAACGCCGATATCCCCGCAATGCCCGGTTTTCTGAAAGAAGCGTCGGCTTGCGGTGTGGACGCGTTCATCATCGCCGATCTCGGTGTGTTTGAGATGGCAAAAAAATTTGCTCCCGACGTCGAACGGCATATCTCAACCCAGGGCGGTATCATCAACTACGAGTCCGCGCTCGCGTGGTACAACATGGGAGCCAAGCGCGTGGTACTCGCCAGAGAAATGCGGCTCAACGAGATCGCCGAAATGCGGTCAAAAATCCCAAGGGAACTCGAGATCGAGTGTTTTGTCCACGGAGCGATGTGCGTGTCCTTCTCGGGACGCTGTCTGATCTCGTCATTTATGACGGGACGCGACGCCAACCGCGGCGACTGTGCCCAGCCCTGCCGCTGGAAGTATCATCTCTATGAAGAAAACCGCGAGGGACAGTTCTTTCCGGTGGAGGA
>CACWTM010000203.1 GCA_902763855.1 uncultured Ruminococcus sp. | reverse complement strand
AATCTAAAAAAATGCTTGCATTATGGGATTTTGTATGATACAATAATCTTTGCATTTGAGTATTATTCGCAATTGAAAGGAAAGATATAGTATGTCTGCTATTGAAATTATTCTGGGAGCGCTTCTTCTGATTGCTTCTATCGTACTGGTTGTTGTCATTATTCTCCAGGAGGGTAACCAGCAGGGCGTAGGCGTAGTTTCCGGCGGCGCGGATACCTTCTTCTCCAAGAACAAGGCGCGTTCCTATGACGCGTTCCTCTCCCGTGCGACCAAGTGGTTCGCGTTGGGCTTCGTTATCGTTGTTCTGATCCTGAATGTTATCGCGAAGTTCTCCGTCGACAACAAGGCTGCTGCCGACGCCGCAACTCCCGATTCCGCGGTCACTTCCGTTGTTGAGACTCCCGACGAGGCATAATATCTGAACGCAACTGCATAAAATAGACTATCGGTTCTGCCGATAGTCTTTTTTGTTGTATGAGGAAGTTATGATCTCGCTGTTTTTGATCTTGCTCGCCGTGTTTGTCGCGTTCGCCTTCGTGCATTTTGCCGCCAAAAAGAAAAAGCCCTTTCGAAGGGCTTTTCTGTCTATGCTTATTGGGATCGGGACGATGTGCGCGGTGAACCTGCTGACCGGTCTGACCGGGGTGTTCGTCCCGGTAACGCGGCTGACGGTGCTCGTCTCCGCGATCGGCGGCGTGCCGGGCGTTGCACTGATGGTATTGCTCTCGGCGTTTTAGCGACTGTTAATCAGATCACCGAATTCAGCTCTGTGAGGTTCTCCTTGACGGCGCGTTTGTCGCGGGTGAGCATCGCGATCATCACGGAGTAGAACATATCGGGATTCTTATGGAAGTTCTTGCGGATCAGGCGAGCCTGGTTGATATCGGGCACATAGACCGTGAAGCTCAGCAGATCCATGTCGCCGCCCGAAATACGGCAGGTGACGTTGTAGCCGTTCTCCGTCTTGGTGATCGTGACCTTGTTCTCGCTCTCGATCTGCTCGCGCTTGAGAAGGCTCAGCGCACATTCCAGCGCACGCTCCTTCACGGTCGGGGGCAGGGTGTCCTCAAGCTGGGTCGCGATGATATCGCCGTTGGCGGTGTTGAAGTACAAGCCCTTCTCATGATCGGCAAGCTCGATGTTGCCGTTGAGGAGAAGGTCGTCGAAGCAGGCGCTGGTCTCAAAGTAGTTCGCAAGCCCCTTTTCCATCAGGGCATTGATGACCGCGTCCTTGCTCATAGGTCTGCCGACGCTTTTGAACATATAGCAGATCAGGGTGCGAATCTCGGTTTTAGAGCGCATGCCGCCTAAGCTGATGCCCTCGTCAAAGGTATCGAATGCCATAACTTCACCGCCTTTTAGGTTTTTCTTCATTATAGCACCTTACCCGGAGTGATGTCAATACGGAGCGGGCGGACAAAAAGACTGCCGTCGGATCGCTCCGGCGGCAGTTGGGTGCTAGTTGCTGGTTGCTGGTTGTTAGTTGTTAGTTGTTAGTTGTTAGTTGCTGGTTGCCGGTTAATGATCTTTTTGTTTATGCGCTCCGCATTTGGAGCCTCAGCTTGTCGGAGATCATGGCGATGAACTCGCTGTTGGTGGGCTTGCCGCGGCTGCTCTGGATGGTGTAGCCGAAGTAGGAGTTGAGCACCTCGACGTTTCCTCTGTCCCATGCGACCTCGATCGCATGGCGGATGGCGCGTTCCACGCGGGAGGAGGTGGTCTCGTACTTCTTCGCGACGGAGGGGTAGAGCTGTTTGGTCACGGCGTTGATGATCTCCGGCTTCTCGACGGACATGATGATGGAATCGCGCAGATAGTGGTATCCCTTGATATGTGCCGGTACGCCTATCTGGTGGAGGATCTCCGTCACCTTGACCTCGATGCTGTAGCTGTCAAAGCCGGACTGGCGGATGCCGCCCTTCTGCTTGGCGTCTCTGCGCCGATGCAGGCGGACGATATTCTGGGCGAGGTCGTTGAGATTGAAGGGCTTTAAGACGAAATACGTCGCGCCCGCGCTCATGACCTCGCGCTCGAGCATCGGGCTGTCGAACCCGGAGTAGATCACGAACATCGGCAGCTTTTCGGGTTTCTTCCCGCGGACTGCGCGCATCACGCCGATGCTGTCGATGTGGGTCATGAAGAGGTCGGACATCACGACGTCGGGCTGGTCGCTGAGGATGCGGGCGAGCACCTCCTCGCCGTCCTTCATACAGAAGCTAACGGATATGCCGTGCTTTTCCAGAGTGTTTTTGACTTCGGACATATTCTCAGCATTCTCCTGAGTCATCAAGAGCTTGATTGTATCGGTCATTTTTACATCTCCTGTTTCAAATTGTGATTCCAGTTTACCATAAATTGGTAAAGTTGGCAATAGAAAACAGGAAAATTTTTCAAAAAATGCTTCGACAAATTTCGCGGTT
>CACWTM010000202.1 GCA_902763855.1 uncultured Ruminococcus sp. | reverse complement strand
ATTAATATTCTGAATACGAGTCAAATCACTCATCACAACAGTGTCATACAAATTACCACAAATCTGTCTAACATAACACCTCAAAAATGTCTAATTATTTACCGCAAATCCGTCTAAATATACGCGTCGGAATATGAGTTTGGATTATACCATTTCAAATGGGATAATGCAAGTAAAAAAGAACAATAAATCTGTGATCTTCGCACAGCTGTAGCTTTTCGCGCAAAATAAAAAATACTTTCGCATAAAATGAAAAACGCAGAACTATCCACATTTTTGCATATTCTTTAAGAAAAATTTCTCTGAAAAACAAAAACCTCGCAGAAAAAATCAGTTTTCTACGAGGTTTTTCTATGTTTTAAATAGATTTTAAACGCCTGTTAATATAACATTCCAGGTTGCGGGACCGACGATCCCGTCGGCGGCGAGGTTGTTGTGCTGCTGGAAGAGCCTGACGGCGTGGTCGGTGTTCGTGCCGAAGATGCCGTCGACTGTCAGCTGACGGTTGTCCGCGCCGATGTAGTCCATCGCATTCAGGAGGCGCTGAACGGTCTTGACCGCCGCTCCTGTGGAGGCATATCCCTCCTTAGCCAGATACGGCAGGGTGATATTACAGGTCGGCGCGTCCTCGGCAGGCTGAGTGTCGGGTGTGCGTTCCCCCCATCCGTTGTACCCGCCGTCCTTGATGATCGTCGGGTAGTCGCGGTAGCAGATATCCTTGTCGATCGGACCGTTGATGCCCTTGATATAGGGCGTGTCGATCAGATTGGTCTCTCCCCCATACTGCCAGATGGCAAGGTTCGCGCCCTTGTAGCCGCACTCTCGCGCCCAGTGCGCGAACCAGAGATCAACGTTCTTCCAGACGTCCGGCGCGATGTAGTTCTCGATCTCGTCAAAGCCGGTATACAGCATCGGATAATAGCCCGCCTTGCGTAAGCCGTTGAGCACGATCCGCGTGCAGGCGGTGACGTTCTCATAGTTCCACCCGCCGTGATTCTTGCGGTAGTCATCGGAATCCTCCACATCCAGCGCGATCGGCATGGTCGGCTTCTTGCCTTTGAGCAGTCGAAGCATGTGAGCAAGCTCTGATCTTGCCTGATCCTCATTCAGCGCGTAGGAATACAGCCATGCGCCCCACGCTATGCCGAGGCGCTCGCACTCCTTGACGTTCCGCTCAAACTGAGAGTCGTCCTGAGAGCCTTGATCCGAGCCGTAGCCGAGCTTTAGCATAGCAAACTCGTAGCCCGCTTTCTTTACGGCTTCGAGGTTGATTTTGCCGTTGTGGTCGCCGATATCGACGCCCTTTTTATTCACCAGGCTCATTATTATCGTTCTCCTTCTCTTCCTCGATATGCTTCGCCTCCGCCTGTTCCTCGACCTTGTTCTTCAACGTCTTAATGATGTTGACCAGGAACGCCGGCAGAGGTACGTCAAGCTCGCCGAGATTCTCGAGGATGGAGATCAGCTCGTTGATGATCAGCCAGATCGTGATGATCATGCCGAAGCAGTAGTTAATCTTCAAGTCGATGCCGTAATCAGCGACGATCCCGACCGCGACGAGCGCGATGTAGCCCGCCTTCTTGAGGATCCCGACCGCGCCGACGCGGCTGTTGAGTTTGCCGCTATACGCTGCCCCTGCCATGCCGGTGATGTAGTCGATCAGCATGACGACCAACAGCACGATCAGCGGGATCAGAAGCACGTTGAAATACGCCGCCAGCGCGCCGATTGCAGCGGCAAAGATTGCTTGGAAAAAGTCTTTCATTATATTACTCCTTATTATTAATCTGGATATTCACTTGCCTTTATAAGGAAGATGCAGACTGTTCAAGGCACTCGCCTCCTCGATAGTCACAAATTGAGCACACACATCTTCCAAAATCAGCAGGTAGAGAGGCAGTGTATTTCAGTAGCAGTGTGCCCCTTGCAACTGAAATATACCTGTTGATTACTCATTCATAATAGTCGGCGATATGACGGAGCTTGCGCTCGGCGGCGGTGATATGACGCGAGACGGTGGACTTGGAGAGTTCGAGCTGTGCGGCAATATCCTTAACCTTCATCCTCTGTAAATAGCGCAGGGTCAGGCAATCGCGCTGGCGGTCGGTCAATTCCCTCATGATCGCTTTTCTCAGGATCCGTTTCATTCTTTCTCTTTGGGGATTATTGTCAGAGTTATTTGTTCGCTGATAGTACAAATTGGAGAAAAAATCGATTTTATCTCCGATGAAACATACATCATTTCTCATAAATCCCCTCCGCACGCTGTTTCAGTTTACCGGCGGTTTCCGTTAATTCTCTACGGATAGCTAAGTATTTTTGACGCCTATATTTAAGCGAAGCGATTATATACGGCGGAGTGTCTTTTACTTTCAGTTGAACAGCGTATCTGTCAAGAATCCTTTGTACAACCTCCAGCTCCTGATCATACTCTCTTGCCCATTCCAAATAATTCATGGCTTCTCCTTAAATCTCTGAGAGCTGCTGCTCGATTTCGCCCAGCATTGTATCGATCTGAGTCGCGGAGCCTGTAATCACAATACTACCGGTTACGATCGGAATACTGAGTTTCTCGTGTGTGAGATACTCAGAAGCATTCATGCCGCCCATTGTCACGCTGAGGGAATCGATCTTGCACATATTATCCGCGATGATTAAAGTCTCAAACGGCTGATACAGCACGACTGAATCCCGGCTATTCTCCGTGTGGATATTCGTCAGATTTCTGGTGATTGCAGCGTTTCCATAAGGGTTCACGAGCTTCTCAGGCTCGCCGTCGATCAGGCAGTCGCGAAGATCGTTCAGCTCGTCGATTGAGACGCCACTGCGAAGAAGAAAGCGGATCACCTTATCCTGGAAGGTGTCGCCCTCCAGGGTTTTGATCCTTGCGACCAACGTTTTCCAGTTGGCAGTGGTATCGGTGCCATCGCTTCTGCGACGGGTATTCTGTGCGCCGCTTGGACCGAAAGAGAACGAAGTCAGCTCATAATCACGATCGAGGTCACTCAGTGAAACACCGCAGACCGTTTCGATCAACATTGCGACTGTACCCGTCCTATCAGCCCCCGCCTCACAATGAATATAGCTGACTTTGCCATCACGAAGATTGCCGATAATACGGTGCATAATCTGAGCGGTCAGCTCGGGGCCTTTGCCCGCAGTTGTATTAGATAAGATGTTCGTATAATAAGGAAGCGCAACGCGGATATAGCCTACGCCGATTCCGAGCGCCGTATCGGTGATGCCTGCCGCGCCGTTGTCGCTGCGCAGATCGATCTCATCGCCAATATCCAGGGCATCTTTGAACAGATAGATCTGCTCCGGCGTGAGTGCGGTAACATGAGCGTTCAGCTCCGATCCGCGGAAGATCTTCCCATACTTCAAACGACCTCCATCGCATTCCCAGCCGCCGATATCCCGGATGTTGTAGGTGTTTCCGCCGCCGTTGATCATGCGGACGTGACCGATCGCCTTGCATGTGCCGGTCTTGACCGCGTTGTCTGAATTATCAAGGAATATATAAGTGTAAAGATGCCCGGGGATCAGATTCTCGATCCTGTGAACCGTTCCGCTGACGGTTTCTCTCCATTCCTTCTCAGTTACAGCGTCACGCAGGACGATCGTCACACTGCCCGTGGGAATCACTACATCAATTCCGTTCGGTCTGTCGTAGTGATTATCGGTGATATCCGAGGGAATGTTAGAATATGAATAGTCATCCGGAGAATAATCTGACAAAGCGAGGTAGTCATCTACCTTATCTTTGCAGGAGACGAATTCCACATCGGGAGGTGAATAGGGGTCGTCTTTAGAGCCCTCCGAGCTGATCTCCTTCCATTCGGCGTCCCAGGTTACAGTTCCGTTGTTGGCCGTACCGGTACGGTATTTGATCTCTCCGGTGCGGGAGGCGTAGAACTGGCTGACCGGCACATCTACAAAATACTTTGAACCGCAGAAGATCAGCCAG
>CACWTM010000201.1 GCA_902763855.1 uncultured Ruminococcus sp. | reverse complement strand
CGCCGCTGAAAACCTTCAACAAAGAAGATTTTACCCTATAACAGGAGCATGCTATGAACCCAACCTTGAGAACCAACAACAAAATCGTCCGGATCTGCTCGGCGATCGCGGTCGGACTGGCAGGCTTGCTGTTCATCTTCCTCTCGGTCGCGAGCATCTTAGAGACCTGCCGCATCGACCAGGCGAATCCCTACGCGGAGATCGTCAACTTTGACAAGGATCTGGTGCTGACGAATCTCGCGCTGATCATCCTGACGATCCTCGGTGCATTATTCTTTTTGAGAAAAAACATTAAGCTGAGTACCGTGAGCACACGGTTCATCGTACTGGTCATGCTGATGGTCACGACGATCATCTCGCTGGCGTGGATCAACCTTGTGCAGAGCAAATCCAGCGGCGACGCGATGGTCCTGCTGAATACGGCGCGTGACGCGGCGAATAATCAGTACAACAGCTTCCACTCCTCCTACAACTACTACGGCAACTACAGCTACTACCTCTACTATCCCTTCCAGCTCGGTTATGTGCTGTTTGCGGAGATCCTCTACCGCATTTTCGGCACGGCGAGCTCGGATATCCTCTTCCAGGTGCCGAACGTAATCGCGCTGGACTGCATCTACGTCGGCATCGTCATGCTGACGAAGCGGCTCTTTGACCGCAAATCTGTGACGAATCTGACGGCGATCTTCCTGACGGTATGCTTCCAGCCGATGTTCATGACCACCTTCACCTACGGCATCCTGTTGGGGCTTGCGTTCTCCGTATGGAGCGCGTACCATGTCGTGCGGTTCATGCAGACGGACAAATGGACGCACGGGCTGGCGGCTGTCGCGCTGATCTCGGTCTCCGTACTGCTCAAGTATAACAACATGATCATGATGGCGGCGATCGTCATCGCCCTGCTGATGCACGCGGTCGATAAGCTGGAGCTGAAACGCTCGCTGATCGCGGTGGGTCTGGCGGTACTGATGGTACTGTGTCCGATCGGGCTGCAGAAGTCCGTGATCGCAAGCTATGCGGGCAGGAGCGGCGCTGTGCTGAACACGCAGGTCTCGCAGACGCTGTACGCTTACATGGGCATCAGCGACTGCAACATGGCGCCGGGCTGGTACAACGGCGTCGCGATGGAGACGCTCAGAGACAACAACATGGACGTCAAGAAGGCGAATGAGATCGCCTCGGAGGGCATCAAGAACAGGCTCGAATACCTGTCAAAAAACAACCTGCTCTTTGAGTTCGAGAAGAAGAAGCTGCTCAGTCAGCTCAACGAGCCGGCGTTCGAATCCATCTGGCTGAGCCAGGTACGCGAGCATAATCTCGCACAGGGCGAACAGCTCTCGCCGATCGTGACCTCGGTGTACTCGGGCGGGCTTGCGAAGGTCTTGGACAACTGGTTCAACTACTACAACATGATCGTGTATATCGCCTTTGCCGCGGGGATGATCTTCCTGATACGCAGGAAAAAGCTGAAACCGTGGATGATCATTCTGCCGGTCGCGGTGCTGGGCGGCGTGCTGTATCACATGCTGTTTGAGGGAAAGAGCCAGTATCTCCTCCCCTACTTCCTCCTGCTGATCCCCTTCGCGGTGTACGGGCTGATCGAGGGCGCAAAGGCGATCAATAAGAAGATCGACAGGCTGTATCGGTAAAAAACAATAACGACGAGGTGTTAACCATGATGTATCCTTATCTTACACTCGATGACGAAACCGAGATCGTACATTCTCAGATGCTCGAGGACAAGACGGTCAAGGTGTATATCGAAAAGCCCGATGAAAAGGACGGCTTTCATCATGCAACCTGCTACCTTCCTAAGTATGAATGGACAAAACGGAGGATTTGACAATGCCTCAGGTTTTTAAAATCGGTTCCTTCTGGGTGTATTTCTGGGCGAATGAAAACAAACCGCTCGAACCTGTGCATGTTCATGCTGCGAAAGGAAAACCTACTGCGAATGCGACGAAGTTTTGGATAACGAGATCGGGAAAAACGCTGTTGGCGAATAACAATTCAGATTATTCTGCAAAAATGCTCAACTATCTGAGCAAAGCGATCGAAGCCAATAAAGACATCATAATCGAAAAATGGTTAGAGTTCTTTGGTGAGATCAATTACTATTGCTGAGGATAATATAAGACAAAACCCGGCTGTCATGACTGGCAGTCGGGTTCGCTTTTATACTAAGTTTCCTTTAAACGCTTTAATGAAACTTAGTATTATTCAGCAGTTTGTTACTCGTCAACTACGGTAATGCTTCTGTGGAAAATGTCATGCAGATAATCCGTTACTCCTTGCGCAGAGTGTATGGTTGCTACCATCAAATCATCGGTGTCGATCTGAGAGAAATTGATGTCACATCCATTATAACGTACCAATTGCGTAATGAACACTCTCTGCACTCTGCCGTTGCCTTCTCTGAATGGATGTATGTGGTTGATCGTGCAATAGAAGTCCACCAGTTCATCTATGAATTCATCAAAGTCTGTATCTAGGAAATAGTTCAGCTTTTTTAGTCGTGCAAAGCATCTGTTCATCAGTTCGGGGATTCGATCGCATTCAGCGAATTTCGTCCCTTTCTTGGTCATATTGATTGAGCGATACTCTCCTGCCCAATCATATATATCCCCGAGTAAATACCGATGAAGCTCTTTGTAATCTTCTTCATTGAAACCGGCTTTCATGCCGATCTTTTCTAACTGAGCGGATTTCATTAATGAGATATCAGCTTCCAGAGAAGCCAGCTTTTCTTCATCGGTGATATTGAACTTATTGATGAAGCAAGTTGTTCCTTCGTAACACTCCGAAGTGATCGGGTCGGTGCTGTATGACATTACGCGGTCACTCCTGCTCTCTTCAACGAGTACTTCAAGTATTCTTCAAACGACATTTTACCATCAAGAACCTTTTCGCACATCGCTTTGCTTTCTTCGCTGACTTTGAAGCCTTCCATCTCGATTGACGCGGTCGCATTTTCAACAGCAGTTCTGTTATCGCACATATCGTTTGTCCTTTCATCTGTTTTACTATATTATAACTGTTTTCGTCGGATAGTCAACAGTCAGTTACGCATCAATCTTCTGAACCGGTATTAATAAAAGCAAACCCGGCTGTCATGACTGGCAGTCGGGTTCGCTTTTATTCGATTGTGTTGCATGGGTGCTATAATCGCTCATAATAAGCGGCGACGTGGCGGAGCTTACGCTCGGCGGCGGTGATGTGACGCGAGACGGTGGACTTGGAGAGCCCGAGCTGAGCGGCGATATCCTTGACCTTCATCCTCTGCAAATAGTGCAGGGTCAGGCAATCGCGCTGGCGGTCGGTAAGCTCATGGCGGATCGCGCGGTAGAGCAGGCGCTTCATCCGCTCGCGCTCGGGATGGTTGGTCGAACCGCGGTTATAGAGCAGATAAGAGACGATATCACAGCTCTTCTCGCTGAGCGTTACCCTCTCATGCCGCATGGCTCTGTTCTCCCGCTCTCTCGCGCAGACGCTGCGCGGTGCCGAGCAACTCACGATAGATCACGCGATAGGATATGATCGTATCATTCAGCGTTTTTCTGTCGTCACGCGACAATGAACCCTCCTTCAGCTTCGTCTTTTTCTTCTCGATCACGTCGAGGACACGGCGGGCCTCTTCTAAATACTCGTCCGCCCAAACAAGATAATCCATTCTGCAGTCCTTTCGCTAAACTTCGTTTTCATACATTGATCGGTCGTATTCACTGAGCATGGGGCAGCTCAAGCAGAGAGGCTAGCATCACGCCTGTCTGTAGTATTCATTTTAGCACGTTTGTTTGAATATTGCAAGGGATTTTCGAAAATTTGTTCTAATTTCTGGAAAATAATAACGGCAGTCAATAAGACTGCCGTATTTTATTTATCCTGTTTTGCTTTATCCTGCTTGGACTTTTCCTTTTTCTCGATCTCGCATTCCTTGCGGATGACCTCGACGTGGTCGTAGCACTGGCGGAAAACGATCCTGCCCTCGAAGTCGCGGCGGCATCTCAGACAGCGGAAGTTCGCGCGGAAGGATTTGTTTTTCAGCTTCCACTTGGTGCGGCGCAAAGCGCGGCGGCCGCACTCCCCGCAGTTGAAATACAGCTCGCGGCGGTCAACGCTTTTCAGATCGCAGAGATTGTAGTTCTTGAAGGTCAGGCGCTCATAGAAGCTGTCGTCGCAGGTGTAGATATAGCCCGAAAGGAGCTCCGGGTCGTACAGCGCCTTGAAGCACAGGGCGGTCAGTTCGGCGTCCTGATAGGCGCGGTGGAGGCTGCCCTCCTCAAAGGTGATCCCAAGCTGTTCGGCGCAGGCGGACAGCCCCATCTGGCGGGAGCGGTCGTTGTGG
>CACWTM010000200.1 GCA_902763855.1 uncultured Ruminococcus sp. | reverse complement strand
ACGACGACAAATACGATCAGGTTCTTGGTCAGGCTTTTCAGATCTAACCGGAAAACAGAAAATCTCTTTTTCATTCTTTCTCCTCCTGTTGGTTCTTTGATGACGCGGCCTTTGGCGTTTCAGCCTCAGTTGATTCCTCAGGCTGTGATTCAGTCGCCTCAGCCTCGGTTGATTCCTCCGGCTGTGATTCAACCATTTCATCCTCCGTGCTTTCTTCTCCGGTTCCTTCATCGATCAAACCGAGATATTTCCGAAATTGGTGATACTTGTATTCTGTACGGATCATCAAAGCGACGGTGTAAAGAATCGTAATGACCCAAAAGATCAGAAAGGTGATCTTGTTCTCCAGTGTGAATATCAAAGCAAGGAAGATGATACCCGAGACCAATACAAAGATCGGACCGATTTTTTTGTATTTTTCACGCTTACGCTTGGCTTCCTCATAAGCCTTCGCGACGTTTTTGAATACCAGCTCCTTGTCGGGATCTCCGATCTCTTCGATTGTATCGGGCGAAAGGGTGATTTCTTCTTCCGCAGGCGCCTGCTCAACGGGTTCCGTTTTCACTGCGCCGACTTCCGCTTCTTTGTTCTCAGTATCCGCTTTAGCTTTATCTAACGAAACGGATTTCTGAGCCTCCGGAACAGAAAGCTTCGCGCTTTTCTTCTTTTTCGCCATGTTCTCATCTCCTCAACAGAGCTATTGTACGATAATACCGCATTAAAATCAAGTGCGGAACAGCAAAAAACACCCTGTGCCCGGGCGGCGCAGGGTATTATCGTCAATGCCTTTTGTGTCCCATAGCCCTTTTTAACGATAGGTTGGTATTGATATACTGCTTTGTCGAAAGCTTTTGGCGCTCACGCTCAGCGGCGCGCGCTTGCGGATCTGGCGCGGTATTCGTCGACCTCCTCCGCCTTGACGGCGGTGTCCGCGAACAGCCGCACATATGTCGGCATGATCTCGACAAAGCCCTCGGTGACGGCAACTCTGTTCCATTCGCCGTCGGTCAGATAGCGGATCTCGCCCCTTGCGAGAGCGCAGATCACTGGCTCATGCCCCGCCATCACGCCTCTGCTTCCGTCTGCCGATCCAAAAATCAGGTGCTCGCAGTCGCCGTTATAGAAGCAGCCGTCGGTGGCATAGATCTCGAGTTTAAAGCTGTTCATGGTTGGATCACTCCTCTTCGAGCTTAGCCGCCTTTGCGATCACGTCGTCGATCGTTCCCACGTTATGGAACGCGGGCTCGGGATACTGATCCATCTCGCCGTCGAGGATCGCCTTGAAGCCGCGCAGCGTCTCCTTGATCGGGACATAGCAGCCGGGGATACCGGTGAAGGTCTCGGCAACATGGAACGGCTGGGACATGAATCGCTGGATCTTGCGGGCACGCATAGCGGTCGACTTATCGGCTTCATCCAGCTCCTCCATACCGAGGATCGCGATGATGTCCTGCAGCTCCTTGTACTTCTGGAGCACCTCTACCACACGGCGGGCGATCGCGTAATGCTCCTCGCCTACTACATCGGGCTCAAGGATCCGGCTCGTAGACTCCAGGGGATCGACCGCGGGGTAAATACCCTGTTCTACGATCTTTCTTGACAGAACGGTGGTCGCGTCAAGATGGGTAAAGGTGATAGCGGGCGCGGGGTCGGTCAGATCGTCGGCGGGGACATAGACCGCCTGTACCGACGTGATCGAACCCTTTAAAGATTTTTTCAAATAATTACGCATATTTTTACAAATGATTACTTTAGATTATCTGCGTAGAATCTGCCATTCCGTTTTTCTGTTTTCATTGACCGAAACAAGCACTGCTCCCTTCGACCGCCAATCGAACAACAATGAAAAGCCTCGGCTAAACGCGTCGCGTTCGCCGAGGCTTATCCACTCTGTACGGTTGTCTTTGATTTATCAATTTTTCGTTGAAGCGCCGTAACGTCTTTTTCAAACGTATCAGAACCAAGATCCGGGAGCTTGATTAAAGCTGTCAAAAGAACCGTAGGCATTTTCCAGCTCTCTCTTCAGCACCGTCGGCTGAGGGTCAGGAGTTATGCCTGACGTAGTGATCACATCCTCCGCGTCAAACTCGGTGATCCTTAGCGATTTTTCCGGTGCCCTTGGTGCAGTTGACGTTGGTGATATAACGGAAATCGGTGTCAGCCGCGCCGGTTTGCGTGGTGTTCTTACCGTTTACGTTTTCGCCCTTGTACTGCAGGGTGTATGTCGTGGTATCCGCTACCTTGTAGTGGTCGATAAACATATTGATATTGGCTTCGGTACCCACTGCATAGCCGTATTCTACATCGACTCTGCCCCTTCGGGTGTATCGACCTTATGGTTCGTAGCGCCGCAAGGACCGTTTACAATGCGTCCTTGTGTACAATCCGTTCCGGTTCTGTTGTGGTCAGAATTGTGGTCAAGGAATAAGCCATACAAATACAGCAAATCAACTATGATCTTTTTTCATCGTTTTATTTCTTTATTCTATGCGGCGCTGTGTTGCTTATTCTCTAATTGGAGGGATAAAATCGAGGAACGCCTTGACCATACGCTTGTGATGGATGACAAAGTGGATCGTCGGGAATTTGTTCTTTGATACGATCACGAGTCGA
>CACWTM010000199.1 GCA_902763855.1 uncultured Ruminococcus sp. | reverse complement strand
TTTCAAGAAAACAACGAAAAAATAATGAAAAATTTTTTGATTCACAAAAAAGAAAAACTCCCAAAAGTGAGATATTATCTACACTTTTGAGAGTCTTAGGGTGGTCCGAGTGAAAGTACAAATCCCGGTCCCCATGCGGTCTCGCGGGCTCGGAACGTAAAAAATGCTCAAACTAATGTTCAAACGGTACAGGATAAAGGACTTTGTTTGGTCACCCTGACAGGAGTCATTTAAGATCTCCGATGGCGATTTTTTGCACTGAAAAATATTTTGAAATCGGCGATAAAAGAAAAAATCGGTGATAAAAATCGGCGATAAAACAGCGAATCCGTCAACTGACTTATTCTATCCCATAGCCTACAAAATGTAATGACAATGTATTGACATTCCCCGCTGGATTGGTTATACTAATATCAGATTAACAGAAAGGGGCGATACCATGAGTATCAATGTTGCAAACGCACCGAAAACATCAACCTTTCAAGCACGGATAAATCCCGAAGTCAAAAAGGAAGTTGAAGGGATTTTAGCTGATTGCGGATTGACCTTAACAGAAGCGTTCAATGCCTTTTTACAACAGACACTTAACGTGGGCGGTCTGCCGTTCTTGATGACAAAAGACGGCGACAAGGTGCTCAGAGAACAGGCGATTGCGCTGTTGATGGCTGAGTTGAAAGCCGGTGAGGATTCTGCAAAATCTGAAAGTGATTGGATTTCGGAAGAAGATATGCTCGCTGAATTCGGTGTGAGCGAATGAAGCTGATTTATTCGCCACAGGCGAGGGCTGATCTGAGAGAGATAAAAGCGTATATCCGCGATGACTTACAAAATCCATCGGCTGCTGAAAACATTTCACAGAAGATTTTGAAAAGCTGTGCTCTGTTAAAGGAAAATCCAAAGCTCGGCGCAGAGTTGAGCGGTAAAGTTGACCGAGATACAGATATACGGTATTTGATTATCCATCAGCATATCGCGTTTTATAAAATCGACAATGATATTATCCGTGTTATCCGTATCAGGGATGCAAGAACGAACTATATACACATTATTCTTCAGTAATATGAAACGAAAAAGGGGAGCTACGCTTGATGACGCGTAACTCCCTTTTGTGAAGTGATATAGATTAATTATAGTTATTGTCTCCGCTTCAATTCATTATTGAAAGATTCTTGCCCTTCATATAGCAGTCGGCTTTGATGATGTGTTCATCCGCGTAGGGGTCGAAGGTATCGCAGTAGGTGTTCATCGTCACCGTGATATCCGTATGACCGAGGATCCGTTTCAGCACCTGCGGCGGCATACCGCCCTCGATACAGCGCGTCGCGTAGGTATGCCTGAGACTGTGGAGATCGACCTTTCCGTCGACATACGGATCAATCACATCATATCCTTTTATCAGCCGTGAAAAACTGCAATTCACCTTGTTGGTGCTGACGATCCCGCCCTGCTTGGTCGAGAACACGCGTCCCTCTGTCCGATCTCCGATCACCTTCCGAAGAAAGGCAAGCACCTCGTCGTTTACTCTCAGTCGGCGCATACCTGCGGCAGTCTTTGTCCGTTTTCGGATGTATTCCACCTTGAAGGTGTTGAGCGAAACGGTCTTGTTCACGGTGATCACGCCGTGCTTGAAGTCGATGTCCCTGATATCCAGCGCGTTGACCTCGCCCATCCGCATACCGGTGAACATTGACAGCAGCATTTGATCGCCGTATAGGACCTTCTTCGTTTTCAGGATGTCGAGCAGTTCGTTCTGCTCAGCGAGCGTCAATGCGCGAACCTTAACCTTCTCCTGCTTGGTCTTGGGTTTCTTGATGCTGATCATCGGATGCTCGGTGATATACTTCTTTCGGACAGCCTCGTCAAGCGTTCCTTTCAGCATCTGATAAACCTTGTTGATGATGGACTGTGAGTAGCCCATCTGGGTGATCAGGAACTTTTTGACCGTATCCTCGGTGATATCCTTGATCCTTATGTTGCCGATGGGCGCGAGCTTTTTCAGCGTTTCGCATTTGCGGTCGTAGGTCGAATCGGAAATCTCGTTCAGATCATGCTGATCCTCAATGATTTTCTCTGCCAACTCATGCAGGGTGATCGTCTCTGCCGGATCCTCCTCTTCGACAACCTTGAACTCGCCCGCTTTCAGGCGGCGTTTGAAGTCCCTGATTTTCTCGTCGACTTCTCCCTTGGTCCTGCCGTAAAAGCTCTTGCGTTTTTCTTCGCCGAAGAACTCACATTTCAGCTGTCCGACGTACCTGTTGCGCTGTTTGTTGAAGTACAGCGAGTAGCCTCTTTTTCTCTTTGCCATAAGTCTCATCCTTTCTGTATCTTCTGCTTTTGACTATGTTATACAGAAAAACGGATGGCTTGTGAAGTTTGCGATTTCACCGATCGCAGAATAACATAAAGAGGGGCTGTCGCACTAAGAAATGCGGCAGCCCTAAGTCGTGTCATTCTGAACTTTTGCGAAGAATCTTATCGTGCAAACTCGCCAATTTGATAATACCTATTTGGTGTTATATAACAAATAAGTCAGCACTCTAAGATTCCTCGGCACTGCCTCGGAATGACATTTTCTGTTTTGCGACAACCCCAAAACTATCCGCGTTTACCTCCCATGTTCT
>CACWTM010000198.1 GCA_902763855.1 uncultured Ruminococcus sp. | reverse complement strand
CGATAAGCTGATCACCGGCGGCGAGTTCATCATCAAGAACCTCAAGATGAACAAGGTCAGCGTGATCGAGCGTGAGATCGGCCGTCAGCCGGTGCTCTGCTTCGGTAACAGCTCCGGCGACTTTGCGATGGCAAACTACACCATCAACAACAACGAGTACAAGAGCGGCGCTTTCATGCTCTGCTGTGACGATCTTGAGCGTGAGAACGGCAACACCGCCAAGGCGGAAAAGATGTATACCAGCTGTGAGGAGAACGGTTATACTCCGGTTTCCATGAAAAACGACTGGACGACCATTTACGGCGAGAACGTAACCAGAAAATAATGATTCCAATACAAAAACGGTTCAGAGCATCAAGCTCTGAACCGTTTTTGTATATGACTTTTATTTATCGGATCGGTTTACCGATACGCAGGACGACCGGCATATCCGCCTCATAGCGCTGGATGTGGGTCGCGTCGGGAATGGCGATCTCACCGTCGCCGTCAACGTCGGCGGCAATAAATACGATCGGTTTCTCTGTCTCCATCTCCGCTGCTTCACGCTGGATCCACGTTACGTCTATGATATCGATCTCTCTGTCACCGTTCGCATCGCCGAGAAGGGGAGAGGGCGTGTAATTTGGCGCATACTGCTCAGAGAGCCACGCGGCGCGGCTGAGCATCCAGTCTGCGGCGTAATTGTACATGTCGGTGAAGTTCTGGGAATAGCGCGTCACGGTCGTATCGACGACCATTTTTTGCGTTTCTGCATCATAATGCGCTTTGTTCAGCTTGGAATGATCCGCGATCCAGCTACCGGTATTCAGCAGCCATCCGCTCTTGTAGTTCATCTCAGCGGAATTCTTGATCAGCTCATAGTAAGCGTCGCGGGTCATCAGCTCCTCATTGATCTCTGCATCAAAGCTCTCACCCGCAAAATGCTCCAAAGCGGGCATGAAGTCTTCGAACCAGATCGCCGGTACAGCTGCGGCGATCTCCTTGTTCTTGGAGATTCGCGCGATGATGTTGTTCGAACGCTTACTGGTAGCCGAGGATTTACCCTTATGCTGACACCACCATCCGGTGTACTTTTCATAGTCGGTCACGCCGATGGTACGCAGATCCCAGGATACGCCGACCGCGTTGCCCAGAGAGTTGTCGTAGTCCCACACGGGAGAACCGTAGAACTTGTAGACGCCGTTTTCATCCTGCTTATAGGTGAAGAAGGTGCTGGAAACGCCGCTGTCCCAGTTCTTGCCGAGCTCATTGATTAGATAGAGCTTCGCGACAGAATCAATATCCGCATAGTCGGAGAGGGAAGCCGTCGAGGATGAGATCGCGCTGTAGAACGCGCTGAACTTGTTCTTGACGTAGGTTTTGACCTCTTCATAGCCGGGCATACCGGGATCGACCTCGGGAGATTTGATGGTGATCTTCATGTTGTTGGTGGTGACGTAGTAGTCGCCGTCGGTTGCGCTCGCGTCGACCTCCGCGATGAAGGGGAAGTCCTTCTTGATCGAACCGTCCTCATTGAGAAAGCCTTCGTCGTCGACCTCCGGTACAAGACTGCCCGGCTCGACCTTCTCAGCCATCTGATAGGAGCCCCAGTAGAAGCCGTTGACATAGAAGTCAACATAGCGGGAATCAGAAGCATAGGGCATGCCGACCGCGTCGGAAAGGTCATAGAGGATGCGGTTTCTCGAAAGGGAATCGTCCTGATAGTTCGGCAGGATGGAATATTTCTTATTTTTCTCCATACCGGCGATACTGACCTTCTTCTCATAGGTGATGTTGTAGCCCTTCTTCGGCTTGTCCCAAGAGGTGTTGCCGCGACCCTTGATCTTCTTGATCACGGTGTTGTCGATCTTGCCGTCAGGGGTGGCGATCGCGCCGGTCGCGTTGGCGCTGTTGTTCTTGTTCGCGTTGAGGTAGGTCATCAGGTCGGCGCCGCTGCCGTCAGCGTCGGGGTTGTTGATGTAGATCGCCGCCTCAGCTGTGGAGTTCATCATCGTGAGCGTGTAATAGTTGCCGGGAGCAAGTGTTACATTATAGGACTTTCCCGCTTCATAGGGAACGCTCGCGGTGCTTTTGGAAGCGATCTCCACGCCGTTCACGATAACAGAAGCGTCGTAGCCGTTGTAAACGTCCACGGAGCTCTTATCCGCCGAAGAGGGCAGGAAAAAGTACTTCTCATTGGGCTTTGCGATGTTGAAATCCTCATCGTGCACGCTTTGCCAGAGCTGCCACGCCTCGGTATCCGCAGAATCGCTGACAGCATGGACATACAGTCCGGGCGTTGTTGCGAATCCCGACGGCGCGCCTGCTTCTTCTGCGGAGAACGCCGCAAAAGGCAGAGCACCCAGAAGGAGCAGCAACGCAAGTATCAGCGCTGTTGTTTTTTTCATAGTATAACCTCCTTAGAATTTGTCTGAATTTTTATTCGATTATAGCATACATTTTACATAGTTTTCAAGTGAAAGTTAAAAAACAGCGCCATGGTTTTTATCCGTGACGCTGTTTGATTGTTCAGATCAGTTATCCGAGAGCTTGAAGCCGTTTTTCATCTTCGCGCTTGCTTCCGCCATGACCTTGTTCAGGGTGTAGGTCGTTTCTTCCGCAGGAATCCGCCAGCGTGTTGATCAGCCTGCTGCCCCAGTAGAAGTCCTCGGTGGAAACATCCAGACCGACGCGGCTCACATAACGCGGGAGCTTGCTGACGTTCGTATAGAACGGAATGAAGGTGGAGAAGGTCGTCGAGCCGTAGCAGAGCCACTCCACGCCCTTGATCGCGTCGGGAACGTCGGAGCGGATCTGGCAGATCGAGGTCACGCCGGTGCGATTGATGCCGATGGAGCGGTACATGCCGCGCTTGCCGGTATCGTGGCTCTTGTAGGGGTCGAAGTCCGTTCCCTGATAGTGGCCGGAGAGCAGATACTTCACATCCTCCACGGCGACCTTTCTGTCCGGTACAAGCGACCACGGGAGATCATCGCTTTCGGGCTTATACTCTGCATTCTCGCCGTCCCATGTGTGGGTGAAGGGGCAGAGGTAACGCCCCATGAACCATGCGCGCGGGGTATTATAGATATGATCCATATCGTCATGGGAGCCGAAGATATCTCTCGGGTTGAACACGCCGTTCTGGTTCATATCCAGATGATAGGCGTCAATGAATTCTCTCAGATCAGCGGAACACATATGCGTTTTCTGCTCGCCGAGAGCGTCGTCGAGATCAAAGCTGTCCATGCCGAACTGGTTCGGATTCATAACGACTACATCGTCGGGGACGCGCTTTGCCATCCAGTGATGGCCGCCGATCGTCTCCATCCACCAGACCTCGTTTTCATCGTTGAAGGCGATGCCGTTGGATTCATATGTACCGTAGGTCTCCAGAAGAGAAGCCAGGCGCACAACACCCTCGCGCGCCGAATGAATATAGGGGAGAACCAGAGAGACGATGTCCTCCTCGCCGATACCGCCGATCTCATCCTTCTCGCGTCTGTTCTTTGCTTTCTTATATTCTACCAGCGGGTCGGCGGAGAGCACGCGCGGGTTGGAGGAGATGGTCTCC
>CACWTM010000197.1 GCA_902763855.1 uncultured Ruminococcus sp. | reverse complement strand
AGGGTAACAAGAAAACCGATAATCCCGTCTGATGAAGAGACGGAAAGCAACCCGAGGGCAAGAAGCGCAAAGCTGAGAGTCCTGGAAAAACTTTAAAACACAGACACACACTTCAAAGGCAAACGGTGCAGAGATGAACAGCAGAGCAGAGAGGATAAGAGCAGACAGGAGAAAAGCGGACAGACGGTCGTCACGATCAGCTGAGAAAGCCTTGATTCTTCTTCAAGGCTATGATATGATAAGATCAACATGATAGAGAGGAGTTATCTGCTATGAAAATTGCTATGTCAAACGATCACGCTGGTACATCTATGAAGTATGAGATCAAAGCCTATCTCGAGTCTCAGGGTCATACGGTCGTCGACTTCGGCGCCTATGACGAGGAATCCTGCGACCTGTCGGATTTCGTTCTTCCTGCCGCGCTCGCGGTTGCGAAAGGGGAATGTGACAGAGGAATTTTCGTAGACGGCGTCGGCTACGGCAGCGCCATGATCGCGAACAAGGTCAACGGTATCTACGCCTGCGTCTGCCAGGATCCCTTCTGTGCGTCTCTCGCCCGCCAGCATAACGACGCGAACGTCCTCTGTCTCGGCGCGAAGATCATCGGCGGCATGATCGCCATGGAGATCGTCAAGACCTTCATGAGCACGCCGCCTCTGACCGCGGAGAAATACGTTCGCCGCGTCAAGAAGGTGCAGAAGATCAATGATGAGCACTGTGTGCCCGTGAAGTGAACCCAACCGTGAACAGAGAAAATGCCGACCGTATGACCGCGGTCGGCTTCTTTTCGGTTTACAAAACTGTAATCTCATATTTCTTTTACAGCCTTGATATTACGCTTTAACTTGTGCTATAATGGCTGAGTAGACTGTATAAGTATGACTTTTATGATTATTTTTGTTTATTAGAAAATAAATTCCGACGTAGTGCTTACCGTCGGATACAGGAGGATCACTATGCCTTTATGTATGGGTTGCCTGAATGAGATTCCCGCGAACGACTCTGTCTGCAAGGTCTGCGGTTTTGATAATACCGAAAAACAGCTCGCGCCGTTCTTGGCGTTCGGCACGGTGCTGAATAACCAGTACGTTGTTGCGAAACAGCAGGAGGTCAACGGCGAGAGCACCCGTTACCTCGGCTATGATAAGAAGAGCGGCAAGGTGCTCTCTATCCGCGAGTTCCTGCCGATGGGTCTGTTTGACCGCGACGATAATGAGACCAAGCTCTTTATCGCGCCTCAGGACAGATACAGCTTCAATAAAGCGATGAACGACTTCCTCGCCTATTACCGCGCGGTGGATTCCCTCGCGGATAAGTCCGCAATCATCGGTATCGTGGATATCTTTGAGGCGAACAATACCGCGTATGTCATCGAGGAGAACGACGACCTCATCTCCTTCACCGATTACGTTGACCACAACGGCGGTCATCTGGAGTGGGACGCGGCGCGTCCGCTGTTCATGCCGATCATCACCCTGATCGAGAACCTGCACAAGATGGGCGTCGGTCACTATGCCGTTTCGCCCTCCAACTTATATGTGACCGCAGCCGGTAAGCTCAAGCTCGGCGGCTTCGCGACTGAGAACGAGCGCAAGCGCGGTACGATGCTGAAATCTCAGCTCTACAGCGGCTGTGCCGCTCCCGAGCAGTATCGCGGAGACGATCTGGATGCCGCGACGGATATCTACGGTCTGACGGCGACCCTCTTCTATGCGCTGACCGGCAACCTGCCCGCTAATGCCAAGGATCGTGAGAAGGACGCGCGCCTTCTGATCAGCACCAATACCGTCAAGCGCCTGCCCCCGCATGTCGTCACGGCGCTCGCGAACGGCTTGCAGATGAAGCCGGATGCGCGTATCGCGGACTTTGACGAGCTGCGCGCACAGCTCTCCGTTTCCTCCACCGTTCAGGCGATCCAGGACGAGATCTCCCGCACGGCGAGCATGACCCCGATCAAGAACGACGCGAAACGCGGCCGTTCGGGTGTGAATCCCACGGCAGTCGGCGTGGTCGCAACGATCGTTGCGCTCCTGCTGTTCTCTGCGGTCGGTCTTTGGTGGCTCCCGCAGAATCCGCTGATGGGCGTCTTCACCAACGGCTCCACCGTGCCCGCGACCGTCGCCGCTCCAACCGAGGATTGGACCGGTCCCGTGATGGCGAATTACGTCGGTCAGAAGTATGAGGACGTCGTCGCGTCCTACAAGGGTACGATCAAGGTCTCCGCTGACGGCGATTTCAGCGATACCGTCCCGAAGGGCAGCGTCATGACGCAGGAGCCTGCGGCGGGCGAGCCCATCACGACCTCCGACAACATCCTCTACGTTGTCATCAGCAAGGGTCCCCAGCTGACCGCTCTGCCGGATATCGTTGGCAAGTCCTATACCGCTGCCGCCGAGGAGCTGACCAACGCGGGCTTCATCGCGAACCAGACGGTGGAGTTCAGCGATACTGTTGACGAGGGCAAGGTCATGGAATACGTCGGCTTGAAGGCGGGCGACAAGATCGAGACCGGCTCCGAGGTGACCATCAAGGTCTCCAGAGGTAAGCAGAAAACGACCAATAATCAATAATATACATTGAAATAAAACGACAGGTGGGTTTTCTGCCCACCTGTTTGTTGTCTATATTCGTTTTGATCACGACTTATACTAAGTTTCCATTAAACGCTTTAACAAATTTATTAACGGAAAATTTCGTAGAACGAGGCGGACGACGCAGACAGGCTGGCGCCTGTCAAGGAGG
>CACWTM010000196.1 GCA_902763855.1 uncultured Ruminococcus sp. | reverse complement strand
GGGAAGGATTTATCCTTTTAGGCTAATACCCCGCCCGAGCATAGCGAGGGTAAAGTGTCCGGCGGACACTTTAGTGCTTGCACCGGGGAAGTTTATTGACAATGAATGTCGGTTGTTTTATAATGCTGTAGGATCGGTCGCTGTTTGATCGTCCATACTAAGAGGGAAAGATAAAGGGAAGTATATATGGAAATGGTGTTGCAAATTGTCCTGCTGATCGCGGGATTTGTCGCGCTGATTAAGGGCGCGGATATTTTTGTCGACGGCAGTTCGTCGCTCGCGGCAATCTTTAAGGTGCCGACGGTTATCATCGGCTTGACGATCGTCGCGCTCGGCACCAGCGCGCCGGAGCTGGCGGTCAGTACGTCCGCGGCGCTGAAGGGCTCAAACGAAATCGCGCTGAGTAACGTCGTCGGGTCAAATCTGTTCAACCTTTTGATGGTGCTGGGTGTGTGCGCGATTATCAAACCGGTGCCGATTGAGAATGTAATCAAGAAAAGGGATTTTCCTTTTTCGATCATTACGACCCTGCTGCTGTTTATCGCGCTGGGTATCCCCATGCTGATCGGCGTCAACCTTGCGGCGGTCAAGATGAGTGAGAACGTTACTTTGGTTAGCCGTGTTATCGGTATCGCACTGCTTTTGGTTTTTGTCGCGTATATCGCGGTTCTGATCGTTTCGGCACGAAAGAATCCGTCACAGGAAGAGCCTGTCAAAACTATGTCGCCCCTGAAAAGCGTGTTGTTCATCCTGCTGGGCGTAGGTCTGATTATCGCGGGCGGTCAGTTTGTCGTCAACTCGGCTAAGTATATCGCCGCCGCGTTCGGTATGAGCGAAACGCTGATCGGTCTGACGGTCGTCGCGTTTGGTACCTCGTTGCCGGAGCTGGTGACCTCGATTGTCGCTTCGCGCAAGGGCGAGAACGGTCTTGCGGTCGGTAACGTTGTCGGCTCCAATATTTTTAATCTGCTGTTCATCCTCGGCGTGTCCGCTACACTTCATCCGATTCCTGTCAACTTTGCGTCGATGATCGACTTCGCGATTTTGATCGTCACGTCTATCCTTGTTTATATATTCGCGCTGACAAAGAAGATCAATCGTCTCGAGGGTGTTGTGATGGTTTTGATGTATGCCGCGACGGTGGTCTTTGCCGCACTGAGATAATTTTTTCTTTTACTGAATAAGTTCATCGCCTCTGTTCATACTAGGAACGGAGGCGTTTTTTATGAAGAAATATAAGCACGCAAATGATAAGAAGCCGACAGAGCGCGTGGGGTTTTATATCGCTTTGTCGATTTGTATGCTGGCGGTGGGCTTCGCCGTATGGTCAGCGTACTCAACGATGAGCGGCGCGCCTGATCCGAGCGACAATACCTATTTTTCGTCGCTGTCAACCGAAAAGGCGGCGGTGGCTCAGGAGATGACCGGTGTGACCGAGCCTGATACAATGGCGGCGACCGAGGCTGAAACCGAGATCCCGACGCAGGCGGAAACGGTTGTTGAAAGCCGCTTGATGATTAGTGAAACAAGACCTGACGCGAAGGATACCATGCAAGATGAGATTAAGGATCCGCTGCAGGCAGTGCTGAGAGTCAGCGATAATCTGGTGTATCCTGTCAAGAGCCATCAGGTTCTCAAGCCCTACAGCGAGGATATCGTTTACAACAGTACCCTGCGTGATTATCGCGCGCATACAGGCTGTGATTTTGCCGCGGAAACAGGCGAAAATGTCTATGCGATGTGCGGTGGTACGGTCAATGATATTTCTGTATCAGAATTATACGGCGTGATTATCGAGGTGGATTGCGGAGACTTTTCGGTCTATTACTGCGGTTTGGACTCGAACTTCGCCGTGGAAAAAGAGGATGAGGTCAGCACCGGCGATACGATCGGCACGGTGGGGCAGATCCCCTGCGAAAGCTCGGACAAGCCGCATGTGCATATTGAGATTCGCGTCGGCGATCAACTGATCGATCCGCTGAGCGTGATCGAAAACAACGGTTAGGCATATTTTATCGGCGAAAAGCATAGGATAATACAGCACTGCCCTCGATCCGCTCAGGGGCAAGAGAACGGATGTCGCGTTATGCGCATCCGTTTTCCTTTTTGGTTATTGCACTGGTGAAAAAATCTCTGCCATAAGTATTGACATTTGAAACACCTTTTGGTATAATAACGTTTGTGGATTGAGCGATAAGCTCCACCTCGGTTCTCACCTCTCTACCGTGTAAAAATTCAGAGGGTAAAAACGAATATGCGGATATGGCGGAATAGGCAGACGCGCATGGTTCAGGTCCATGTGAGCATTGCGCTCATGCAGGTTCAACTCCTGTTATCCGCACCACAAAAAGCTCGATTTTATCGGGCTTTTTGTATTTTCAGAGGAAAAATAATTGTTGGCAGACGCGTAACCTATGCACCTTTTCTATTGTCCTATTCGCACAAATGATATATGGCTCTGTTGTATATAATGACTGATTTATCGTCACACAACATCGTGCGTCTGCCAATTTTTTTGTTAATTGTATCCGAAAACTCAGATTAAAGAAAGACATAGGATCTGCTTTTCTGGATTTAGAAGGGAGAAAGTCAAAAGTAGAAGTGGGAGGAATATACCGAAAACGATTACGGTCTTTACAGAGAGATTTCCGTGTAAAATTATTTTTGTGGACATCCATGCCGATTTGTACTATACTTGTCATTGTAGTGATCTCCTTTGTATGCGGTAATCCCTGTTACCTTATTTCTTGTATTTTAAGTATACAGGTAAATCCACGTCTTGCAAAGTGGGGTCACTACATATTATCTAATCCGTCATTTGAATAAAGAATTCTTTGTTCGTTTCTTATACCGTCGGATTAATTGATATCTGCTTTATACCATAAGTCGCGTTTTGCGTTGTGGTCAAATTGTGGTCAAAAGTGGTTTTGACCACAATTTTTCTCGAATTCTTTCAGAGCCGTTTTCAGGCTGAATGAAGAGCGTAAAAAAATCACAATGCCCCAAAAACCCAGTGTTTAAGCCGCTTTAAGCAAAAGATAACAGCTCCCGATACCGAAATATCGAGAGCTGTTATGGCGCGCTGGAAGGGACTCGAACCCCCGACCTTTTGGTTCGTAGCGTGTCAAGGACGATTCCACACGGCCGTTTGACTGCTATTTAATCCGTTTGGCGCTCTTTTGTCGGAGCTTTCAGACGGAGTTTTCCTTTTGTTCCTCTTTTTCCCTTTCCGCTTTATTTCTGAAGTGGTCAAAATTGTGGTCAAACTTAATCCTAACAGAAAAAACAAACTACCAGCACCGTGAAATAATTACCACGCATTATCAAAGAAAAGGCATAAGGAATAATCCTCGGGGATTTTTTGGAATGGGAAATTATCAGCAATGATCTTTGATGATTCTTTCCAGACCCGTTACGATACTGTTCAGCGCCTCTTCTGCTGTCTGCAAATCCGTAAACACAGAACGAAGCAGTATGTTAATGTTTTTCTCAAAGTCTTCGGGCAGTATCTCCGCCTTATCAACGGCGGTCTGCAGCATGCGCTTTTCACCGGGATGGGTCATACGGTTCAGCGCGAAGATCACATCGAAACAAGTTTCCAGAAACGCCGCCGTGCGGTGGTTGACCGAGATAAGATCTCCGCGCTTCGCGGCTTTCTGGATCTGCGCGTCATAGGACGGCAGATTGCCGTGCAGCAGCCGCATACCGCGCTTGATGATATTTTGGCGCAGCTTTTCCGGATACGGTACGCTGAACCGTTCAATCAGCTTGCCGAGAGCACCTTCGCGGTCATACAGTACCCTGCATGTCAGGATGTTGTGCCATATGCAGGTGGTGTAGGCGTTAGAAGGATGACAGCCCTCCACCACATAGGTGAGCCCGTCCGCAATTTCGCTGATACTGCGGTAAAGGATATCGATATCCACACCGTCCTTGAGCGTGCAGTCGTCCTCCAACTCCCAGAAGGCGTTTCCCTGTTCGATATAGGAGCAGTTTGTCTCAAGGATCTGTCTGCGGACGCTGTCATCCGGAACCGTGTCGCAGTAAATGTATAGGTCATAATCTGATTTTTCATCATAGCTTCCGGTCACGCGTGAGCCGCCGAGCGCGATCGCGGTTACCTCGGGCAGCCCGGCGAAGCTGTGCCACAGCCGTTCAAAGTACATTTCTTATTCCTCCCTTATCAGAATGATCGGATTGCCGTGACAGGAAACGCCGCCGCGGAACACCTCGACCTTCTCGCCGCCGATCAGGTTATCGTACACGCCGTCGGGGAAGTCGACCTCCACATATCCCGCGCCGCCTTTGACGGTGAACACGCCGATCGCCCTTCTGCCGTCCTTCTCATGCGCC
>CACWTM010000195.1 GCA_902763855.1 uncultured Ruminococcus sp. | reverse complement strand
GACGGACACCCTTGCCCTCAGCTAACACTTCCTACTGCCAAGCGTGTAGTGGACTTTCACCACCAAGTTGCTACCCATTCCGGGCAAACTAAGAAAAGCCTCCCAAACGGGAGGCTCTCGCTTACAGTTTGATGTGATTGTACTCGTCGCCGAGGTGATCGGCAACCTCTTTGAGGTGTCCGGTACGCTTGTTTTTCAGCGCGTAATGCTGTACAAGACCGTAACCGGGGTACTCGTTGCCCTCGACGATGACGGGGCCGTTCTCAGAAAAAGCGATATCCCAGCCAATGTAACGGCACTGGGGAATACGATTGTGCGCGTCGATACACATGTCAAAGGCTTCCTGAACGCCGTGGATGTAAACGTCCTTGAACTTGACGCCCGTCAGCGGATGGGTATCGTAGACCTCTCCGTAGTCGTCGACAACGTTGCTGTCGATCCTGCCGTCGGCGCCGAGGCTGAAATACAGGTCGTTGGTGCAGCCGATGACAACGCTGTCATCCTGGTTGACGCGCAGGGCGTTGGCGATCATCTTGATCTCGCCCTTATCATTCAGAAGGGTGATAACGCGGAACGAGTTGACGACATTCGGGTTGATCTGATTCAGGTCAGGATGCTGTTTGATCGCATCCTCAATGAGGAACTGACCGTTCTCTTTGCACTGACGGTAGAACGCTTCCACATCCTTGATATCCTTGACAATGCACTTGGAAATGCCGTGACCGCCCTCACCCTTGGTTTCCTTGGCGAAAACGATATCCTTGCCTTTGAGGAACTCTCTGAGATCGTCGGGAGTGCTTTTGCGCAGATTGATGAAATCGCGCTTGAGATACTCGCGAAAAACCTCGTCAAAGATCAGCTTGTCGCCCAGAACAACGATGTATTCTTCATCGTTGAGATACGCCATCAGACGATAAAAACGCTTGGCGGTCGCGTAGGTCTTTTTCTCTTCTTTGGTTCTGTCGATAAAATGTCCGCGGAAATAATCCGTGTAGCCCGTACCCTGGGTCAAGAAGTTCCACGCAAGGCTGCATTTGATGTAAAACTTGGACTTGCCGCTCTGCTGACGGATGATCTCGATATGACGGTTCATCCTGTCCTTGTTGATATCCTTAAACTTGTTCATCAGCCACTTGGTAACTGACATTGCCATATAATCGACCTCCGTATTCAGGTGAAAAGTGAACGGTGAAGGGAGGGCTCCGCCCTCACCCGTTGGTAAATTTAATTCTGTAAAAGAAAATTCGCAACCACTAACCGTTATTTTATATAAACTCTCTCGTTATTTTTGCCGATGCCCAAGAGGATCTCCGCAAGACCTAAGCCTGAGGATCGGGAGAATCTGCCCAAACTGATACCGCCGCCTAAGAGGGTTACGGTATCTGTGAGCTTGACGCGGTTGTCGATCTTGACGCAGCACATATTCATGCCGATCTCTCCGATGATCGGATAACGCTTGCCGTTGATCTCGACCACTCTGCCGTAGTTGGCGTGACCGATACCGTTGTTGTAGCCCACCGGGAGTACCGCGATACTGATGAGCTCCTGAGCCTGGTACTCGGCGTTATAGCCGACATACTCGCCCGCGTTGACGTCCTTGATCTGCAAAATACGGCACTTGTAGGACATCGCGGGGCTTAAGTCGAGCTGAACGTCACGGATGGTCTCAGTCAGATTATACTTGCGCTGATTGCGTCTGTCGCGCAGGTCGCGGAGCCTGTCTTTGACGCCGTTGCCGTAAGAGGTCGGGCCGATGTTGTAGCCGTACATGACAAGGCCCATGCGCGTTGCGGTGGCGATGTCGATCTTCGGATGCGCCAGCAGAGAAACGCCGCTGCCCAGATGCACCATCGGTATCTCATCAAGGTCGATCAGGGAAGTCAGCTCCTTGAACTTACTGATCTGGTTATCATAATGGGGATCAAAAATACCCGCGGTCGCAAAATGCTGATAGATACCCTCGAGAAAATGCCCCGAGTCATTAATCAGCTTCACAGCTTCTTTGATCTCTCCTTTATCCTTAAAGCCGAGTCTGCCAAAGCCCGAATCAACCTGCAAATGCACCTTGAAGCTGTGCTTGACGTCATTTTCGAGCATAGCGCGCAGATACTCGATGTCCGGGATACCCAGCGTCAGATCGAGGTCGGCGGCTTCGCTCAGGCGGTCGATCGCGACAGGCTCCAGACACAGAACCGGCACATGGGTGTTGAAGGAGCGCAGCTCCTTTGCCTCTTCCAGAGAGGATACGGCAAAGTAGCGCAGTCCGCCGTTGTGCAGCGCTTTCACGGCGCGCATGCCGTGTCCGTAGGCGTCGCCCTTGACAACGCCGATGTAGCTGCGGTAGTCGGGGTATTTCTCCAAGATCGCCTTGACGTTGTTGGTCAGGCGCGACAGGTTGATCTCAACATACGAATCGGTCATAACGTCCCTCTTATTTCTTTCTGCGAATTAAAATGATCGGAGTGGTCTCGTGATCCTGACCGCAGGGGTTGTCGGCGATCAGACCGTGCAGCTCTTCTTCGCTCAAGGTGATATCGGAAGAATAGCCGAGAACCTCCTGTCCGAGGTCGTTCGCGTCAACAATCATGCAGGACATGCCAAGTTTCTCCTTGATCTCATCGCATACGCCGGAGGGGTTCTCGGGATTTTCGATACCGATATCGCGGTACTCCGCCCACACATGGTCGTAGAAGCCATCGAGACCCGCTACCTCTGATCCGACAATCTCATAAAAGACGCCGCGCTTGCCGAAGATCTTGCAGACGCCGCCTGCAAAGGACGCCCAGAGCACGCGGGGCAAGCCGACCTTAGAGATCGCGTACTGCATCTTGATGGTCTCGCCGACGCCGACGCCGGTATCGGGATGAGACGCGAACTTTGACAAA
>CACWTM010000194.1 GCA_902763855.1 uncultured Ruminococcus sp. | reverse complement strand
TTTGGACAACACCTCAAGTATGCCTGCGTCCTCCGCCTTGCTCTGCGAAATTTCTCGCTAACAAATTTGTTAAAGCGTTTAATGGATACTTAGTATAAATAGCGAAAAGCAACCCGCTTCTGAGCGCTTTCAGAAGCGGGTTTTCAATTGACAGATATTTTATGATATCAGTCGACCGCTTCCAGAAAGTACATTCTTGAAGCAAAATCGGGGAAGAGCCGAACGTTTTCGTTGTAGCCGTTGCCGGAGAACTGCTGCCGCAGCGCGACGCCCGCCCCCATGAGAACAGAGCCCTTGGCGGTGTAATCCTCTACCTCGCCGCCCATCTTGACGAAGCGGGCAATCAGGTTGTGCAGGATACCGTCCTGGCGGATGTGGATCGGCGTCATGGTGTTGATTAAAGAACCGAACAGCTTGATATTGACCTTGCCTGAGATGTTGTGAAAACGGTAGGTGCGGTCGGGATCAAGCCCCTTGCAAATGAAGCGGTGTGACTGCAGATCAGGCTGCACCAGTTCCTGCATCAGCATACCGACGGCGCGGCTCTTGTCCTTGCTGACAGCGATCCACTCATGGTGGTTTCCGCCCGTGAGGATACGGTAGAAGTCGCCGTATTGCAGGACGTCGCGCCATACCTTGTAGAGCGTGATCTGCAGGCGGGTATGCTCCTTGTCGTCAGAGGTCATATCACCGGTGTTCAGCTCATAGCCCAGCACGCCGAACGCCGCGATATTGAAGCGTGTTTCCAGCGGCGTGTTGCGCAGGGTTTGGTGGTTCGGCGAAGCGGATACATGCGCCGAGACACAGCACTGGGGATAGCCGTAGCTGTAGCCCTCCTGGATATGGGAGCGACAGATAGCGTCGGTGTTGTCGCTCGCCCAGATCTGGGGGAAGTAGCACAGGATTCCGAGGTCAAATCGACATCCGCCCGAGGCACAGCCTTCAAAGAGGATATGCGGAAAACGCTCGGTCAGTGTTTTCATCGCCCTGTATAGCCCCAGCATATAGCGGTGAGCAGTTTCGCCCTGACGTTTGGCGGGCAGATAGGGGGAGTAAACATCGGAGAAAATGCGGTTCATATCCCACTTGATGTAGGTGATGTTGCCTGAGGAAAAGACCTCGCTCATCTTCTCGGTCATCCAGTCGGTCACTTCGGGGTTGCTCAGATCAAGGATGCGCTGGTGTCTGCCCTCGCTGTGGAGCTTGCCGGGAATAGCCATTGCCCAGTCAGGGTGCGCTTCATACAGGCGGGAGTTGACGTTAATCATCTCCGGTTCGACCCAGATACCGAAGCCGATACCGAGGTCGGTGACTTTTTTGGACAGACGGCTCAGCCCTCCGGGGAGCTTTTTGGGGTTAGGCTCCCAGTCGCCGAGAGCGCGCAGATCGTCGTTGCGGTCGCCGAACCATCCGTCATCCATGACAAACAGCTCGACGCCGAGGTCTCTGCCGGCTTTTGCCAGCGAAACCAGACTGCTTTCGGTGATGTTGAAGTAGGCTGCTTCCCATGAGTTGAGCAGGACGGGGCGTTCCTTGCTAGCCCATTCGCCGCGCAGGATATGCTCGCGAACAAAGCGGTGCATGTTGCGCGTCTGACCGCCAAAGCCGTGATCGGAGTAGGTCATGACCGCCTCGGGCGCTTCAAAGTTTTCTCCGGGTTCGAGGATATAGCGGAATCCTGCGGGATTGACGCCCTGTACGACACGCGTCTTGAAAAACGCGCTGACCTCTGTGCAGGCATAGTGGTTGCCGCTGTAGATGAGGTTGAAGCCGTAGACCGCGCCGATATCCTCGCTTGTATCGGGACGATGGAGCATGAAGAAGGGGTTGGTGCGGTTGGAAGATGATCCGATACGGCTCTCGATAATATATTTGCCGCGGTTGGGGACAACGGTAGACTTGTCCATCTCTCTTGCCCACGCGCCGTGAAAAGCGGTGACCGCCCATCCGTGATCGGGCAGATCAAGCTGGGTAGAGAGCAGGCGCTCGAGCTGTATTTCTTCGTCGCTGTTGTTGATGAGCTTTGCTGAGCGTGTGATGACGTCGCACTCGGGATAGACATAGTAGTGCAGCTCTAAAAGGAGCTTCTCATCCGCGAGGGTGAGGGTGAGATGGTCAACCTTGCCGCCCTTGCTGTAGGAGCCCGGCAGGGTGTCGAACTCGGGCTTGGTGTCGGTGATCTCGGCGCTTAGAAAGCGAAAGTCGGTTGTGCGCGAGCCGTCCGCGCGGACAAGCTCAATGAACGGATCGCGGACGTCGCCGTGACCCTCGCCCGAACACTCCAGGCAGATATCCTCGAGCGAGGTGGTGTTGTGTTCTTCGGAGTAGACGATGACGTTGCCCGGCTCGAACTCGCGTTTTTGCCACAGGGCAAAGAGCTCGTCGAGCTGATCGGCGTCGATCTTTGTGCCGTAGTAAAGGTGCTCCGGGTGACCCGAAGGTTCTATCATAAAGGCATAGGCGGTGTTGTCGGTCTGCAGGAGATAGGTCTCATGCTCGCCGGTGATTTTTTTAATCATAGATGTATCCTTATTTCTTGTGGTTTTTCTCGATAGTGGACATGATCTTCTTCTCATTATAGAAGCCGAGGATGACCGCGCCGAGTACGCAGAACGCTACCGCGACCCAACCGACGATGGTCATGCCGGTGACAGAGGCGGTGATGTCGTTGCTGTTGGTGTTCTGAGTGGTGCCGATGATAGCGAGGGAGGTAAAGACGAGCATCGCGAGCGACTGGCCGAACTTCATCGCGAAGGTGCGTGCCGCAAAGAACATGCCCTCGCGGTTCTCGCCGGTCTCGTATCCGTCAGCCTCGGCAACGTCAGCGACGATGCTCTGGGGGATGATTCCGAGAAGCGCCATCGGGAACGCCGCGATCACGCAGATCAGCACGCCGAAAACGATGCCGGGGATGGAACTGTTGCCATGCTCCGCCGTACCGAGAATACCGATCAGCGCCGCGATGACGTAGGCAAGCGCCCGACCCAAGAAGCC
>CACWTM010000193.1 GCA_902763855.1 uncultured Ruminococcus sp. | reverse complement strand
GGGAAGGATTTATCCTTTTAGGCTAATACCCCGCCCGAGCATAGCGAGGGTAAAGTGTCCGGCGGACACTTTAGTGCTTGCACCGGGGAAGTTTATTATTCGCCAAAAATGTTAGCATGAAAGAATGAATGAGTGACAGGGAATTTAAGCGAAATCAATTCCCCGTTTCTCATTCCTGATTTGATTAAGATTATGCCTGATACTAATACGAATCCATCTGTCTATAACGGAATACGGCAGCCGTATTCTCCCGAAGCGGAACAGGCGGTGCTCGGAGCGATCCTCATGGAGCCCGACGCCATCGCCCGCGTTGCGGAGATTCTGCCGTCATCTGAATACTTCTATATTACGAATCACAAAACCATCTACACGGCTATGATGTCGATGTTTACCGTGGGTAAGGCGGTTGACCAGATCACAGTGCTGGAAACGCTGAAGAGGGAGCGGGATTTTGACGAGGCAACCGGAAAAACCTACCTGGTTCAGCTTGCCCAGAACTGTCCGTCCATCACCAACGTCGAGAGCTACGCCCGTATCGTGCGCGACAAGTACGACGTGCGTTCGCTGATGAACGCCGCCCGAGATATCATCGAGGACAGCGCCGACGGCGAGATGGAGCCTCAGCTGTTGATCGACTCGGCGGAGCAGAAGATTTTTGATATCCGCCGCGGAAAGAACATCCAAGGTTTACAGAGACTTGACGAGGTACTGTTCCAGACCTTTGACCGCCTCGATATGCTCAGCCGCGACGACGACGCCATCAAGCCTGTGTCCACGGGTATCGGCGACCTCGACCGGGTCATCACCGGTCTGAACCGCTCCGACCTGATTCTGCTTGCGGCGCGTCCCGGTATGGGCAAAACCTCCTTTGCGCTGAATATCGCGCGAAACGTGTCTGTTATCGCCAAGAAAAAGGTTGCCTTTTTCTCGCTCGAAATGACCAAGGAACAGCTCGCGTCACGTCTGCTGTCCTCCGAAGCGCTCGTCGGCGGTACCAAACTGCGTACCGGTCGGCTCAGTCAGGAAGAGTGGAACCGTCTGATCGGCGCGGGCGACGTGCTGAAGAACGCCCAGCTCTATCTTGACGACACGCCCGGTATCACCGTGCCCGAGATGAAAGCCAAGCTGAGACGGCTCAAAGACCCTGATCTTGTCGTGATCGACTATCTCCAGCTGATGTCCACCGGCCGCAGAGACGGCAACCGTGTACAGGAGATATCCGAGCTGACAAGAAACCTCAAGATTCTTGCCAAAGAGATCAATGTTCCCGTTATCTGTTTAAGCCAGCTCAGCCGTGCGTCCGAACAACGTCAGGATCACCGTCCGCAGCTGAGTGACCTGCGTGACTCGGGTTCGATCGAGCAGGACGCGGATATCGTGCTTTTCCTGTACCGCGACGGCTACTATGAGCGTGAGAAAGGCGCCGAGACCGTCCAGGCGGCAGTCGACCAGAACAGCGGCGAGTGTATCGTCGCCAAAAACCGTCACGGCGAGACCACCATCGTCAAGCTCCACTGGCAGGGCGAGTTCATGCGGTTTACCGGTCAGGAGCGCAGTCGTGAAGGCTGACGCTCGCGGAGCGGATATGCGTGCCGCGGTCGCGGACTATGTCAAAAAAAACGACCTGTTACAGCCGCGGGACAAGGTGCTGGTCGCTCTGTCCGGCGGTGCGGACTCGGTGGCGTTGCTGCATGTGCTTCATTCTTTAAAAGAAGAATTAGAAATTGGGGTTTTCGCGGCGCACTTTAACCACGCCATTCGCGGAGAAGAGGCGGATCGCGACGAAGCCTTTGTCAAAGCGCTGTGTACGGAATGGTCGATCCCGTTGTATACGGATGAAGCCGACGTCCCTGCCTTTGCGAAGGAGCGCGGAGAGAGTCTGGAGCTTTGTGCAAGAAATCTGCGTTACCGTTTTTTGGAAAAGGTCGCGCGTGATATAGGCGGCGCGAAGATCGCGACAGCGCATCACAGCGACGATAACGCCGAAACCGTTCTATGGAACCTGACCCGCGGTTCAGGACTGTCGGGTCTTGCGGGTATTCCGATCAGACGCGATAACATCATCCGACCGCTGTTAGCGGTATCACGCGCCCGGATCGAAGCCTACTGTTCCGAAAACGAGCTCAGCTTTGTGACCGATTCGACCAACCTGTCCGACGACTACACGCGCAACAAGCTCCGCCATCAGGTGATGCCTGTCCTGCGTGAGCTGAATCCGAGCGTAGGGGAGAGCGTCGGCAGAATGTCGGCGATCATGCGTGAAGCGGACGAATACCTGACGCAAATTGCTGAAAAAGAATTAAAAGCGGCAAAAGTTCCTTACGGTTGGTCGTGTAAAAAGCTGATACAGTGTGATCCGATCATGTTAAAATACGCCGTCAAAAACATTTTGGAAAAAGCCGATGTGACTGTTGACTTTCAACACACAGCGCTTATAATAGAAGCGATGCACTCAAACGGCGCGGTCGATATCAGCGGCGGTTATACCGTTTCCTGCGCGCAGGGTATCCTGCGGATCCTGCCAAAGGAGCTTAGTAAGGACGATTATTGCGTACCGATCTTCGATTATATAAAAGAGAACGGTACACGCGTGACGGTGCGTGGGGGACAACTGTATAAAGTCGTTCCTCCGCTTGCGTTCAGCAGTGAAAATATTCACAATTTATTATTATATCACTGCATCCCGTGTGCTATAATAACACGAGATACCGTGATTCGACGCCGCCGCGCGGGCGATACCTTCACCGATCCTCGCCGCGGCGTCACCAAAACGTTGAAAAAGCTCTTCAATGAGCTCAAAATACCGCGTGAGCTGCGCGATACGATTGCTGTTGTCGCGAACGGCTCTACCGTCTTGTGGATCGAGGGGATCGGTACTTCCGCACAGGCGAAAGCGGATTTGACCCGTGATGGGGAATACTGTTTAATCAACGGGGGTTTGAACAATGCATAAGGATTTAGAAAAAGTTTTGATTACGGAAGATGAGATTCATGA
>CACWTM010000192.1 GCA_902763855.1 uncultured Ruminococcus sp. | reverse complement strand
GAGCTGGTCTCCAAGGACAGCGGCGACAGCCCGATCTACAGCAAGGAAGTTCTGGACGGCATCATCTCCTCCACCGCTACTTATGACGACGTCAAGACTCTGGTAGAGGCTAACTAAGCTAACCACGAAAGAAGTTTACTGATTCTTCCTTTCATTCATTCCTTCTTTTTCCGACAGGGGGCGGCAGCCCCGCCCCCCTGTGACACGGAATTCTCTTTGAGCTAAAAGCAGGGCTTTTGGCTGAAAGAGGGTACCGACCCAAGATTTCAATTCCTCTGAGGAGGGGTATTATGGCTAACAGTAGTAAAAAAGGACAGCTGGTCAAGAAGATATTCGGTACGATCGCGATCCCGCTCATCGTGCTGGTCATCCTGGAAGTCATCTGTCTCGTCAACGGACGCCAGATGATCTCCAACGTCACCAGCTTCAAGAATTTCGTCATCTATACCGCGATCGTGATGATCACGACCATCGCGCTCTCCATCAACCTGAACTCCGGCCGCTTTGATTTCTCGCTCGGCTCGATGGCGTTGCTGTCATCGGTGTTCAGCGCGAAGATCACCTACGCGATCCTCGGCGGCGGCGCAGGCTCGGCGATCATGATGCTCGCCCTCAATATCGTTATCGGCGCGCTGCTCGGACTTTTCTCCGGCGCGATCTATGTACTGACAAAGCTCCCGCCGATCATCGTCTCCCTCGGTGTGACGCTGATCTTTGAAGGCGTCCTCTACACCGTCACCGCCGGTAAGTACGTTATGACAGAAGTCCAGAACGCTTCTATGGCGAAGTTCTCCGGCTCCTGGGTCTATCCGCTGATCATCATCGCGGTCGTACTGCTCTTCGTGATCGTTGTGTTCGATCATACCAAGTTCGGTTACGATTACAACGCGCTCAAGAACGGCCAGAAGGTAGCGGTCAACACCGGTATCAAGGAAGTCCCCAACGCCCTGCTGTGCTACGCGATCTGCGGCGGTCTGATGGGTATCGTCGGCTTCCTCAACACGCTGCGCAGCTCCAACATCAACGGCGGTCAGCTGAACTTCGCTTCCATCGGCATCATGTTCACCGCGTTCCTCCCGATGTTCATCGGCGGCTACATCTCCAAGTACAGCAACGAGAAGATCGGCTTCCTGCTTGCGGCGCTGTGCATGTCGATGCTCAACTCCACCTTCGCGGCGTTCTCCAATGAGATCAGCGCTTCGATGCAGTCGATCATCAACGCGGTTCTGCTGGTTCTGTTCCTGATCTATCTGAACAACCAAGGGCTCCTCAAGAAGATTTTCAAGCCTGCGAAGAGACTTGAAAACGCCCCTGCCCGAGGCTGAAATACGATAATCCGTCAGCCTCTTTCTCAAAACGGGAAAGAGGCTGTCTTATGAGATAATGGAGGTAATTATGATTGATTTAAAGGCGAAGCCGTTTTATCTTGACGATGAAGCGATCGCTTGGGTAAATAACACGAAGGAGAGCATGACGCTTGATGAAAAGCTCGGTCAGCTCTTCGTCCCGGTCGGCTATTCGGGCGATCCCGAGGTGCTCGACAACACGATGCTCAGACTGCATGTGGGCGGCATCATGTACCGCTGCGGCGACTCCGCAGAGATGCAGGAGACCCACCGCTATCTGCAGGAGCACAGCCGCATTCCGATGCTCATCGGCGCGAACCTGGAGGACGGCGGCATCGGTATCGCCGTTGACGGAACCGCGTTCGGCAAGCAGATGCAGGCCGCCGCGACCGGCGATCCCGAGAGCGCGTACCGTCTGGGCAAGATCAGCTGCTCCGAGGGCGCGGCTGTCGGCTGTAACTGGGCGTTCGCCCCGGTCGTCGATATCGACCGCAACTGGCGCAACCCGATCACCAACGTCCGCACCTACGGCGACGATCCCGACCGCGTGCTTGCGTTCGCCAGACAGTACATGAAGGCGGCGAAGGAGGAGAACGTCCTCGTCGCGATCAAGCACTTTCCCGGCGACGGCTGCGACGAAGTCGACCAGCATATCCTGACGAGCGTCAACGACCTCTCGGTCGGCGAATGGGACGCGACCTACGGCAAGATCTATAAGGGTCTGATCGACGACGGCGCACAGACCGTGATGGTCGGTCACATCGCCCAGCCTGCTTATCAAAAGTATTTCACTCCGCAACATCCGAAGAAGCTCGTCCCCGCGACCCTGTCCCCGGAGCTGCTGCAAAGGCTCCTGCGTGAGAAGCTCGGCTTCAACGGTCTGATCGTCTCTGACGCGACCCCGATGGTCGGCTTCTCCTGCGCGATGGAGCGCTCACTCGCGGTTCCTTACGCGATCGAGGCGGGTTGTGACATGTTCCTGTTCAATAAGGTCAAAAATCTCTTGATCTCTTCTCATCTTTAAAAAGCTTTAGTTGTTAATCTGTAAATTACAATCTGTTGCAAAAATACTACAAAAAATTCTAATACCCTAATATTTCTGTAGGAAATGCTTCTATTTTTGACATAGCTCAACGTTGTCTATTTGTTGTTCTTTGTCGCAATATCTGCATTTTAATATTCCGTGAGTCTTGTCAACGACATTGAAAACGGTGTGCATAGGTTCGTTGTTTGTGATGCATTTTGGATTATTGCATTTCACGATTCCTCTCAACTCGTCAGGAGTTTCAACAGTTTTCTTTTCTACCACTTCGTAATCCTTGATAATGTTAAGCACAATCTTTGGTGCAACAACACTCAGGCGGTTGATTTCTTCGTCGGTGAAAAACTTGTTTGATATCTTGATGATTCCTTTTTCTCCCACCTTTTTTGATGGTAGGTTGAAGCCTATCGTGACAGGGTGGTTCTCGTTCTGCAGTTTTAGCAGATTTACCACCTGGAATGTTTTTTCTGTAGGAATATGATCAATAACGGTTCCGTTTTCAATGGCAGCAACCAATAATTCTTTATTTCCCATACTATTTATAAATAGTTAATCAATAATTGTCTTATCATTGCGTATGTCATCCAATGTTATGCCAAGGCAATGGCAGTAGATGGCTTCGCGTGCGTAAAGT
>CACWTM010000191.1 GCA_902763855.1 uncultured Ruminococcus sp. | reverse complement strand
CTGCATTTCCGCTTCTAATGCTTCGATCTTTTCAGCCCAGTACTTCTGCACCTTATCATACATCTTGACGCAGGTGACCTTATCGAGGCACACAAACATCGCCTTACCGCTTGTCCACAGGGCAGAGTAATGCTTCACAAAGTCATAGGCTATCTTATCCAGACGCGGATCGGCTCGATAAATATGGATATCCTTTGCGAATTCGCGCTCCAGTTTCTCTTGCTGGTCGTCATCCAGATCCGCCGCTTCGATCGCGTCCATGATCTCTTTTGTGATCTGCGGATTCTTCAGATCCTCAATCTTATCACTGCGGTTCTCATAATACAGCGGAACAGTGGCGCCGTCATCGATGGCGCGCTTGAAGTCATAGATCGATATATAGCCGCCAAAGGTTCTGGCAGTGATGTTGTCATCCGAGAGCAGAGGAGTGCCTGTAAAGCCGATTCGGGATGCCGTAGGCAACAGACGCACCATATTATCCGCAAAGATTCCGTACTGACTGCGGTGAGCCTCATCGGACATGATGATGATATCATGGTCAGGGCGGATCGGTTCCACATCATCCTGGTTGAACTTTTGGATCAGCGTAAAGATAAAACTCGGATTGCCTTTCAGCTTTGCTATCAGGTCGTTACTGCTTGTAGCGATATACTGAGAGGCTTTCGTGTTGCCGAGCAAGCCGCAGTTTTCAAAGGTATCGCTGATCTGTGAATTCAATTCTTCGCGATCGGTCAGGATGACAAATGTAGGTGATCCGGCAAACTTCCTGCGGATCTTCTGAGCGAGGAACAGCATGGAATAGCTCTTGCCGCTGCCCTGAGTATGCCAAAATACGCCGAGCTTACCGTCGTTTAGTTGACGAGCCTCATATGCTTTTACCGCTTCATTTACGCCGAGGAACTGATGGTTGCGGGCGAGAATCTTCGCCGTCTTACCGCCCGAATGATCAAAGAGGATAAAGTTCTCCAACAAGTCGATAAAGTTGGTCTTGTCGCAGATACCGAGCAGCATGGTTTTCAGCTCCACGTTGCCTTCATCCGTTTCTTTCAGACGTTTCCACTCATGGAAGAATTCGTATTTGCTGCCGAGTGTGCCTACCTTCGCTTCTTCGCCGTTGCTGATCATCAGAAAGGCGTTGTAATAGAACAGGTGCGGGATCGTGTCCTGATAATCGGTATAGTTTTCAGCATAGGCGTTGTATACATCTACATTATGCGCTTTCAGTTCGACGAACAGGAGCGGGATACCGTTGACAAAGCCGACGATATCCGTTCTGCGACGATACAGCTCACCGTGAATCTTCATCTCCTTGACCGCTAAAAAGTAGTTATCCAACGGATCTGAGAAGTTGATGACTCTCGCTCTTTTCTGCTCTGTCGTACCGTCGGAGCGCTTTGCGGTCACAGGGATTCCGTCGCGGATCAGGCGATACTTTTCCTCATTGATCTGGAGCAGAGAGGCGGAGGATACATAAGAGGTGAATGTGCTGAGCGCTTCATTCACCTGCGCGTCGGTGATCCACGGGTTCAGATGACGGAGGGCTTCGGTAAGGCAAGTGAAGATAAGTTAAGTAAAGAGAATTTATCTTCGTCAACTTCCGTTGACAGACAACCGTCTTTTGACTATCAAGCGGTAATAGATTGTTTCAATTCTATCTGCGTTTCACTGCCAAAAGTGCAAAAACTGACCGATAAACGCCGTAAAGCGATCAAATCAGCCACCGCGCTACTTGACAAAATGACTTTCGCTGAATTATTCTCGATCGTTGAAAATTCCGATTTCCTAACAGGGCGTAAAAGTGAATGGTCGTGCGGTTTTGACTGGATTTTGAAGTCCGCTAACCTGACGAAGATCATCGAGGGCAACTATGATAACGGTCGAGCTACAGGCACACATAAAATCGAGTATTCGGAGGAATGGTGATGTTTGATAACCTTTTCAAAGACGCTCCCGCCATACCTCGCGCGGGAGACTTTAAAAACGATCAGGGGATTTTGATTTGCGGGAAATGCCGTCAGGCGCGTGAGTGTCTCGTTAATTGTCCTGATGGTCGAACTGTCAAGAAACACATTCGCTGTCAATGCGACACTGAGGACGAGGAAAACTACTTGCGCCGCAAACGCCACGAGGAATTTCAAGATCGCGTTGCTAAACTTCGGCGGCTGGGTATCACGGATGAAGCATATACAGCTCAGCGATTTGAAAACGATGATGGGCGCAACCCTGACGTCACCGAAAAGTGCAAGCAATACGTCGCGAAATGGGATAAAATGCGGGAACACTACTTCGGTATCACGTTTACAGGCGCAGTTGGCGGCGGGAAGAGCTTTTACGCCTGCTGTATTGCGAACGCTCTGATAGATCGGGGCGTAAAGGTGCTTGTAACGCGCTTATCCGACCTAGTGAGAAATCGCGTTCAGGATAAGGGCGACTTTGTAAAACTGCGTGATTTTGATTTGATCGTTCTGGATGATATCGGAATTGAAGGAGCAACACAAACTGCATACAACATTGTCGACGATATCTACCGCGCAAATATCCCGCTGATTGTTACCACGAATCTAAGCTTGTCGCAACTTAAGGAATCGACCTCAATTGAAAAGCAGAGAATATACGACCGTATATTACAGCGCGCCAGCTACCCAATCAAAGTTGACGTCACAATTTCACGCTTAGATATTGCACGGAAAAATGCGAAAAAAACTCAGGACATCTTGTTGAACGAAGAAAACATAACCAAGGAGTAAGTAAAATGAAGCTCTCCAATGGGCAAAGATCACGTAAATGTCAAATAAATGTCAAAGCCGCCTTTTCGTTGATTTCGAGACAAAGAAAAGCCGCATAGCAAAACCTCGAAAGATGGCTTTGTTATGCGGTTTCTCGCATGGAGCTAGAGATGGGACTCGAACCCACGACCTATTGATTACGAATCAATTGCGCTACCAACTGCGCCACTCTAGCGGATATTCTCCTGTTTGCGGGGTTCGCATAAACTTCCTCCCGCGTGCCAATATATTATATAATACTTCTGCGGATTTTTCAAGATGTTTTTTTCAGTTCGTGCGGATTCCGCTGAAAAACGCCCTCTCTGCGGAATATGTGAAGAAAATTCACCGGTAAATGCGGGTGAAATTTCGTCACGTTATAATATTTTCAAACGCAGACAGGAGGCTGAGCATGGAC
>CACWTM010000190.1 GCA_902763855.1 uncultured Ruminococcus sp. | reverse complement strand
CGCTCCAGTTGAAGAACACGTTATCCGTACCGTTCTGAGAATCAAAGCTGTACTTGGTAACGCCGTTGCCCTTATCCTCCTGTCTGAACGGGAAGTAGGACGCGACGGTCGTACCGATAGAGCGGTTGCTGACCTTCGTATCCTTCAGCCAGGTGCTGTCGAAGTAGGGCATCCTTGCGCCGGAGGAGAAGCGGATTGTACCGTCGCTTTCCAGCGAGTTGCCGGCAAGTCCCTGGACTGCATAATGCAGGTTGGGCATACCGTTGGAGTTGTTCACGTAATAATAGTAGTTATACAGACCTCTGATCGCATTTCCATACGGACCGCCATGGTCTAAGTAATCCGAACTATTATTGCCGCTCTTGTCGGTATAGCCGTAAGCTTTCGGAGTGTTACAGAAGTTGCCGAAGTACAGCGGGAAGGTGACGCCGTTGGCGCTGGCATATTTGCTGATCAGGTTGTTGAACTGGTAGTTCTCATACCAATCGTCATCAGCACCGTTGAATCCTTCTATCCTAGAATTGTTAATTCTTCCTGTACCCGCCTTCTTGGGGTTCAGCCAGCCGTTGGTCAGCTCAGTATCGGAGAGGTAGTCGTAGTAGACTGCGTCGACCCAGAAGGCGTTGCCGGTCTGGTGCTGGTTCCTCGCCTCGATGCCCGCGGTCAGGTCGGTGTACTCACCGTTCTCCGCGGTGGCGGGGTTGCACCAGATGTTGGCATTGTTCTTGAGGGTGTAGCAGTCGTTACCGTTCTGAGGAGATACGGTCTGCTTGGAGCTTGCTTCTCCGTACCAGAACTGCAGGGTAGCGCCCTGAGGTACTGTCGCCGTGTAGAAGCCTGTACCGTAGGTGCTGTCAGGGGTCATATTGACCTTCGTCTGATAAGGATCGTTGTAGTCCCAGCCCACCTGAACCTTGGACGCGTCCGTCCAGTTGGGCGCGTAGAGGTAGATGGTCTCGGGGTCTGTGAAGTTCCTGGGATCCGTGCTCTTATAGGCATACTTACTGAACTTGGTCGTGTTCTCGCCGGCAGCGTAGATCACGTCCGCGTTCTCGGGGCGGTCGGTCAGGTCGACGTTGGCATAACATTTATAGTATGCCGCGTTGTCCCAGCCGCTGCCGCTCGCCTTGGAAAAGACAGGATTCGGCTTCTCGATCTTGAGGTCGTCGGTCTGGACGTTGGACCCGTTGTTGAAGATGACGTTGTTGTACGGCGTATCATAGTAATAATACTTTGACGTACCGATCTGCGTCATCGCGTTGCCGGGCCACGCCTTCTCAGAGACGCTGCTGTCGTTCCATGTGTAGACCTTGGGCGGATTCCAGTTCGCTTTCGCGTTGTTGAAGAAGACGCGCTGCCTGCCTGCTGCAGGTGTGTTGCTCAGCATGGTGAAGCCGTTTTTGACGACATAAAGCTGGATATTGGCAGATCCCGCAGGAGCGGTGAGCGACCAAAGATTCGCTTTCTGCCTGGTCAAAGAAACGACCGCGCCGACCTGCGCCCCGCTGCTGTTGGTAAAGGTCGCGACGAGCTGTTCGCCTGTGGACGGCTCCCAATCCGTGTACTTTGTGGTATCAAAGTAGAACGTCTTGGCGCTCGTATCAGCCGAGATCGTCGCTGTCAATCCGACCGTCAGCAGAGAGAGCACCAGCACAACCGCCAGCAAAAGGCTGAGCGCACGGCTCTTCAACTTTGCTTTCTTTCGAAAAGAATTCAGCAAAAATTTCCCTCCTTTTCAAGATTTTCTCCCATGAGTTCGGGAATTTCCTCAATCGTTCATTCCCTATTGACCCATGTTAGAATTACACATCGTCATTATATCACACTCATATCACGATAATATTTCTGATACGGAAATAAAAGATGAAGTTTTTGTATGAATTATATCAAGATTTTAGCCGATTTCTCAGCTTTTTGTAAAAAAATAGGGCTGTATGCCACAAAAAAGCATACAGCCGAGGTTTTTTCATGATTCTTTGTATAGATCATTCGTCGATCGCACCGACGCCGCGCAAATCAGCCAAAACGGAGCTGACGTCCGCGCGGATCACGCTCTCCTCGCCGTCAAAACGGTCGCACAGACTCCGCACGATCTCCTCTTCATCCGCGCCGCGCTCCAAACAGCGCAGGATCGCCTCGACGCTCTTGTTGCAGCGGACGATCCCACGGAAGGAGGCTTCCGCCGTGGGGACAAGGAGGGTCTCGCCGTCGGAGGTGTGGATCAGGAAATTTTCATTGAGCTTCATATGGATCACCTTATATATAATGTATAGTGGGTTCGAGAGTATTGTAGCATCGGGAGAAGGGGTTGTCAACGGAAATATCTGCGGACGTCGGGACGTCGCGAGCGTCGTCCCCTACATTTTGAGCTAAAAAACAGGGCGCCGGATGAACCGACGCCCTGTAAAAAACCGCTGTCATTCCCACAAATTGAAGCTGAAACGTTGGATTCTCTCTTTGTGGGATTGCCACGGGCTAAAGCCCTCGCGATGACCGGAATGATTATTCGAAACCCTGAGCCGTGTTGGATCAGTTTAGCGGAAGCCGCCCATCATGCCGCCGCCCATACCGCCGGGGCCGCCCATCATACCGCCGCCCATCATCTGGTTGGTGATCTGGTCGGTCTCGGTGCCGTTGACGATGATGGTGCCGCCGTTGTGCTGGGCTTCGCCGTCGTAGTCGAAGGGAGACTGGGCGTTGACGCTGATGGTGCCGCCGTTGATGTAGAGGTTGCCGTTGGAATCGACGCCGTCGGTGTCGCCCTGCGCCATGTTGACGGTGATATCGCCGCCGTTGATCTCGACCGTGACGGTATATGCGGTCGACTTAGCCGACGCGTTGATGCCGTCGTCGTAGGCGTTGACGGTGACGGTACCGCCGTTGATCTGAACGTAGGTGGCTTCGATACCCTCGGAGCCGTTGACGGTGATGGTGCCGCCGTCGATCTGGGCGACCGTGGTGCCCTGGACGCCGTCGCTTGAAGCCTCAATATTGATCGTGCCGCCGCAGATATAGATATAGCCGGTGCTGTTGTCCTCGTCGTTCTCCGCGTGGAGACCGTCCTTCTGAGAGGTGATGTTGACGGTACCGTCGGCGATGCCGATGCTGTCGTTGGCCTCGATCGCGTCGGAGGCGCTGGTAATATTGATCGTACCGCCGGTGATCTTGATATCATCCTTGCCGCTGATACCGT
>CACWTM010000189.1 GCA_902763855.1 uncultured Ruminococcus sp. | reverse complement strand
GTTACACTTTTACAGATATTCAAAAAGCTGATGAAGCCTTGACTTTTGTTTCGGAGTAACAGAAGTTACAGTTTTCTGCAGAGCATACCCTACAGAAAGCGAAAAGATATTTTTTCTTTCTGCCGGTAAAACTATGAGCTTTTTCAATGAGTAGTTTTTCAGCCCGTTACTATGGGCAACTATCAATAAGTGACTTTTCTTTCTGCATCCCTATAGTATCCATCTATAAGGGAGCGGAGGCAAGCAGAGCGTCCCGCTGTCCGCCGAACACGTTTGTTGCGGGCAGAAGCCCGCACCCACTTTTACAACTATTATGGAGGTGATATTACGGCAAAAAGAAAGAGAAATGTAACGCTGTCGATTCGATTGACAGCAGAAGAAAAGAAAGAGATCGCCGCCAAAGCGAAGCAGGCTCAGATGTCCTTGACCGATTACCTGATCGAGTGTTCCCGCAAAACAACGATCAAGGTTACAGATTTATCATCGATCCTTGTGGAGCTTAAACGCATCGGCAACAACCTCAATCAGATCGCGCGCAAGGCAAATTCACGGAGATTTTTCTTCGCAAAGTTCGATTCCGTCATCGAAGGTCAGCGAAAAATCTACGACGCAATCCTCAGTATGACGGGAGAAGATTGATACATGGCAACAGTAATTTTCATCAAAGAAAGCAGACAAAATCCGTCCGCGATGCGAGCCGTCATCAACTATTGTCAGCAGGAATATAAGACCTTTGACCGCCGATCGAAACGGCAATTGGTCAGCGGAATCAACTGCGACGGAGCAAATTCCTTCCGTGAATTTATGGCAACGAAAAAGGTTTACGGCAAGGCTGACGGGATATTTTTCTACCAGTACGCGCAGTCCTTTTCGCCGACCGAGGAGCTCACGCCTGAGCAGGCGCATGAGATCTCAATGGAGTTTGCCGAGAGAGCGTGGCCGTGGCAAGAAGTTCTCGTCGCAACACACTGCGACGCCAACCATCTCCACAGCCACTTTGTCATCAATTCCGTGAGCTTTGAATCAGGAAAAAAGCTCCGCCAATCGCCCTCTACTCTCAGGCAGTTAAGAGCGCTCAGCGATGAGATTTGCCTCGCTCACGGGCTCTCCGTTCTCACGCCATACGAGAACGGAGGCCGCTGGATTTCCAACCGAGAGTATCGAGCGAGGATGAGGGGCAACAGCTGGAAACAAAAGCTGTCTGAGGATATCGACAAGTCGATGGAGTACAGCGGCAGCAGGGATGAATTCGTCAGGGCGATGTCGATTCTCGGATACCGAATGACATGGACGGACGAGAGAAAACACCTGACCTTTCACTGTCCGAACGGCAGAAGCTGCCGCGATAAAAGTCTTCCTGATGAAAAATATCTAAAGAAAAATATTGAAAATGAACTTAATTTCAGAGAGAATTCGGACGGCGTTTCAGAAGAAAAGCAGCCGACCGGCTGGGAGAAATCGCGCGAGCTTTACGAGCAGCACTTGCGCGAACGCACCCTTGCAAAAGCCGAAACGCAAAAGATTTCCGAAAGTTATCGTGATCCTTCAAGCCGCATCACCGGTGGAGTCAACAGCCTCGCCGGAGCGGTAGCAAGGATCGTTGATGACGATAACGAAGACCCAGAAGAACGCCGCAAAAGGATCGAAGGACAGGAAAACGGCGCGGCAATTGGAGCACTGATCGGAGCGGGCGTCGGGCTGATTTCCTCCGTCGCAAGCAGGACGGAAGAACCGATTGAAAGAGCTGAAGAAGATGATTACCGGAGAGAAGAAATTCTCGAAGAAGTTTTCGACGAGGACGACTATGACGATGATTATTACGACGACGAAGACGAGGGACAAGGCTTCTCAATGATGATGTAATAATTATAAAAAACTTTCGGATTTCATATAGACTTTTCAAAAAAGGTGTGGTAGTGTTTGGTTCAACAAAACGGACGCAACCGCGCCTGGTGCACGTATCAACTAAACATCGGAAAGGAAATTGTTTATGGCAACTGAAAACAAGACAAAAATTCATTCCGTACATTATAACTATGTCGGAACCGATGAACAGTTCAACGCATTCATCAAAAGCGTTGTGAAGGATTATATCTCTGAGGACAGCTTGCTTCCCGATCAGGAAGAAGAAATACCCGTTGTCAAGAAGTCTGCTTAACCGCAGGCTTTGTTTATATAATAGGAGGCATAAAATGAAGGTATGGTTATACTACCGACTTTCACGGGATGAGGACGCCGAACTGAATTCGCTCACGAATCAGAGAAACATCCTCGTGGAGTTCGCTAAAACCAATCATCACGAGATCATCGGAGAATCCTTTGACGATAACGTCAGCGGAATGCATTTCAACCGTGAGGGTATCAACAAGATCTATGAACAGGTTGAGCAGGACACCATTGAAGCGATCATCGTCAAGGATATGTCCCGTCTCGGCAGACACAAAACACAGACTGCGCTGTTCATCGATTATCTCAGAGAGCATGACGTAAGGGTTCTGTCGGTTACCGAGAACCTTGACACGAGCAATGAGGATGATGATCTGATCATCGGCTTCAAGGGATTGTTCAACGATATGTACGCACGCGATATCAGCAAAAAGGTGCGCGCCGGTATGGTACAGAAGCAGAAGAAGGGCTTTGTCATGATACCGCCGCTCGGCTACTTCAAGGACAAAAACACCAACCAGGTCCTCGTGGTAGAGGAACACGCGCGTATCGTCAGAAGAATATTCGATATGTATCTTGAGGGCTATGGCTTTTCTGCCATAGCCCGTATCTTTAATGAAGAGGGAATCAAATCTCCCGCCTATTATCAGAAGCAGCTCCTCGGCAAAAATCTCGGCTGCAATAAGCCGAAGATCGGCTTCAAGTACCTGTGGGATAACACTGGAGTAAAAAGAATATTGGAAAACGAATTCTACATCGGAACGGTGACCTGCCACAAAACCTATAATAACAAGATCACACATATCCGAAAGGAAATTCCGAAAGAAGAACAGTTTGTACACGAAAACTTCGTTACCCCGATCATTTCAAAAGAAAAGTTCGAACTGGTACAAAAGCTGATCGCACAAAAGAAAAGCGGTAACGTCAGGGCAAGCGCAGGAAATCCCTGTCACCGATACACGGGACTGCTCGAATGCGGCGACTGCGGATCGACCTTCGTCGCGATCAAACGCCAATGGCGTAACAA
>CACWTM010000188.1 GCA_902763855.1 uncultured Ruminococcus sp. | reverse complement strand
CTCGAGGTCAAAGCGTACCTACCGGATACGCTTACCGAGAACGGCGAGCAACGACGCAACGCAATAAATGTTAAAGTGTTTTAATGATACTTAGTATTACCCTGTGCCGAACTCTGACGCATTTAAAAATATGATTCCAAAACAAAGCCCTTCTGCATCGTTTCGGCGCAAAAGGGCTTTTTACGTTACTGAGATAATTTTTTCGCAACAGCTTCACTGAGCTTTTCTTTGAGCAGTTCATACCGCAAGTGCTTTTCCTCCTTTGCAAAGTGCACCTCGCGCGACTGCTCGGGACAACCGGTGTAATCAAGCATGCTATCACCGAACTGTTCGCTGGTCAGATCAAATACGCAATCCCCTACCGCGTTGAAACAATGATAGTTGCCGTCCTTTAGCGGTACGCCTAAGACCTTTCCGCCGTACAGATCCTGTAACAAAAACGCGGTAATCGAACACTGACCGCGGGTTTTATCGGAAGGTGACCATTCTCCTCGCATTCGCGGCGCGCAGGTCTCGGCGCTCCAGATATCCGAGAGAAGGTCATAATAATCGCGGGGCGTCAGCCCGTTTCGATCTTTCACGGACGCTGTTTCCCAACCGTAAAAACGATATGGTCGCAAGACGATGTTATCCATCGCATTTCTGAGAATGTCTTCCGCGTCGTTACCGACGATATCAAGCATCTCCGCCTTGACCAGAAATACGTTCGGAATCCCGAAAAAGTCTTGGGCAAGGCTTTTGACATAGCCGTAGCTGTAGGTCGGATCATACGGCCCGCCCGCTGTGGTCACATAGATCAAACGGTCAGCACGACACAGCCCGCTGGGCATGCCGGTTTCGGTATACTCGGAAACGATACCGGTCACATAGATGATTTCAAAATAGGTTTTCAACGGCGCGGGAAACGACAGATCCCAGTACGGCGCAGCGATAACGATCGTTTCGGCAGAAGCAAACTGCTTAGCATAGTCAAACATGCGGTCGCCGCAGTCACCCTGCTCGATCAAGGCAGTACGGCGCTCCAGCGTTTCGCTGTCAAGCGGTCTGAGATTTTCTTCATAGAGTTTAAGCTCTGTTACTTCACCGTCAAGCTGTTCAAGCACCCTGCGAGCCAACCGATCGGTTCGCGATGCTTTTCGCACACAGCAATTGATATACAGGATCATCCGATCACCTCATCCTATGAATATGCTCCTATTGTAACAAAACGAATCGGATTTGTCCATAACCGTCATTTGCATTTATCCTCAAAGGTGGTATAATAACCGTATAAATTCGGTTATTATACAGATTTATATGCCCGCCCAGTTTGTCGCGTTGCGACAACGGGCGATGGCTGATTGTACCATGAACAACACATCATCATTTTCACAAAAGCGGGTGAATCATGCGTTTTTACTATAGACATCCATATCTGATATGGCAGTTGATCGGATGGGGTATGCTTGCCGCGGCGTTCGGCTATATGATGTTCCATCTCGACGGACTCACCTACGATTATCAATACATGCTGTTTGTCTTTCCCTCCATCTTCGGATCCATGATCGTTACGGTCTCTCCCTTTCTGATCCTGCTGGTACGAAAAGGCAAAAGTCATAAGGATGAGGATCGGTGGATCTTTGAACTGCATTCAAAACAGCATCCGCTGTCAGAGGTGCTGGCAGCGACGGCAACCATCTTGATATTCCTCGTAACGGCAATCCTGATTGCACGGTTCGGTTACTTCTTTTTGTTTCCGATCGCTGTACTTGCGGCAGGGATACCCTATGTGATTTTCCGCCATACCGTCCGCAAGCGATTTTATCAGATATCGCACGCCGAGCGGCTTTGCCTTTTATACAGAATTACCGATCCGAAGGGGCTTGCGCTGTTTGAACAAACTCCCACGCTGGTGTTTCACGGTCTGATATCCGATGAAAAGAACCTGAATTTCATTTACAACTTTTACCGCCAATGCGGCGCGTTGAGATATCAAAAGCTCCGACTGTTTCTTGTTCACACCGATCTCATCAACGCGAGATACGGCTGCCTGCTGCCCAACGTCAGCGGTACGGTTGTCTGCGTTTCGGCACAGGATATTGTCATCAACGAACAGAGTATCCTTTGTTACAGAGATCATCTGTCGTTGTACGAACCGTGGATCGGCAATTTGATCTCCCTGAGAGAAATGAGTATAAAATGAGCTCTCCGGCAGCCTGATTGTAGGTACCCGGGGAGCTTTTGCGTTTATTCGTCATCTGGTTCAATTGTCTTGAGATACTTTGCCGGTACGCCGCCGACAATCGTGTTTTCGGCAACATCCTTTGTCACTACCGCTCCCGCCGCGATGATTGCTCCGTCGCCGATCGTCACACCGGGAAGGATGGTGACATTTGCGCCGATCCATACATTCTGTCCGATTGTAACAGGCTTCGGCAGTAGATTGGCCCGTTTGCGCGGATCCTGATGATGATTGAGCGTGGCGATAACGGTTTTCGGCCCAACCAGAGTACCGTCGCCGATCGTAACGCCGCCCTGATCCTGAAACTGGCATCCCGCGTTGATAAAGACGTTTTTGCCGAGCTTGAGATTCTTTCCGCAGTCGGTGTAAAACGGGGGAAACATATACGCGCCCTCGGGAAACTCTCTACCCGTCAGTTGTTCCATCAGCTCACCGATCTCCTCGGGCGTGTGATAGGCGTTGTTCAGCTTTGCGGTAATCTTCATCGCCTCGTTGGAAAGGCGGGTCATATATTGATGCACCTCGCTGCGGGCGACCACCTCAGCACCGCTGTCCATGATCCTGACAAATTCTTTTGTATCCATTTTTTCTTCCTCATTTACCTTTTTCAGTCGTTAATTTGACCGCCCGTATTATACGCTTATTCCCTCTTGATGTCAATCGGAACCCTTCTAAAGGGCTGTTGGAATTGCTTTCTGAGATCGCGCAGTTATTCCGGCACAGAATTTCTAAATATTCAATATAACTATTTTACATTTCTATCCAAACGGAATATAATAGAGTTACCGAAAGAAGGTAACTCTATGAAAAAGATATGGATCGCTGTCATCGCCGCTGTTCTGATTTGTGCGATGATGACAGCCTGCGGCGGTAACTCTTCTGCGTAACCGCTTAATAACCACCCCATAAACATAACCCCTCCGCTTTTCTTTTGCGGAGGGGTTAACACATAGGCTTCGATTATTCTGATACGGATTTTGT
>CACWTM010000187.1 GCA_902763855.1 uncultured Ruminococcus sp. | reverse complement strand
TTATGTTTAAAAAAGACGATATATTTGAAGTTACGATAACGGATATGAACAGCGACGGGAACGGCGTCTGCCGTGTTGACGGTGCAGTCTTTTTCGTGATCGGCGCCGTGACGGGCGACGTTTGCGAGGTCAAGGTGATAAAGGTTGCAAAAAACTATTGCGTCGCCGCAATAACCGAAATAATAAAGCCTTCACGCTTCAGGGTCGCGCCGCCGTGCGGATATAAAAGATGCGGCGGATGTTCTTTCATGAACGTATCTGCCGAACATGAGCTCGATATAAAACGAAGGATAGTGGAAGGCGCCTTCCTGCGCGCCGGCGTCGACGTTTCAGTCGCCTCAACCTTTATGGCGGGCGACGGCTTAAGATACAGAAACAAAGCGCAATTTCCTGTCGGACGCGACAAGAGCGGAAGATTGAGCTTCGGATATTACGTGGAACGGAGCCACGATATAGTGTTCTGCGACGATTGCATGATCAGCGATCCCGCGTTTCCGAAGATCGCCGGAACCGTAACGGAAACAGCCGAACGGTTCGGTATCCGGCCGTATGACGAAAAGACCGGAAAAGGGCTTCTCCGCCATATCTGTATGAGATCCGGTACGGGCGGGATACTCGTCGTTATCGTTATCAACGGCGATTCTCTGCCGCATGCGGAGGAAATAGTAACGGCGCTCGTCACCGCTCATCCGCGTATATGCGGCGTCTGTATCAATATCAACAGGAAAAACACGAACGTGATATACGGCAGCGAATATAAAACGGTTTACGGCGCCGGCGTGCTCGAAGACGTGCTGTGCGGCAAGCGTTTCCGCATATCACCCGCGTCGTTTTATCAGGTAAATCACGATTGCTGTGAAGCGCTTTACGGCAAAGCCGCGGAATTGCTCGATCTGTCGGGCGGGGAGACCGTGGTCGATCTGTATTGCGGCGTCGGCACGGTCGGGCTTTGCGCGGCCGCAAAAGCCGGCAGGCTGATAGGCGTAGAGATCGTACCCGAAGCCGTTGAGAACGCAAGGATCAACGCTTCATTGAATAACGCCTTAAACGCTGAGTTTTATTGCGGTGACAGCTCTGTCGTAAAAAACGTGATACACGGAAAAGTCGACGCGCTGATCGTCGACCCACCGAGAAAAGGTCTCTCGGACGATGTTATCAACGCCGTACTCGACATAGCGCCCGAAAAACTGCTTTATATTTCCTGCGATCCGGATACGCTCGCGCGGGATCTGAAAAAACTGCTTTCCGTCTACAAAGCCGATACCGCTTATCCTTTCAACATGTTTCCCAAAACCGGGCATGTGGAAACAGTAGTCTTGATGTCAAAGAAACAGGCAATTTATGTTTGATAAGGAGATATAACATATGATAACGTATTGTGGAGAAAATTGCTGTAAAGAATGTGATAGGCTATTGGCGTGCGGAGGGTGTGAACAGTGCCAAGGACATCCGTTCGGCGGCAGCTGCGTTGCCGAACGAAATAGCAATTTTTCAGAACTTAAACAACAGTTAATTGAAGAGATCAATGCATTGGATATAGGTGGATTGATTGTGGATGATCTGAATTTGCTTACCGGGGCGTATGTGAATCTTGAGTATCCTCTTTCCAATGGAACAACAGTTAAATTTCTGAGCGATAAAGACATCTACCTTGGAAATCAAATTGAAAGGCAGGATTCTGAACGTTGTTACGGCGTTGTCGCAAATGAAGATTTCATTCTTATTTGTGAGTACGGCTGCAATGGTTCCGATCCGGAAATTGTTTTATACAAACGAAGATAGATCCCGGTTTGGCGATTTTTGGGACGAGCCAGCGGGTCGAATACAAGCTCTTTTATTCGACCTGCTGCTCCAAAGCATGTGGAGACGATATGTCTCCTGTACCACCAAAAGAAAGATTCCATTTCAGCGCTGTATGTATCAAAAGATTTATATTATTGAAGATACCGAAGCGATTATTCATCTCGTAACCGCATCAGATCATCATGACGGTTACGGGTTTGATAAAATTTAAAAGGAGAGTACTGTTTGAAAAAGTACAACACAACGGAGATTGTCGGCTGACCGGGAGGTTTGCGGACAGTCATAACAAACCTCCCGCTGAAAGGCAATTGCAGTCAACAATACTCAGGAGGAAAAACAATGAATACAAATGACTACACCATTCGTTTGGAAAAACCCAAAGACTACAGAGAGGTTGAAAACCTCGTCAGAGAATCGTTCTGGAACGTGTACCGTCCGGGATGCAGTGAGCATTACGTGATCCATGTGCTTCGCGATGATCCTGCCTTCGTCAGGGATCTGGATTTTGTTATGAAACAGGATGGCAGACTGATTGGGCAGAATATGTTCATGAGAACGATCATCGAAGCGGATGACGGCAGGGTGATCCCCATTCTGACTATGGGACCGATCTGTATCATACCGGAGCTCAAACGCAAGGGCTATGGAAAGGCGCTGCTTGATTACTCTCTGGAGAAGGCAGCAGGGCTTGGATACGGCGCTGTTCTTTTTGAGGGCAACATTGGCTTTTACGGAAAGTGCGGCTTCACCTATGCCCGTGAGTTTGACATTCGCTACCATGACCTGCCGGAGGATGCGGACGACTCGTTCTTCCTCTGCCGGGAATTGATTACGGGATACCTTGACGGCATCACCGGTGTTTATCAGACGCCGCAGGGGTATTATGTGGATGATGACGATGTGGAAGAGTTCGACAAAGGCTTCCCGCATAAGGAGAAACTGAAGCTTCCGGGACAGTTGTTCTAAACGAAACAAAGGCAGAGAGCCGGCACGGATGTATCGGCTCCCTGCTGAATCGGAAATACAGGTGAAACGAATGACGATTGAAACAACTCGTTTAATAATACACACAGCATCTCAAGAGGAAATGCTGAAAATCATCGGCAGTCAAAAGGACGATATCTTGAAAACAGCATATCAGCAGATGCTTCAGGGGTGTCTTGATCATCCGAAACAGTGGGTGTGGTACGCAGTATGGATTATTAAGTGTAAAGACGGTTCTTTTGTGGGAGACTTGTGCTTTAAAGGAGTTAAAGATGACGGCTCGGTCGAGATCGGATATGGCATCAAAGAAACGCATAAAGGACAAGGATATGCAACAGAGGCAGTTAATGCAGCGGTGGCGTGGGCACTGCAGCAACCGGGCATAACTTGTGTGGAAGCTGAAACTGAACCCGGTAATTATGCATCTCAGCGCGTACTCGAAAAATGCGGATTTATTCCATTGGGGATTGACGGTGAAGAAGGACCGCGTTTTGTCAGGACACGATAGCGAATTCGGGAATGTGAATGGGCTCAAGCTTGATGAAGCATCAAAGCTGCCC
>CACWTM010000186.1 GCA_902763855.1 uncultured Ruminococcus sp. | reverse complement strand
TGACTGTCCCGATCTCTTTCTTTGACGGAAGATCGACGAGCCATCTCTGGATGAACGTCACGTCAATGATGTTAACGTCATCATCCCGGTCAACGTCGGAACGCTTCAACGCGGATTTCGACAGTGTGATCATCTGCGCGTCATATCTCTGTATCAATGTCGCGTCGACAATAGTCACGTTGCCGTCGCCGTCTGTATCGCCGAGGATGTACTCGCTTACCGGAGAGACCGTAACGCTGTATTCGCGCACCGCGTCATAGATATCGACAGACGCATACAGGATCGTGCTGCCCTCGGAAACCGCAGTCAGTACGCCGTTTTCATCGACGGTGGCGACAGTAGTGTCCTCTACAGAGTAAACGACCTTGCCGTCTCTGAAATGGGTCGAGGGCTCATAGCTGCCGCTCATAGCGATGCTCTCGCCCTCATGGAGCGTGATCACACTGTCAAGCTCTGTATCGCTGTCCTTATCCTTGACGCTGACATAGTACGGCGCGTCGGACTCGATGTTGATATACTGCGTAGAGGAGAGCGGGCGACCGTCCTTGTCGACGATCTGGGTATAAATCGTCGTGAAGCCGTAGGTGAATCTGTCTTCGGGGATCTTGAAGGTCGCCGAGTATGACTTAGCGGTGCCGGTCTCACACTCGACGTCCTCGAGCTCAGAGAGCGGAACGTCGAGGAACAGCGCGGAGGACACATACTCGCCGGCGGTGTCGATGTTCGCCGGACCGACGACCAGTCTGTCACTGTCGCGCATGGGGATGTTGCCGTCACCGTTGACGACCGCGCTGTAGGTAAAGTCGTTGGAACTCAGCGAGCCGGTCTCGTGGCGGTTGGAATCCGCGATCGCGTTGACCGAATAGACGGGATCGACCTTTACGGCGTCTTCAAACGCCTTGTAAGGAGCGTTGTCAAACACATAGCCGTTCATATCTTCGCCATTATATTCTAACGTTAAAGCGACGATGACATAGCCGTTCTCGGCGAGCTTGTCAGGCGCTGCCAATTCAAGAGCAAAGTCTTCGTACCGTATGACGAGCGTATTATCATCGTCGATATGAACGGTGGTGATCTCGCTCGGATTGAGCTTAATGTCCTCAAAATCCGAGAACGCGATCAGTGCGTAATCATCCTTGTCCGGGTCAAAATCTTCGGCATAATCTTTGTTCTCATCATACTGATCCTTTTCAAGCATCAGTAACGCTACCACAAAGCCGTCAGCCTTTTTCAGACCGTCATTCTTGACGGTGACGTCGAATTCGAGCTCCTCACCGGGAGCGGGATATTCGTTTGCCGCAGTAAGTTCAACCGGCTTGACGGAGGCTACCGTCTCAAAGCGGATGCCGCGCATCGTCAGGCTGCGAGTCTTGAAGTCAGTTGCGTCCTTTGAGGTGCCGAAGCGGTTGCACACCACCAGTAGCTCGCCGCTACCGAGATCTGCAATAGCAGGCTCGTCGTTATAGACGGACAAGAAGTTGCCCGCGTCGGTCTCAGTCAGACGGATGGGATCAGACCAGCAGTAGCCTGATTCCTCAGAATCGTTATCGACGATCAGAGACTGTGCGTACAGCTCCTGCTTCTGCGTGCCGTTCTCCTCGATGCCCTGCAGCCATACGACATAGAGGTTACCCTTTTCGTCGGCATAGGGCTGGAAGCCCGCGTAGGTGGGCTGTACATCGGCGCCGTAGGTGGGATAGAAGATGTAACTCCATTTCACATTGTCCCTGTCACTGATCGAGCCGTCGCTGTCGACGATACCGTTGTCGATCATTTTGCCGAGGTTGCTCCATGCAACGTCCTCTTGACCGTGCTGCCAGAACAGGTAGAGCGAATCACCGGTCGTAATCAGCTGCGGACGGGATTTCGCAACGCCGAGGTGCTCTGTGCCGTCATCGTCGGTGTAAGCGGCGTCGTTCGTGAGCTGGTTGACCGTCGCGTTGCCGGTGATAAGATGCTGGATCTTAACGAAGACCTCTCTGTCCTCGTCGGTCTTAAGGTCGTTGTCCTCGTCGACGACAAAGGTGTAGACGAGCCAGTCCTTCCAGACGGTGTTCTCAAGGTCAATCACATTCGGGTTATTTGTGGTCAAGCCTACGCTGTCCTCGATAGGCGTCCATGTATTTGTTTCACTGTCATAGGTGCTGTTGAGCTTGAAGGGATCGAACTGCGTCTCCCATTTGCCCGTCTTGGCGTTATACTGCGCGGTGCGCACATAGCTGTTGTTGGTGGCGCTGATCGTCATTGCCATCAGCTGATCGTCGCCCTCGAAGCCCTCATGGAGCGCATCAAGTCCGCTCGAGAGGTAGGTCACGCCGATATATTCATTCTCCCCGCTCTTGTAGTACAGACCGCAGGGATTTGTGTTATACTTATCGCTGTCTTCTCCGCTGACAAGCTCGCCGTCAAACTGAGCAGGAGCTAAGGAAGAAGCGTTGATCAGCGCCGATTTCTCGATCAGCGTCGAATAAACATTGCGCTGTTTCAGATACTTCTGCATATAGTCGTCGTCCTCATGGGTCGCGTCGGGCAGGATCGCCGCCGTCCATGTGATCATGACCTTGTCGCCCGCGTCGGTAAGCTTCGGCTCCAATGCGCCGTTGACGGCAGTATCGCCGTTCTTCGCCTGGATAACGCCGGGTACGGAGAGCCACAGATCCTTTGCCTTATCATAGACCTGATAGCGCAGCACGGTGCGGTCGTCACCGGGGATAGAGCTGTCCTCGTCGACATAGACGAGCAGGAGCTTGTTGCTGCCGATATCGAGCAGCTGCGGATCGGCGTGATCATAGCCGCCGGTCTTGAGCTCGAAGTCGTTCGTTTGTTTATAGGTACTGCCGGTCGGGGCGAGGTCGGTATTTGCGTTCGCGGTCCAGTGCGACGGATCGCCTGCCTCTTTATAGATGAACGTCGAGGTCATCTGCGGCGTTTCGCCGGAAGCGCCGGTACTTGCAACACCCTTTTTATTCAGATCATCCAGCCATTTAAGATCCTGATAGTAACCGAAATCCTCGTCTACCAGAGGATAAGAGAAGGTCTTTGTGCCGATGACAAGATCGATCCATAACTTTAGCATGACATCCGCGTGGAAGCCGCCCTCTCGGATACCGTCGGAATGACCGTTCTTCTTCAGCAGCGCGTCCTGATCCGGGAAGCGGTCGGCGACATTCGGCCACCAGATAAAGTTCACAAGGGTGCTGACGCCGCCGCGCGCGCCGAGGACGCCGCGGATACCGACGCCGGCATAGGCGTTGAAGTTAACTGAGCCGTTAAGAGTGAAATCCGTTACGTTCTCAGGTTCAAAATATTCGATCGGTTTTTCCTTATTGGCGTTATCGGGCTTTCCGACGCCGAGCGTTCCCATGGCACTTAA
>CACWTM010000185.1 GCA_902763855.1 uncultured Ruminococcus sp. | reverse complement strand
ACCCCGTGAGCTTTTCGATCACTATGGCGATCAGGATCGCGAAGGTCGCGATACAGTCGCACAGCGAATCCATCGCCGCGGCCTTCATGCCCGAAGAACGGATCAAAGAACCGATTTTGCGGTTGTACAGGAACATATAACCCTTGACGAGGATGGAGACCAGCAGAATGACGACGACCGTCGGACAGCCGTCCACCGCCTCGGGGTGCAGGATCCCGGTCAGTGACGAGAGAAACATCCTGCCGCCGATGAACAGGATGACCGCTGAGATCAGCAGCCCCGAGAGATACTCGAGCCTGCCGTAGCCCATCGGATAGTTGCTGTCCGGTCGTTTGTTGCCGAGCCATATCCCGAGGATCGCCAGGATACACGAGCAGGTATCGGCGAGGTTGTTGAAGCCGTCGGCGGTGATCGCAACCGATCCCGAGAGCGTGCCTGCGACCGCTTTCAGCAGAAACAGCAGGAGGTTGAAAAGGATTCCCATAAGACTCAGCAGGATACCCGCCTTGCGCCTGCCGTCGGCAAGGTTGCTTCTGAGATACCGCCGTATGATAAATTCCGTCATAGTTCACCGTTATTGAAAAAGATTTCATCTTATGTTACAATGATTTGGCAGCATATTGTTGCTAATTTATCTTATGAGCGGTGAATCATTTCGTGAATAAAAGAACCAAGGGCATTCTTCTGCTGATCCTGTCAGCGTTTTTCTTTGCCTGCATGAACATGTTTGTCAAGCTCAGCGGCGAGGAACTGCCTGTTTTTCAAAAGGTATTTTTTCGCAACGCCATGGCGGCGGTTATCGCCTTTATTGTTCTTTTAAAGAACAAAGCTCCGTTGAAGCCTTCCGTCAAAGGCAGTCTGCCGTTTTTGATCCTGCGCACCTTATTCGGACTCATGGGAGTGGTGTGCAACTACTACGCGCTCGAGACGCTGGTGCTGTCCGACGCCTCTATCCTCAATAAAATGTCGCCGTTCTTCGCGGTACTGTTCTCGTTCATCTTCATCAAGGAACGCCCCCGGCTGTACCAGTGGCTGATCCTGGGCGGCGCGTTGTTCGGCGCGCTGTTCGTTATCAAGCCTAGCTTTGCGAACGCCGCGTTTATCCCCGCGCTGGTGGGATTTATGGGCGGTGTGTTTGCGGGAGCGGCATACGGCTGTGTGCGCAAGCTCGGCGTGATGGGTGAGAACAACCCCTATATCGTCTTCTTCTTCTCAACGGTGTCGACGTTGATTGTCACGCCCGTCATGATCGCGGGCTATGTGCCGATGACCCTTTTACAATGGGTGTATCTGCTCTCGGCGGGCGTATCGGCGGCGTTGGCGCAGTTTTCGATCACAGCGGCGTATACCTGCGCTCCGGCTAAGGAAATCTCGGTCTACGATTTCAGTCAGATTATTTTTGCCTCGCTGATGAGCCTGATTGTCTTTTCTCAGACGCCCGATCTTTACAGCGTTATCGGCTATGCTATCATCATCGGAATGGCGGTGCTGAACTTTATTATGAGCAATCGTGCGGCGCATAAAAATAGCTAAAATATTCCGCGTCGGTCGAAACAAATCCGTCACATTAACAGTATTGACATTTTCGACATTTGTGCTAGAATGTGAACTAGACAATTAATAAAGGCTGTGACGAAGACGGTCAAGGCTATGCTTTTTCAGAGAGTCGGCGGATGGTGCGAGCCGACAGAGCGAACCTGAGTACCCATCACTTCTGAGCCGGAGACCCGAACGGCACTGTGCTTAGTAGATATCTCCCGTGATTGCTGCGTAAAGGCATAGGGGTTACTATATATCGTCATTGTGCGGCTTTGAGCCGTTGCGATCTCAACTGATGATTATGCGATGACAATCTGTATCGACCCTGAGAGCGGCAGTAGTAATACTGCAAATTGAGTGGTACCGCGGACGTGAATGATTTACGCTCGTCTCAATGAAAATTGAGGCGGGCGTTTTTGTTTTGCTTAACCGTTCGTCGCCCACTCATACCACAATTCCGATTTATTAGTTGTTGTATCCTATTCTATCTTTATCTAACGGGAGGAACACATTATGTCAGTAGTAGACAACGAAAAATTGATGGAAGTCGCCAAGCGTATCCGTGAAATGCGCGAGATCAGCGGTTTTTCTGTTGAGGAAATGGCGGAGAAGACCGAGGTCAGCGTCACCGAGTACAAGGCGTACGAGAACGGCTCCGAGGATTTTCCCTTCACCTTCATCCACAAGTGCGCTCTTGCGTTCGGGTTGGGAATCACCGACATCCTCGAGGGCGAGTCGGCAAGGCTCAAGAGCTACACCGTGACCCGCCGCGGCGGCGGCAGACAGACCGCCGAGGAAGAGGGTATCTCCATCGTCAATGTGGCGCCGATGTTTAAGAACAAGATCGCCGAGCCGTACTTTTGCAAATACGACTACAACGAGTCGCTCCAGAACAAGCCCATCCATCTGACCCAGCACAACGGTCAGGAGTTTGACTTTGTCCTGTCGGGCAAGATGAAAATTCAGATCGGAAACAACTTTGAAGAACTGCAGGCGGGCGACAGTATCTACTACAACTCCGCGACCCCTCACGGTATGATCGCCATCGACGGTGAGGACTGTAAGTTCATCGCGATCATCCTGCCGGGTGAAAAGGTCGTCGAGGAACGTGACGACGACGTCATGAAGGCACATATCGCCAAAAAATCCGCGATCACCGGTCAGTTTGTCCGCACCCTCGAGGACGAGGACGGCAGACTCAAGGCGATTAGCTTCCGTAACGAGGATAAGTTCAACTTCGCGTTTGACTGTGTGGACGCCATCGCCAACAACACGCCCGATAAGCTCGCCATGCTTCACATCGACAGGGACAAGACGGAACGCCGCTTTACCTTCAAGGATATGAAGCGTTATTCGAACCAGACCGCCAACTATTTCAAGAGCCTCGGTATCAAGAAGGGCGACCGCGTTATGCTCGTCCTCAAACGCCATTATCAGTTCTGGTTCTCTATGCTCGCTCTGCACAAGCTCGGCGCGATCGCAATCCCCGCGACCAACCAGCTGCTCTCCCACGACTTTGAGTACCGCTTCCAGTCTGCCGGCGTATCCGCCATCGTTGCGACAGCCGACGGCTCGGTCGCCGATTCGGTCGATGAAGCACAGAAGACCTGTCCGTCCCTGACCACCAAGGTCTTGGTCGGCGACAGCCGTGAGGGCTGGCACGACTTCAACAACGAGTTCGAGATGTTCTCCACCCATTTCTACCGCACGGTCGACACGCCCTGCGGCGACGATACCATGGTCATGTTCTTCACCTCCGGTACGACCGGTTATCCGAAGATCGCCGATCACAGCTATAAGTACGCGCTCGGACACTATATCACCGCCAAGTACTGGCACGGCGTAGACCCCGACGGTCTGCACTTCACCATCTCCGACACCGGCTGGGG
>CACWTM010000184.1 GCA_902763855.1 uncultured Ruminococcus sp. | reverse complement strand
TGGAATTTCATTTATTTTTTCTATTGTCATAGGAATTCTTGGGAGCTTGATTATGAGGGCAGAGCCAAGACCTATTACTACACCGCCGTGACAACCAACGCTTATCGTCACGCGGTCGATGAATACTTTGCGCATCAGGGCGAAGGAGACTACCGCGTCAGCCCGTGGATTGTCGAAGAACTCGACAAGATCAGCCACCGCGCCTATTCGACAGGCTTCTTTTACGGTGAACCCGGTCAGGAGACCGTGAACGGCGGCTATATCCGCCATTATAACGCGGTCGCCGTCTGTGAAGAGGGCAGTAACGACGAGAATGTCGCCGTCATCACCCAGCGCAACAAGTTTTTGGTCGGCGACACGCTCGATATCCTGCCGCCCGACGGTTTTTCGTTTGAGGTCAAGTGCCTGAGACTGCAAAACGAGGAGGGCGAAGATGTGCCCTCCGCGCCCCACCCGATGCAGCGCCTGTATCTGACCGCCGACCGCTTTATCCCCAAGGGTTCTGTCATCCGCAAGAAAAACGGATGATCTCTTTGAAAGGAGATGAAATCAATGTATTGTTATCATTGTATGAGCCGCGTTGCGAACAACGCGTCCTTTTGCACCGCCTGCGGAAAACCGCTGGCAGTGAAAGCTTCTCCCGGGCTTCTCAAGCCCGGAACGGTGCTGAATCATCGCTACATGATCGGTGAAGCGATCGGCAAGGGCGGTTTCGGTATCACTTATATCGGCTTGGATATGAACCTTGATATGAAGGTTGCTGTCAAGGAGTTTTTTCCCGACGGCTATGCCAAGCGCAATTCCGACGTATCCAACCATGTTGAGCTGAATTACGGCGAAAACGAGGTCTTTACAAACGCGCGGCAGAGTTTTCTGGATGAAGCGAGAAAGATCGCGATGTTCTCCCGCGAGGACGCTGTCGTTGATGTGCGCGAGTTCTTTGCCGCGAACAATACCGCGTATATTGTGATGGAGTACATCGAGGGTATAACGCTGTCCCGTTATCTCAAAGAAAACGGCGTCTTTAACGTCAACGATATTTTGTCGCGCATGATGCCGCTGATGCAGGCGCTCAAAGCGATGCACGGCGAGGATGTTATCCATCGCGATATTTCACCGGACAATATTATGATGACCGAAAAAGGCGACCTCAAGCTGATGGACTTCGGCTCCGCGCGATACTTTTACAGAGGGATTCAACGCACGTCCTCGGTTGTTCTCAAGCCCGGTTACGCGCCGATCGAGCAGTACAGTGTGAACGGCAGTCAAGGTCCGTGGACAGATGTGTACGGCTTGTGCGCGACAATCTACAAGTGTATCACCGGCGTCACGCCGCCGAACGCTCCGGAACGCTCCCGACAGGATACCCTGCGCGCTCCGTCAACGCTCGGTGTGAGAATCTCGCCCGATACGGAACGCGCTCTCTTGCAGGGCATGCGCATTGAGCCGATGCGCAGACTCCAAAACATGGACGCGCTGATCTCTGCTTTCCAGAACAGCGTCGGATTTGCGGTGCAGAGCCGCGTCAATCCCGTACGGGAAGAACCGCTTCACCGCAGTCAGCCGCCCGTACCGCAGCCTGAGAAAAAGAGCAGCGCCGTGCCGATTGTGATCGCTGTGATCGCGGTTCTGCTGATTGTCGGCGGCGTCGTGACGTTTTTCATCCTGCGCAATCAGAACAAGAACAGGGGAGACGTATCTCCCACAGCGGCGGCGACTGTCTCGCCGACCGAGGCGTCGACCGAGGCGCCGACCGAGGAAAGCAAGACCGTTACTATGCCCGACGTTGCGGGCAAGAAGCTCTCTGACGCGCAGTCACAGCTGGAAGCGCTGGGTCTGAAAGTGGAGGTCACCCGCGAGAACAGCGATTCTGTCGCGAAGGACTATGTCATCCGCCAGGCGATGGACGCGGGCAGAGAACTGCAAAAGGGAGATACCGTCATGCTCTATGTCTCCGACGGCGCGGCAAAACCTACCGAAGCGCCGCAGTCAAAGCCCGATACGCCGACCTATGACGTGGCGGGCGAAGTGGAGAATATCCGCACGCTCTATTACGCGACACAGGCGGATCCCGGCAAGGAGGATACCCGCGGCGACGTCAGCTACTATGTCAAGTCAGGCGCGGTCACGAAGATTGTTTGTCAGAACGGATATAACAGCTGGGGATATTCACGCGAGTATTTTTATGATAAAGGCAAGCTGTATTTTGCTTTTATCTATGACGGCACAGAGGAACACCGCCTGTACTTCAAGGACGGTATGCTGATCCGTTATATCGACGATCACGGCAACGTGACGGATTTCGGCGGTATCAGCTGTCCTTTTGAGTCTAAGGCAAAAAACGAAGCGGCCGGGCTGCTGCAAAACTACTGATGACAGAACCTGTCTGCGTTTTTGCAGGCAGGTTTTTTGCGGCAAATCACCGCAATTTTACACAGATCGCTATTGACTTTGCGTGATTCAGGTATTATAATACTTTTTGGCTGAGATGGGACGAGTTCTTCATCCTTTGCTTCAGAGAAAGGTCGGTAGGTGAAAGACCTTGCGAGGACGTCGGACAGCCACCCCGGAGCCTCCGCGTGAAAGCGCGGCGTATGTCTGCGTTAAAGGCAGCTGAGTGGTCATGTCCGTCGACATGGCAATTTGGGTGGTACCGCAGGTCAGCCTGTCCCATGTTTCGGGGCAGGCTTTATTATTTGGTGAATGGTGGGCGCTGCCGCACCCGATTCCTCATTCATTGAATCAACTCTTTAAAGTGAGGTTATGAAAATGCAGTATATGGGTTTGAATGAACTCAGAGAAAAATTCCTGTCCTTCATGGAGAGCAAGGGACACCTTCGTCTGCCGAGCTTTCCGCTGATTCCGAAGGACGATAACTCCCTGCTTCTGATTAACTCGGGCATGGCGCCGATGAAGAAGTATTTTACCGGTGAGGTTACTCCGCCGAGAAACCGTGTGACGACCTGCCAGAAGTGTATCCGCACGCCCGATATCGAGCGCGTCGGTATCACCGCGCGTCACGGCACCTATTTTGAAATGCTGGGCAACTTCTCGTTCGGCGATTACTTCAAGCAAGAAGCTACCGCCTGGGCGTGGGAGTTCTTCACCAAGGTTCTCGAAATGCCCGAGGAGCTTCTCTACTGCTCTGTTTACGAAGATGACGACGAGGCGGTCGAGATCTGGACAAAGGAAGTCGGCGTAGACCCGACGCACATCGTCCGCTTAGGCAAGGAAGATAATTTCTGGGAGCACGGCTCCGGCCCCTGCGGCCCCTGCTCCGAAATCTACTTTGACCGCGGCTCCGACAAGGGTTGCGGCAAGCCCGACTGTCATGTAGGCTGTGACTGCGACCGTTTTGTCGAGGTCTGGAACCTTGTGTTCTCCCAGTTTGAGTCCGATGGCAACGGCACTTACACCGAGCTTGCCAAGAAGAACATCGACACCGGTAT
>CACWTM010000183.1 GCA_902763855.1 uncultured Ruminococcus sp. | reverse complement strand
CAGATCGCCGCAGTATTTCTCGTTTTTCAGCACGCGGAGGATGACCGTGTACGACCATTCCTTCATGAAGCGCGAGGTCTTGATCCCCGCTTCGCGCAGTTCGTTGGCGATCACATGACAGCCCTTGCCCTCGTCGAGGTACTTGTGATAGATCAGTCGGACGATCTCAGCGCCTTCCTCGTTGATGATCAGCTTTCCGTCCCTCACGTCATAACCGAGCATATCGCGTCCGAATACCACACCCTGCTCCATCCGTCGGCGCTGTCCCCACTTGACACGCTCGGAGGTCTTTCGGCTTTCCTCCTGCGCGAGCGACGCCATCATCGCGAGGCGGAATTCATGATCGGGCTGATCGGTGTCGATGTTGTCGTTCAGGAAGATCAACCGGATACCGTATTCCCTCAGCTCGCGGGTATAGGCAATGCTGTCGAGCAGATTGCGGGCAAATCGCGAGACCTCTTTGGTGATGATCAGATCGAATTTGCCGTCCTTGCCGTCTTTGATCATGCGATTGAAGTCCTCGCGCTTGAAGGTGTTGGTGCCGGTGATGCCCTCGTCCACGTAGATTTCGTACAGCTCCCATAATGGATTGCGGGCGATGTACTCGTTAAAATATCGCTGCTGACTCTCCAATGAATTGGCTTGGTCGAGCTTATCGGTCGACACGCGGCAGTAGGCTGCGACGCGTATGACTTCTGTTTCTTTTTTCATAATCGTTGCCTCCTTTAGCAACACAGTATACTCTATTATTTTGAAAAGTCTATATTAATTTTCGGAGCGGCCGAATCAGCCGCCCCGATATACTGAATCAATCATCGCTTCGTGACATCCCCGCCGTTGTACTGCGTTTTATTTAAATGCTTACTCATACAAAGGCGGGACGGGATGCAACGTCACGTTGCTCTTTTAATACATTCCTCACACTGCTTCTGATCAAGGATTCCTTTCTCTTTCAGCACGAGGAAGATCGCCTTTTTGATTTGGTTTTCCAAGTCTTTGCATACAGTGATCTGTTCGGGTTTTTCGGTCAATACGATCTGCGTTTTCACGATCATCACCTGACCAATCCTATGCTGAATCAGAAATACTTATGTTGTCATCACTCCTTTCATGTTGATATCGATCATACAATAATATGTTGTGTTTATCAATTATTCAATCATCCTTTCATTATTATTTACATTGACATGATAAAGCCTTCGTCCTCATCATCGTAAAAGTCATCGTCGTATTCATCCTCGTCGAACACTTCACGGAGGATTTCTTCCCTCTGAGAATCGTCCTCATCTTCGTCATCGGGCTCCTGTGGTTGGGCTTCTTTTTTGTTTGCGATACCGGTGATCAGACCGACTCCGGCTCCGATCAACGCGCCGATCGCTGCGCCGTTTTCCTGCCCTTCGATTCGTTTGCGGCGCTCCTCCGAATCTTCGGAATCGTCGTCAATGATTCGTGATACCGCTCCTGCAAGATTGCCGATCCCGCCGGAAATGATATTACCGGTGGATGAATAGCTGTCGGCGATCCTCTGAGATTCCTCTTTTGCAAGGGCGCGTTCGCGCAGATGCTGCTCGTAAAGCTCACGCGAATCCTCCCAGCCTGTCGGCTGAATAAGCTCAGAACTACTGTCGGAAAGCGCTCTTTGATTGAGCTCGTTTTCGATATTGTTTTTCAGGTATTTCTCATCGTGAAGATTTTTATCGCGACAGCTCCGACCGTTCGGACAATGGAAGGTGAGATACTTTCTCTCGTCCGTCCACGTCATCCGATAGCCGAGGATGGACATTGCTCTTTCGAATTCATCCCTGCTACCGCTGAATTCCATCGCCTTGTCGATATCGTCAGCGAGCTTTTGTTTCCAGCTTTCGCCCTTCATCCGCGCGCGGTATTCACGGGTGGACATTCGATTACCACCGCCCTCATATGGATCAAGTACGGTGAGCCCATGCGCGACGCAAATCTCATCGCTGAGCTTTCGCAAATGCCTGAGCATTGAGGGCGATTGGCGGAGCTTCATCCCTGATTCAAACCCGACAGAATTGACAACGAAATGCGAATGAATATGCTCGGCGTCGCAGTGTGTCGCGACCATAACTTCATGCCCCGGCCACGCTCTCTCAGCGAACTCCAAAGATACTTCGTGCGCCTGCTCAGGCGTGAGCTTTTCCGTCGGTGAAAAGGATTGCGCGTAATGGTAGAAATAGATTCCGTTATCCTTACCGTAAACCTTTTTTGTTGCCATGAATTCACAGTAAGAATTCTCTCCGTCACAGTTGATTCCGCTGACCAATCTGCGCTTAGAATTGCTGTCAAAGGTCTTGCGTTCCTGCTTACAATAATTGATCACCGCGTGCATGACAGAAGGATTCTGCGCGCCTTCCTTGATAAAAATCACGGTTGCCATAGCTAATCACCGTCCTTCAAACTGAGGATCGCGTCATAGATCGTTCGCAGTTCTGCGGCAACGGAATCGAATTTCGGATAGAAAATCCGTCGGGAATTTGCTTTCCGCGCGAGCTGGTTGATGTTGTTCCCGATGCGTTTCAGTTCAATAAGGATCCCGGATAAATCTGTAACTTTGATTTCAGTTTGACGTGAACATGCGATCAGGTAATCGGTCAAGCTCATCTGAGCCTGCTTCGCTTTAGTTGCAATTTCTTTCTTTTCTGCTGCGGTTAATCGAATAGAAATCGTTTGATTTCTCTTTCTGTTTACAATGATTATCACCTCCAGAATGTATGTGTGTAGTGGGTCCGGGCTACCGCCCGGTGATCGTGTCCGAGCAACCATACGGGGCCCCCAACACGCCCCTGCGTGGTGGGGAGAGGAGCCGCCGCCCGAACAGCGAAGCCTTGCCGCATACCTGCGGCAAAGCGAGCTCCAAGGGCGAGGGGCGACGAGGCGGACAGCCGGACGCTCTGCTTGCCTGCGTCCTCACTCGCCGTACTCGGTAGGCATATCCGGTAGGTATGCCTTGACCTCGTGTGGCGGTTCGTCCTTTCCCCAAAAAGCAGGGGCTTTTTGGGGACCCCATAGTTCTCAGTGAATATGCTCTGAGTTTACGACAGAAAAAGCCTTTGCTGTGGATGACCTGTAGTTTCCAACTGAAAGACCTTATGGATTGAACCTTTGAAATGATGCTGACAGAAAAGAAAAAAACTTTTCAATTCCGATAAGGTATATGCGAAATAAAAGTGTAACTTCTGTTATTTGAAATAACTTTCAAACAAAAACTCAGTGTTCATCAGCTTTTTCAGGATTTGTAAAAGTGTAACCGAAGCGTCACCTATGTGTTACCGGTTACACATTTTTCGCTGTTCGGCAACAGATTTTTGCGTGAAGTTACAGGTAAAGTTACATTCCGTATTTTATCTCTGCGCCGACATTGACTCCCGCGATCGGTTCGGTTCTGTCCTTGCGCAGAAACAGCAGCCGGAGTGTAGATTTGTCGACCTTCGTCACGCGGGTAGTGGTGTCTTTACCCGGTTCGACGATCCCTTCCTCGACCAGCGCTTTCATGATCGCCCGCATGGTGAACGGGAATGCTTCTCCCGCGTCGCTGCAGAGCTTTTTCACCTGACGGTGGACGCTGTCGGGATGGATCATCAGGTAGGTATCGTCCTCCAGACCGCTGTGGAAGGACGGCGTGTATTCTCCCGGCTCACCCTTCCTTTTCAGCACGATCACACCGCTTTCTATCAGCGCGTACAACTTACGGATGAAGATGTTGGCAGGCTTATCCTGCTCAACACTGTCGGATTGAAGATCAGCTAACGCATATAGTTCCTTTCGAAACAGCTCCAGTTCAACTTCCTGATCATCCTGATTAATGACGGCGTTCTCTGCCATAAATTGAAGGAAGAATCGCATGCCGATCATCAGGCACGCGACCGTTTCCGGCAGACGTCCGTGACAGATTTGATTGTGATGGTAGTAATCGTTTCTGAAAGTTTTATGCCAGTTCAGCAGCTTGTCACGCAGTTTCTCAACATGACTATTGTCACACAGATAACGACGTTTCAGCCACTCTGTGTATGCGTACATGGTACGGCGATACGCGCCGTCAGCTGCTTCACTTTGACAAACAGAGAGTGATCCGAGATCAACGTCCTCCTCTTTCAATTCCAAAGAAAAGTATCTTGCGGTACCGCTTTCTCCGACGTCGGGGCTGAGCTCGCCGGTGATAATGGCGTTCCCTTGGGGAGGTCTGCTCTCCATCAGTGTAGA
>CACWTM010000182.1 GCA_902763855.1 uncultured Ruminococcus sp. | reverse complement strand
CTGGCGAACAAGCAGGATCTCGACGGCGAGAGCGGTAAGGACTTCTATCCCAGATCCGTGGCGCATCCGATGTCCTACAGCGAGCTGATCGACGCCATCGACAAGCTCGGTGAGCCTGAGCTGACCGATGAATACAAGGCGCAGCTCGACGAGCTGAGAGCCGCGTATGAGGATCTCAACGACACCGAGAAGTCGCTCGTGACGAACAGCGACAAGCTGGAAGCGGCTGAGAAGGCGTATGACGATCTGAAATACGGCCCGATGATCGAGGAATTCGAAGCCTACAAGGCGGAGAAGCTCGCCGAGGCGGACGCGCTCCTGAAAGAGGACGACAGCATGGTCAGCCGCGGTATCGCTGCGATCGCGAAGGCTGCGATCAGCGGTACGGAGTATGACAGAGAGCTGCCCCTCGAGCAGAACAAGGCGGCTCTTGACGCGATCCTCGCGACTCTGGACAGAACGCTCATTGCACAGCGTGCGATCGAGCATCCGATCCTCGGCGATATCAACTACAGCGGCGAGGTCGAGATCGTAGACGTGACCTACCTGCAGAGAAGTCTGGCGGGTATCGAGGTCCCGTTCATCATCAACGATTTCGTAGCGGACGTCGACTATGACAACAATATTTCGATCCTCGACGCTTCCTACATCCAGCGCTGGCTGGAGGGTATGGATTCCGTCGAAGGCATCGGCGAACCGATCTGAATATCTGATCCACCTGATGAGGGGCTGTCGTTTGACAGCCCCTTTAGTTTGCGGAAAAGATGCAATACTGCGTTTCGTGCTAAGCCTCTGCGACCTTTGCTCCGCAAAAGTCGTCTGAGACGACACGGCGGGAGCAAGCCACCCGCCCTACGATCAGACTGCAATACTGTTGAGAAAAGTTGTCATAAAAATGTTGACAAGTAACTTGTAATGTGATATATTACAAGTATCGAAGAAAAGAGGGAGCTTTATGCAGATCACAAGCCGGTTTACCATTGCTGTTCATGTTATCGCCTGTATCGACTATTTCAAGGATGATTACAAGGTGACGAGCGGTTTTCTCGCGAAAAGCACGGGCGTCAATCCCGTGATCATCCGCGGGGTGCTGTCTCAGCTCAAGGAGGCGGGCATAGTGAATGTCCGTCAGGGTGCAAGCGGAATCGCGCTTGCAAAGCCGCTCGGCGAGATCAGCTTCTATGATATTTATGAAGCGGTGGACAGCGTGAAGGACGATGGGCTGTTCCGCTTCCACGAGAACCCGAGTGAGGAGTGTCCTGTCGGGAGAAATATCCATGCCGCCGCTGACAGCCGTCTTATGCAGGTGCAGAGGGCGATGGAGGACGAGATGAAGCGGATCAGGGTCAGCGATGTGGCGGACGATATCAGAAGCAGAATACAGGCGCAGGAAGCCTGAGATCAAGGGTCATGAGGTGAAGAAAATGAAAGAGAGATATGATTATCTGCCGAACGGCTATCAGGAGACGATCCGAAAGGGATTGGAGGCGCTGAGGGTATTCAGCCGTGTTTGCGACGGCATCGGCACGCGGGAAGAACAGGTCGAAAGGCTGAAAAAGGAACTGGATACGGCAGACGCGATCGTCATCGGCGCGGGCGCCGGGCTCTCGACCTCCGCGGGTTTTACCTACAGCGGCGAGAGGTTTGAGCGGTACTTCTTCGATTTCAAGCGCCGCTTCGGGATCAAGGATATGTATTCGGGCGGGTTTTATCCCTTCCCCGATGAAGAAACGCGCTGGGCGTGGTGGGCGAGACACATCTACTTCAACCGCTATATCGAGGCGCCGAAGCCCGTTTATGATAAGCTGTTGGAGCTTGTGAAGGATAAGGAGTACTTTGTCATCACGACGAACGTGGATCATCAGTTCCAGAGAGCGGGCTTTGACAAGAGCCGCCTGTTTTATACGCAGGGTGATTACGGGCTGTTCCAGAGCGTGAACCGCAGTCTGCAAAGGACCTATGACAATGAGGAATGGGTGTATCGCGCGATGGCGGCGCAGGGCTTCATCAGGGATGAGAGCGGTGAGTTTCGTTTGCCTGATGACAGGGATATCAAAATGCGGATCCCGACGGAGCTGATCCCGAAATGCCCCGATGATCAGAGCGGCGTGGTGATGAACCTGCGCGCGGACGACAGCTTCGTCGAGGACGAGGGCTGGCACAGAGCGTCGGCGGCGTATCATGACTTCCTCAAAAAGCATGAGGGCGAGCGTGTGCTCTATCTGGAGCTCGGCGTCGGCGGGAATACGCCGGTGATCGTGAAATATCCGTTCTGGCAGATGACGCTGGCGAATGATAATGCGACCTACGCGTGCATCAACTACAGCGAGGCCGTCTGTCCCGAGGAGCTCGCCGTGCAGTCGATCTGTATCAAAGACGATATCGGAAGGGTTCTGGACGAGTTGACGTGAGCAATATGGGTCGAGGGGAGGACACTGCCTCTGCGTGTGCTATCTGCGTGGAAAGAAGTAGGTTTGATAGAAAAAGAGGAACTCCGGAAATGTTATTTCAGTAAAAGGGCTTCAGATATGATTCACTGATCAATGCTGATAAAGTTTAAGGGGGATACCTTGCGGTATCCCCCTAGCGGTTTTCAATGAAGCAATTAATATTCTTTTAATCTCCAAGCAATCGTTAATCAAAGATTGGGCGAGTTTTTCATCAAGGTAATCAGACAGCAACAGCAGTTTTAACCAATATTCAGTTTCCGCTGTTTCTTTAAGCGCTATCTGCATTTTAGCGATAAAATCCGCCTGACTTACTCCGAAATTTTATAGCGTTCATAATCCCCTAATTTTAATGAATAAAGAATAGTGAATAATGAAGAATGAATAATACACCAGAAACGCCGGAAAAGGTCATCTGATTATAAATTATTCACTATTCATTATTCACTATTCATTGAGCCGTAACGTCAGTTACGGCGTTTCTGGTGGGCCATCAGGGACTCGAACCCCGGACCGACCGGTTATGAGCCGGTTGCTCTAACCAACTGAGCTAGTGGCCCTTATTGCAACTGATTTATTATAGCAAGGAACGGCGTATTTGTCAATAATATACATGGAATAAGGGGCGAAAATCAATTCGGATTCTGTATTTTTTCTCAGGAGAAAATTCCGGGTGGGTAATTCGTCAAATTGCCTAGATTTTGTTCGTATTTCGCAGAATAAACCTATTTGACAGAAGTAACCGCGTATGGTAAAATACAAGCAACAAATCTTTAAGGCGATACTGTGATATCGACAAGATTGATATATGTATACGGGTAGGTTTACCCGGGCTTTTGCATATTCAGCCTCGCCTAGCGTGAGGCTTTTTCGTTAGATTTACGGACGCTTTTTTGCAGTATGGGTATGAATGAAAGGAGTAACGATATGGGTGTTGAGAAAATGAAAAACCCTCAGATCAAGAGAATGACGGACTTTCTGCCCTCGGTCGACAGCGCCCTTTTCTGTCCGACTGCTCTTTCCCAG
>CACWTM010000181.1 GCA_902763855.1 uncultured Ruminococcus sp. | reverse complement strand
TCCTTGACATACGCCAGTATGCCTGCGTCCTCCGCCTTGCTCTGCGAAATTTCTCGCTAACAAATTTGTTAAAGCGTTTAATGGATACTTAGTATAACAAGCCAACTCCTTCCTCCGATCACGGCAAACCCCTTCTGCTGTGATCGAAAGTATATCCAAACGAAGACGGCGTCCTTTGCGGGACGCCGTCTTTGTCATATGATTCTGTTGTATCAGTCAACCTCGATCTGAGCGATCCAGTGACCGCCGCCGACGGCCGCGTAGGTATCCACCATCGCCATCAAGTCGTTGTCATCGTCGAGGTACATCACAGCCGCTTTGAGGTTCGCGTAATTGTAGGTCTTTTCCTTCTCGGTCTCGTTGCCGGGGAGAGTGCCCCACTTGTCCTCGTAGTAATCTACCAGCTCGTCATACAGCTTATCGAGCATATCGCCGTAGCTTTTGCCGGTCGCTTCACATACAGCCGCGCTGTCCAGCGCCTTGCCGGTGGTAACATCAAAATTGTATGCCAAGCCGTAGCTGTTGCCGCCGTCATACTTCGCGGTGACGACAACGCTGAGGATCCTGTCGTTCAGATAAGCTTCATAGTCGAGCGCGTACGCTCCGGTCGAATTGGCTTCGCCGTTGACAATCTCGCCGTACTTTTCGACGATTTCACTGTTGGCGGCTTTTGCGTCGGCGCTGTCAAGCAAAATCTCGGGCAGACGCAGGGTGTTGGTCTTTCCATTGCCGAAGCTGACTTCCTTTTCCTTCAAGGTCTTGACATAATCGCCAAGTGTTCCGATCGACACGGGGGCAGTTGCGGCGGGCGCCTCTGTTGGGGGCGCGGCGGTTTCGGCAGGAGCCGCGGTCGGCGCGGGAGCGGTTGGCGCGGGACGTCTGCCGAGCGGGATGCCGAGGAAGCTGCACGCACCCAGCGCGGACATAACGAAAATGACAGTTAACAACAATGCAATTAACCTTTTCATAATTTCCTCCTTATGTTGTATAGTTGAATTTATTCCAGATTTCCTGTCAGAAGCATGGTCGCGCACAGCGCGGCAATCGGTGCTGTCTGAGCGCGCAGGATGCGTTTGCCCAGCGTCGCGACCCTGACGCCGCTGTCCCTGAGCAAGTCGATTTCCTCTTGCTCAAAGCCGCCCTCAGCGCCGGTAATCAGCGCAACAGAGCGGGATTTTTCGGGGATGATCGCTTTGAGCTTTTCGCCGCCGCATTCGTAGAACACGACGGTTGTGTCCGTGTCCTCGACGTCTTTGGGGATATCGCGCAGGTCGATACAGGGATTGACCTTCGGCAAAATTCCCCTGCGCGACTGCTGTGCCGCGTTGTCGGCAATCTTCTGCCATCGTGCGATCTTTTTTGTCATGCTCTTGCTGTCGGGCCGTGAGATGCATCTTGCCGAGAGAAACGGCGTGATCTCGTATACGCCCAACTCCACCGCTTTTTGTACGACGTCGTCGATCTTGTCGCCCTTCATCAGCGCGATGTACAGCGATACTTTGACATCCGGCTCCTGTTCGCACACAGTACTGCTGATGACGCGTACGGTCACCTCGTCGTGCGTCAGCAGAGTGATCCGGCACTCGTGCCGTTTGCCGTCGGGGGTACAGAGGGTCAGCTTCTCGCCGACCTTCATCCGAAGCGAGCGGCTGATGTGCGCCGCATCCTCGCCCGTGACGGTGTAATATTCGGTTGTGATACTGTCATCCGCAAAAAACCATGCCATCTTATCACCACACGTTGAATTGTAAACAAATTCTAACAAATTTGCCGTAAGATTGCAATAGGGCAGGGAAAGGTTTATAATGTCGGTGAGAGGAGTGATACCATGAAAACGGCAGAATTACTTGACCTCCTGGCTCAGGAGCATATCGAAGAAAAGAATTTGCCCGAACGGCTGGTACAAGCGCTGACAAAGGTAAAGAAGCGCGTCGCCACTGCCGAGAGCTGTACCGGCGGGATGATCTCCGCCGCGATCACCTCGGTTTCGGGAGCGAGCGGCGTGTTTGACTGCGGCGTGTGTTCCTACGCGAACTTCATCAAGCACAAGGTCATCGGCGTGCGGGAAGAGACGCTCTCCACCTATGGCGCGGTATCGGAAAAGACCGCCGCCGAGATGGCGCGCGGCGTCCGGATACTTTCAGGCGCGGATATCGGTATCTCCACCACCGGGATCGCGGGGCCTTTGGGCGGCACGCCGTATAAGCCGGTCGGGCTTGTTTATATCGGCGTCAGCACCGCGTCGGGGCTGAAAACCGAGAAAATGCTCCTCGGTGAAAACGGCGCCGACCGCGAGCGCATCCGTCAGCTGGCGACAGCCGCCGCGCTGTACTTTGCGCTCAAAGAGCTGGAAAAAATCTGAACATCGAAGAGACTATGTACCGTCGGATATCCGGCGGTATTTTTGTTTAGTCAATATTGAATATCATTAATAATTGAGATATAATGAAAAAGATCGACAAATGATGAGAAGAAAATGACAATTTTGTCATGATTTGAACTTTTTCGGTTTTATCTGCATCTATTTATTTGTAGCAAACGACGGAGGAATACCCGAATGACAGAACTACCGCATCATTTAATATCCGACCTGCGCGCGGGAAAAGAGGAGGCTTACCAAAAGCTCTACGAGCTTTACAGCGACCAGATCTACATGCTGGCTTTCGGTATATTGCAGAACGAAGCCGACGCGCAGGACGTTGTACAAAAAACCGTGTTTCATGTTTACCGCAAGCTCTATACGCTGAAAAATGACAAGTGCTTTCTCAAGTGGCTGATGAAGATCGCCTCCAACGAAGCGCTGATGACCCTGCGGCAGAGAAAACCGGTCGAATCATACGGCGCTCAGCCGGACGACATAAGCTCGGACATATTACAGGACGACACCGTGCTGCCCGAAGTCGCCGCAGAGCGCGGCGACGAAGCGGACAAGCTTAATGCGATCATCGCTCGACTGCCCGAGGCTCAGCGGAGGACGCTGACGCTGTACTATTATCACGAGATGAAGATCAGCGAGATCGCTGAGATCATGGAGTGCAGCGAGGGCACGGTCAAATCGCGCCTCAGATACGCGCGTCTGCGCGTCAAAGACGAGTGGGAGAAGCAGGAGGGTGAGAGAAAGCACTACGGCGTTATGCTGCCGTTCGGCGAGGTTTTCGTTCGCCTGATAAAGCAGAAAGAGCCGCAAAAGCGGCGCAAGGCGGCTTTGTGGAAGCGTATCCGCGCGCGTTTGGGTACGGTCGACGATCTGTATATGCGTTCTGGCAGGAACAACAAGACCGCCGCGGCGCGGATCGGCGCGTATGCCGCTGTGGGCGTTGCGGTCGTGATGCTGGCGTCGGCGACGATCGCCGGAGTCGCTGAGGATGTTGAGGAACCGTCGGGAGGTTTCGGCGGAGGCAGCTCAGAGAAAAGCCGTATCGCAGAAACACAGCCGGAAGAGACCCTCTACTATGCCGACGAGGATTTTGTGCGGAC
>CACWTM010000180.1 GCA_902763855.1 uncultured Ruminococcus sp. | reverse complement strand
ACGTTTCTTTGAGAAAAACCCGTTACTGACCGCTTCCTTAGCGGTACAGGGCAACGATGACGAGCAGGATAATGTTTCTACCTATAAGAACGATATCGTTTGGCCGGATATGGCGTCAGCTACACTTTCCAACGGCATTACCCTTGACACTACAAACAATACCGTGACCGTTACCGCGACCACCACTCCTATGAAATTCGTTTTTAAATATGTTATCAAGAGCGAAGGAGATACCGTTCATGAGGGCGCGACGCTGGTGGACTATGCGAAAGCGGTAACCTTCAACCCGATTTATAAGGACGACAGCCGTTATCAGTATGTGAATGATGAAATTCCCGCGGAAAACTTCTCCTACTGGTCAGCTGACCCGAACGGCGATATCCCGATCACGACCAACCGTACCCTCGGTATGCTCCTGCGCGGCGATTACACCGACGACGGGGATGACGAAACAATCGTAACCGTATATGCACAGTATGGCATGAACCCTACAAAAGATTGGAACCCGCTGATCGAGGAGACAAAGCTCACCCGTACGATCGCTGACGATGGCGTAGATTGGGTCTGGGCTGACTATATGACAAACTACCTGAGCAAGGACGGCAGCGTTGTACAGAATATGATCGACGCGGGCTATAATAACATCAAATACGGTCTCTTCGTTATGAAGTATCCTACAGGCAATACCGCTGTGTCGACTGAGCAATCCGCTATGGAGACTACCGCAAAGAAGCTGATCGACTATTATCACACAAACGGAAAGTCGTCCGCTTATATAAAGGATACAGATCATATCGGTTATGTATATGAGTACAGCGATAAAGACCACATTTCCGACTTTAACCGTACCCTCTACACGATCAAGTGCAGTTCCGCAAAGGCGACGGGTATGACCTTCTCGGCTGTCGCGTACATTACCGTTGACGGAGAAAACTATTTCTACTCCGCCGTCAACAGCGACATCGTGATAAAGAATTTAGTAGACTGACGAGGTGGAAGAAATGAAAAAGAAAAAATATGTAATTCCCGACCTCGACCTGATGGCGTTCCGTCTTGACAAAAACATCCTGCTCGGCAGTATTGAGCACGGACAGACAGCTCCCGCGACAGGAGAAATGGATGATCCGCCTTCGGGCGGAAACCCTCTTGAAAACGGCGGAATAATTCAATAATTCACCAGCTAATCTTATTTTCATGTTGATCGGCGCCGTCGTACTGACCAGCGGCGGCGCCCCTCCCTTTCCTCAATGAACTGAAAGGTGATTTTTATGAAAAAAGTTTTCTCTATATTATTGATTATTGCAATTTTGAGTGTTTCCTGCGCTTCCTTCGGCGCGGCGGTCGTTTATAAGTACGGCGACTGGACGCTCAGCGCGCTCACCGGTCTGCCGGACGCGACCTTCGGCGTGAAGTCCTATGATGGCTCCGACGCTGAGGTGACTATTCCGAACGATTACGGCGGCTATCCGATCGTAGCGATCAACTCCTATGCGTTCGCCGGGAACACCACGCTCACCAAGGTCACCCTCAGCGAGGGTATCACCAAGATCGGCGACGGCGCGTTCATGCAGTGCCGCAATGTGATTGCGGTCGAGATCCCCGACAGCGTGACCGAGATCAGCGAGACTGCCTTCTCCGGCTGTAATAACGTTGTCATCTACGCGAAGGCTGACAGCTACGCGATCGAGTACGCGAAGGAGAATGGCGTCGAGTACGTTCGCACGAACGTGGTGACCTTCCTGCTCGGCGACGTTGACGGCGACGGCGAGATCACCATCACGGACGTCTCCCTGATCCAGCGCTATCTCTGCGATCTGCCTGTGCCCGACCCCGAGGCGGTCGTGCGCTGCGGCGATATCAACGGCGACGGCGTGGATATTGCCGACGCGACCCGCATCCAGCGCTTCATCGCCGGTATCCCGGTATCTGAGCCCATCGGCGAGCTTGTCGAGACGGTCGTTGATTGATTCAGCAAGCTGCTTGTCTTAATGATACATAGTATGAAACCTCTTAAACAGCGAAGCCGCGACTGAGCGATCAGCCGCGGCTTTTGCTATATTTGGATGCTTATTCCGGGAGAATCTGCGCGAGGAATTTTTCCGCAGCCTTTGAGAACACGTTGTCCTTCTTGCGGATGATGTGCATTTCCTCGCACAGAACGTTGGACAGCGGTCGGAATACCAGCTCGCCGCTGTCGGTGTTGGCGGTGAGGCTCTCCAGAGAGAGCGCGCAGCCGATGCCGTCCTGCACCATCAGCGCGCCGTTGAAGATCAGGTTGTAGGTCGCGACGATATTCAGCTTGTCCGCGGAGCGGCGGAGCAGGCGCTTCACGATCCCTGTTTTCTCCGCCTGGCGCGATACGATCAGGGGCTTGTCGTACAGATCCTTCGGCTCGATCTCGGCTTTCTCGGCGAGCGGGCTGTCCCTGCGCATCAACACGCCCCAGACGTCGCTGTTCGGGACGCGGATGGACTCGTACTTGGTGTCGTCAACGCTGCCGAAGATCAGCCCGAAATCCACCAGTCCGCTGTCGATGCGTTCGACGACGTCGGCGCGGTCGCCGCTGACGATGTGGAAGCGGATATCGGGATATTCGTCCCGCACGCGCTTGGCGGCTTTGGTCAGATAGCGCACGCCGACGGTCTCTCCTGCGCCGATGAACACATCGCCGGAGATATGCTCGTCAGAGACCGTGATCTCGTTCTCGGTCTTTTGCACCAGGCTCATGATCTCCTCGGCGCGCTTCTTCAAAATCCTGCCCTCGTCCGTCAGCGTGATCTTCTTGCTCCCGCGGAGAAAGAGTTGTTTCCCGAGCTCGTCCTCCAGATCCTTCAACTGACGCGAGAGGGTGGGCTGGCTCAGATGCAGCGCGTTCGCGGCGCCTGAGATGCTCTCCTCTCTCACTACTGCCAAAAAGTATTGCAATACTCTCAATTCCATAGTCATCACCGATTTGATTATACATCGTTTTACTATGCCTGTAAAGCATAATATGATATTTGATATAAGTATTTGTAATTGGACGGCGTTTGTACTATAATATAGAAAAATAATTGGATCGGAGGACTATCATGATGAAAACAGAAGTACTGAACCTGACACAGGAATGGGACAAGACCTTCCCGAAGAGCGATAAGGTGAACCACAGCAAGGTGACCTTCGTGAATCATTTCGGCATTACCCTTGCCGCCGATCTGTATATTCCGAAGGACGCAGAGGGCAAGCTCCCCGCGATCGCCGTTTGCGGTCCCTTCGGCGCGTGCAAGGAGCAGTCGTCGGGCTTGTATGCACAGGAGATGGCGGAGCGCGGCTTCCTGACGATCGCGTTCGATCCCTCCTTTACCGGAGAGAGCGGCGGCTTCCCCAGAGCGATGCACTCGCCCGATGTGGACGTAGAGGATTATCAGGCGGCGGTCGATTATCTTTCCTGCCGCGATGACGTCGACCCCGAGCGCATCGGCATCATCGGCATCTGCGGCTGGGGCGGTATGGCGTTGCA
>CACWTM010000179.1 GCA_902763855.1 uncultured Ruminococcus sp. | reverse complement strand
TCAGGGCGTGGAGTTCGACTACTCTACTGTTCATGCGGTGCAGACCATCCGCAGAGCGGGCTATGAGGCGATCATCATCAACAATAACCCCGAGACCGTCTCGACCGACTATACGACGGCAGATAAGCTGTATTTCGAACCCCTCACTCCCGAGGACGTCATGGCGATTATCGACTTTGAACAGCCTGAGGGCGTTATTGTTTCTCTCGGCGGTCAGACCGCGATCAATCTCGCCCAGCCCCTCATGGACCGCGGCGTGAAGATCATCGGTACCGACTGCGCCGCGATCGAGAGAGCCGAGAACCGTGATTCCTTCAACGCGATCATCAAAGAACTCGGTATCCCCCAGCCCGCCGGCCGCGCCGTTACCTCGATCGAAGAGGGCGTGAAAGCGGCAGAGGAGATCGGCTATCCCGTCCTCGTCCGTCCGTCCTTCGTGCTCGGCGGCAGAGCCATGCAGATCGTCAGTAAGGAAGCAGACCTGAGGCATTATTTAAAGACCGCCGTTGAGATTGACGAGGATAAACCTGTCTTAGTCGATAAGTACATCACGGGCAAAGAGGTTGAGGTCGACGCGATCTGCGACGGCGTAGACGTATTCGTACCCGGTATCATGGAGCTGGTCGAGAGGCGACAGTATCTCGGTCTACCCATCCTTCTCAATCTCGGATAAAGTAAAAGGGATCATCCTGCAATACGCGAAAAAGCTTGGCAAGGCTATCGGTATTGTTGGTCTGTATAATATCCAGTTCATCATCGACGAAAATGACGACGTTTACATCATCGAAGTTAACCCGAGATCCTCGAGAACGGTTCCGTTCCTGAGCAAGAGTACAGGTTATTCCCTCGCGGATATTGCGACGGAGGTCATCTTAGGCAAGTCGCTGAAGGAACAGGGTATTTTCCAGCTCTATCCCGAGGAAAAGAAGCGCTATTATGTCAAGGTGCCGGTCTTCTCGTTCCAGAAGATCAAGGGCCTCGACGCGTACCTCAGCCCTGAGATGAAGTCCACCGGCGAAGCGATCGGCTATGACAAGAGCCTGTCGAGAGCGATATACAAGGCACTCGTCGCAGCGGGCACGAAGGTGCAGAACTACGGCACGGTCATCGTGACCCTTGCCGATGAAGATAAGGAAGAGGCGATCCCGCTGATTCGCCGCTTCTACAACCTCGGCTTTAATATTGAGGGAACGGATCTAACTGCAAAAGTGCTACGAGAGCACGGTATCAAGACCAGAACATTGAGAAAGATTAGTGAAGGCTCAAATCAACTCCTCGACGCGCTACGCTCAGGATACGTCAGCTACCTGATCAACATGCGCGCGATCCTATCAGGTGTGCACTACGAGGACGGCGCCGCGATCCGCAGAACAGCGATTGAGAACGGCGTGACAGCCTTTACCTCGCTCGATACAGTACGTGTACTTTTGGATGTATTAGAGGAAACCACGCTCACCATTTCCACTATCGACACATAACACTATCAGGAGGAACTAACATGGCTGCATTTGAAAAAACTAAATCAGGAATCCCGATGATGGATGACGCTTTACAGAACATCCGTCTCGGCGACAATGTCGTCTGGCAGGTACCGTCGCTTGACGAGTTCCGCTATGTTGCGGAGCGTTTTTCCAATCAGGCGATAGCAGACGGGAGGAACCTGATCTACATCCGCTTTGCAGAGCATGAGCCGATTCTCACCCCGCGCGAGGGACTGAGGATCGAGCATGTAGAGCTATCCCACCGCTTTGAAACCTTCACCGTCAATATCCACAACCTAATCGAGCGCGAGGGTTATGACACGTTCTACATCTTTGACTGCCTTTCTGAACTCGAACAGGCGTGGTCAACAGACCTGATGATGGGCAACTTCTTCCACCTCACCTGTCCTTACCTGTTTATCCTCGACACCGTTGCGTATTTTCCGCTGATCCGCGGCAGACATTCCTTTGACGCGATTGCGACGATTCGCGATACAACTCAGCTTTTCCTCGATGTGTATAAGGATGAAAAGGATGTATTTGTCCGCCCGATGAAGGTATGGAACCGCTACTCGCAGACCATGTTCCAGCCCTATCGTCTGAGCCGTGAGGATAACAGCTTCACCGTGCTAAGGGACGGCACCGAGGTCAGTCATTTCTACAGCGTGATGAACAAAGAAGCAACCCAGGCACAGGATCAGAATGTCGATAGTTGGGAGCGATTTTTCTTCCGAACCAAGCTCCTCCACCAAAACGGCGTGGACGTCACCGAGGATTGCTCAAAGATCTGCAATATCATGCTGACGCGCGACAGTAAAATGCGCGAGCTTATCAAGAGCAACTTCACGCCGGAGGACTATTTTGAAGTTCATTCCCGAATGGTCGGTACCGGTATGATCGGAGGCAAGGCGTGCGGTATGCTGCTCTCCAGAAAGATTGTCGAGAACCATCGCCCGGACATCTTTGAGCGTTTTGAACCGCACGACTCCTACTACATCGGCTCAGATGTTTTTTATGCGTATATAGTGGACAACGGCTTTTGGGATCTGAGAATTAAACAGCGGACGGAGGAAGGCTATTTTACTCTTGCCGGAGAGTTTGAGAAAAAGATCATGGAGGGCAAATTCCCGACCGGTATCGAGGCGGAGTTTCGTCGAATCCTCGATTACTACGGTAACGATCCGGTCATCGTCCGTTCCAGTTCCATCTTAGAGGATGGCTTCGGGAACGCCTTCGCCGGTAAATATGAATCTGTTTTCTGCGGCAATCAAGGCGATCCGGAGGAACGATTGCAAAAGTTTGAAGAAGCAGTCAAAATTGTCTATGCCAGCACGATGAGCATGTCCGCGCTCGACTACAGAAAACGCCGGGGGCTGGATAAGCGCGACGAACAGATGGCTATTCTGGTGCAGCGCGTATCGGGCTCGCGGTATGAGGGCTTTTTCATGCCCTGCACGGCGGGTGTCGGTTATTCAGTCAGCCCCTACCGCATGGGCAGCGAAAAGCCGAAATCCGGTATGCTGCGGCTCGTCATGGGTTTAGGTACGGCAGCGGTCGACCGCAGAACAGGTTCTTATCCAAGATTGGTTTCTCTCGACGCGCCGACAAAGGTCCTCAGCACGGACATGAGTGATCGACAGCAGTTTTCTCAGAGGATCGTAGACGCTATCAGCGCCGACACGAACGATGTCGAAGGCTTTGACGCGATGAACATCTGTAAATCTGTACCGCGATATTTAAAAAATATGATTTACTCGCACAACTACGAAACCGAGAGCCGTCTCAGAGAACGCGGCGACTGGAGGGACGTCCTCTTCATCACCTGTGACGGATTAACGAAGAACGAACAGCTGATGACTGATATGCGTGACATCCTCGAGTTGATCCAAACCCATTACGAATATCCTGTTGATACGGAATACACGATTAACTTCGCTCCTGACGGCAGCTATGTCATTGATCTTTTGCAGTGCCGTCCGCTGCAGCTGACAGCGGAGGGAGATAAGATCACTGTCCCCGACGGCGTAGATAACAGGCGTATCCTGCTCGAAACCAAGGGGGTGTCTATGGGATTTTCCCGTGAGATCGCCATCGACGGCGTTGTGTATATCGATCCTATCCTCTACTATCAGATGCCGTACCGCCGTAAGTATGAGATAAAGGAAGCGCTCTCTCAAGTCAACTGGCGCTTCCGCAATCAGGGCAAACATTTACTGCTTCTGACGCCCGGCAGGATATGCACATCGTCACCGGAACTCGGCGTACCGTCCGGCTTCTCAGATATCAGCGAATTTTCCGTGATTGCAGAGGTCTCAGAATCCAAGGTTGGCTATATTCCCGAGCTGAGCTACGGCAGCCATATTTTTCAGGATCTTGTTGAAGCAGGGATTCTTTATACCGCGGTGTTTGAAAAAGAGAGCACAATCGCTTTCTCTCCCGACCTGCTGAAAGAGTTTGCCGATGTAACGAATGGAGTAACGGAGCTCGCGGATGATATCAAAGGAGTTCTGCGTGTATACGATACCTCAAAGGATCATGGGCGAAGAGCATTTGCTGGTATGTAAAGAATAAATTGCTTTCATTTTTTACTTGACTTTTTCAAAACTTATGGTATTGTGTTGTGCTTGAAGGGGGCGCGATACTATGACCACATTAGAGCACTTCTACTTTGGCAACGTGAATCCAAGTGAGTACAAGCAGAGTAAGGATACTAAAAAGAAACTGTCTGAAACGACAGCACTGATCGATGAGCATCGTACTATGCTGACTACCGAGCAGCAGAGGGAAAAGCTGGAGCAGATAGATAGCTGTCAGTTATCGCTGATTGCTATTTCGGAACGCGACGCCTACATCGAGGAATTCAAACTTGGTGTGAAAATGACAACAGAAATATATGAAGATATACAGCAGCGGTGATGATATCTTGGTAGCCCCGCTGTTGTACTTTTGAAAAGCACATCGAAAGACTCTTTCTCCTGCTGATATTGACTCAGTTTATGAATCGAACGAAAAAAACCTTATAAGTGCATTTGCGGATTGTGCCATATTATAGGGTAAACACTCGGGTGAAAACCAAACTCGTGCCACAGGCGATTTGTGAGCGTTTGTGAAAGGGTTGTGTAGCATAAAGTTGTTCGTCTTTTTATGTGATATCAATCAAAAAAGTACAAAGGACAGGGACAGATGATTGATGTTTCATCTGCCCCTGCCATTGTAGTTGTGTAGCAAAAACAAAAAGCCTAGTGTCGCTCGTCCTCATCGGCTGTACTCGGTAGGCGCATCAGGTAGGTGCTCCTTGACCTCGCGGGACACGCATGTCCGCCGTTCGTCCTCTCCCTACCGCATAGGGATGCGTGTGGGACCCCAGAGCCTCTCTCGAGGTGTTCGTAGGTTACCTTACAACTCACAAAATTGCAAGTGTTTCTTTTAAA
>CACWTM010000178.1 GCA_902763855.1 uncultured Ruminococcus sp. | reverse complement strand
TACTCGTTGTTGGCGTTGAAGTTGTCGATGATCTTCTGGAAGCCGTAGTAGAAGCTGTCCGAGGGGGTCGCCGCCGTGAGCATGGTGATCACGTTGGAGGCGGGTTCTTCCACGCTCTTTTCCGCGCCGCATCCGGAGAGGACGAGGAGAGCAAGGAAAGCCATTGCCAGGAGCAGAGAGACAAAAGATTTCTTTCTCATGTTACAGGATCCTCCATTCAGTTTTTTCGAATCAGATGTATGGTTACGATAAAGCCTTCCGAGCGGGAAGGCTTTGAGGATTGTATTGTAAAGAGTATGGATCCGGATTAAGGATATCAATACTCTTCGTATGTCGTGCTGCCGTCGGACCAATTGATGACGTAATAACCGTGGTCGGAGCCGTCACAGTTGGGAACGGCGGTCCTGCCGGTCTCGTGTACGCCGCCAGAGCCGCTGTCACCGCCGGAGCCGCTGTCGCCTCCAGAGCCGCTATCGCCGTCCGAATTGCCTGAGTCGGAGTTATCGGAGCCTCCGGAAGACGAACCGTAGGTGACGATCTTATTGACAGGTTCCTTGGTGACTTTTTCGTCGGCAACCTCGCGGCTGTCCTCTTTGCCGTCGACGTATTTGACCTTATAGGTAACTTCTTTCTCGCCCTTGATACCCTCCTGCGTTACCTCGCTGGTACCGGACGTCATAGAATCGCTGTATTTTTCTTCGGTTTTGAAGTCGACCTCCTCAGTCTTCTTTTCTTCTTTGTATTCTACGCGCTTGACAACGATCTTCATGCCGTCTTTGATTTTCTCGTCAAGCTTCTCGCTGACCTCGTCGTTTTCGCCTAGGGTGATCTTCTGCTCGGTCAGATAATCCTTGACGGTAGCCGCTTTTGTAGCGACCTCTGTGGTCTTTCCGTCAACGGTCAGCTCGACCTTCATGCCTTTGACGAGGTTGATGGTCATGCCGTCCTTGAGGTAGTCGGTTGCGGGGACATCGGGAGTGACGCTGTCATCGGTTTTGAACGCCGCTGCCTTGACCGCGTCCGCGACGGTACCGCCGGTAAGCTCGACTTCTTTTTTCTCGTCGCCGTATACGACCGTGACCTTCGCGTAGCGCTTGATGGTGATCTCCTTGAGATCCTCTGTGATCTTGCTGTCCTTCGAGGGTTCGGTCTCGTCCTTTTCGCCGAGGGTGATCTTCGCGCCCTCGAGCGCCTTCGCGACAGTAGAGCCGACGTTGGCCTCGATCGAGGATGATTCGCCCATGTCCCTGACGGTCAGGGTGATCGCCTTACCGCTGCAGGCGGTCAGTCCGCAGAGGATCATGCAGATCGCCAAAGCAACACAGAACAATTGAATGATTCCTGTCTTTTTCATAGTGATCTCCTAATTGAAAAATTAAATTTTTTGATGCTTAATGATTGATCGGCTCGTCCCATGAGGATTTGCCGCCGGTGCTCGTGACGGTTCCGGCGATAAGTTCGGTCTTGTATTCCGGATAACCGCAGCCTTCCACATGTACACGAAGTCTATATTAATATATCATATTTACCGATAAAAGTAAATATTTTTCCGCAAAAAATCACAAAAATTGAGATCGTTTTAAGCGTTATTTTCTGTCAAAGCTATTGCTATTTTGACGGATTTACGGCAAGATTACTACAGTCAGGCGTACAAGCGTACAAATCGAAAGGAATCGCAAATGATAAAGAGATGTTAAAGGAAGCGAACTTCCGCAACTATACCGACCACGTGCCGCTTGACTTCACCAAGCTCGAGTGGATCGCAGAAAACGCGAAGGAAAATCGCGCGGAGTATCTTTTTCCTATCATAAAATACCACGGCATATGGAACGAAATCGAGGACGACCAGAAGTACCGCCGCACCGTGATCGATGTTCAAAAGCGCGGCTATAATTACCTCAAGGGCATTCTGAACTGGACAGTCGTCTTCAACAGCCCGGACAAATCGCTGAACAGCTCGCTGCAGGCTGCCGCCGGCAGAAAACAGCCGCTTACCGAAACGCAGGAGAACGGGCTCAGGGAGCTGCTGGGCTTCTGTAAGGACGAAAAGCTGACGAACGCCGTGTTCGCCCGATTCCCGCATATCGTAACCGAGAAGACCCTCGATCGCTTTGAACGCGGGAATACCGTCGGCGATATCGTCGCGGAATACGGGTTTGATTATCTCAACTTCGAGCGGGATTTTGCGCTGACCGGGCTCGATGAAAAGCGCGATTTCTATAATCTCGATCATCTGAATATCTACGGTCAGCAGAAGTTCACCGCCTTTTTGACGGATTACCTCAAGGAGCATTACGCGCTCGCTCCCCATGAGCTGACCGAACAGCAGAAAGAGGAGTGGGAACTTTGCGCCGATTACTACGCCGCGTATTACCGGTACAGCGAGAGCATGATCAAGGATCTGGATGTCGTGGAGCTCAGCGAGGACAGCGAGCTGATCGAAAAGCTGGAAGATTATCTTCCCGCAAAGTCATAAAATCGGAGCTGTCGCAATGAGATAATATGTCGTTATGAGGCGATCACGCGCGTTCTGACGACAGTGGCGCTTAGCCTATCGCGGATAAATCCGCTTCCCATGCGCTGTTGCATGGGAGCTGTAAACCAAATCTAAGATTAATATAATAAATGTATGATAATGTAATTATTCACTATGATAACCATAGAAGTTTAGAATACTCTCCCAACCGTTATTTTGGATTTCACCCTATTTATACCGCTATTTAGTCTTTCATCACATCATATCTTCTACTTTTTTGAAAGAAGAACAATCCACTCTCAGCCGAGCGCGCTTATTATCAACTCCCATAGTATCCATTATCGGGACTTTGATATAATATAATTCCATCAGAGAATCAGGCGATTAGTTTTCCTTTTCTGCTGGCAACACTTCACATACGCGCAACAGCGGGGATGGATGTTCTCGTCCTCCTCGCTGTTATTCGTTACGGTATATTTCTGACACCATTTTTACGCCGAGTTTGAATCCTTCAATGTAGGCGTCGCGTTCTGACAGAGCAATCAGCGTGAGATGACAGCTATCTATCTGCTCCATCTTATCTTTCTGTTGCTCGGTAGTCAGAATGCTTTTCAACTCATCAAACAAGCTCGTCATCTCAGACAGCTTTTTCCTGGTATCTTTGCTCTGCCGATATTCACTCGGATTGATATTCCCGAAGTAGAAGTTTTCCAATGTGGTCATTGCATCACGCCCTTTCAAGCACAACACAATACCACAGAAAAAGAATAAGTCAAGAGAATAATTATTTTGTTGATTTGAATTTGAAATACATATAATCATAATATTATATATAGAGAGATAGGAATTTACTGTTCCTATGTGTTCTCGTGTTCCGATTTAATCCTCGTAGCGTAATCAAGCGAAATTCAGCCTGCGTCGCTTTTCAGCCGTCCACAGCCTACGGTCGAGTCTTTGCCGGACTTTAGAAATCGAGTAGGAGGCTGCTCATTAGTTGAGCAGCCGACCTCTCACACCACCGTGCATACGGTTCCGTACACGGCGGTTCAATAGTTTGAGTGCAGTACCTTGTATCTGCTGAGTATGT
>CACWTM010000177.1 GCA_902763855.1 uncultured Ruminococcus sp. | reverse complement strand
TTCAAGCGTTTCGGCAACGGTAAGCCCTTGTACAAGCAATCTGCTGTCTACTTCCTCATGCTGAACACAGGACTCAGGCGAGGCGAAATGTGCGGATTGCTCAACAGTGATATTGACTTAAAGCATAGAGTGCTCCATGTTCGCAGAGCGGTGAAAGAGTATTACCGCAGGGACGGTATGGACAGAGCAAAGGGTCAGGAAACGAAGGTAGGCCCACCGAAAAGTGCCACCAGCGTGAGAGATGTTCCGCTGAACGACACAGCGATCGAGATGATCAACAGACTGAGAGAGGAAGTGTACCTCGGTGAGGACAGCCCTCTCATACCGAACGAGAAAGGTGACTTCATCAAGCCGATCAACCTCCTCAGACGCTTCTACCGACTGCAGACAGCGGCAGGCATTCCCGAAGAAGAACTGAAAGGTCTACACGCATTACGACATACCTTCGCAACTACCTTGATCAACGGTATCAAACAGCCTGACGGTACGATAAAGAGCCTGACCGTAAAGCAGGTAGCCGATCTACTCGGTCACACTACGACAGAGATCACCGAGCTTTATTATGTGAAGAAGGACAACACAAAGTTAGAAGGTCTGACCGACGCGTTCAACCTGTAATCTCAGAGTGTCATTAAGCGGATTTTGAGCAAAAACACAGCCTCCAAATCGAGCGGATTTGGAGGCCTTTTTCATGCCTTTTCAGAGGATACTACTAAGGTGATGCTATTTCAATACTATGAGCAAAATATTGGGCGATTTCGGAGCGGATTTCAGATGGATGATACTGAAATCAGGGCAAAAAAATAATGACCAAAACATCACTGTTTAAGCCATTGTTTCGAATTATGAGCATAAAAAAAGACTTCATACGAAGTCGCTTTTGGAAGTTTGGAGACCGCTGCTCTACCAACTGAGCTATACCCCTATGTGTATTTGATTGGACGAAGAAGTGGAACGCCGACTACAAGACTAAAGCATGCGCGCATGCCACTTTCTTTCGTGCGAGAATTAGTATATCATCGAATGGGAAAAATGTCAAGATAAAAATGAAAAGTCTGTTGATTATCCCGGGTAGATTCTACAGGTTTACGGCGAGAAAAGAGATTTCAGCGAACTGATCGCCTTATTTTCCCGCTTTCAAGAGCATTTCTCCCTTTTCAGCAGATAAAGCCACCTTTTTCTCCATGCGGCTATTCTGCGGCTCGAATTGTTTTTTTGAATTCTTCATAAAGATGAAATATAAAGATATATTGTAATGATGATAATGATATGATATAATATGTGTCAGATAAACGAAATATGACAAGATTCGATTTATTATTAAGATAGTATCTTGTCAATAGTAGCATAGCTTCCTTTGAAACGGTCATCGACGATAAAACGCAGACTGTAGTACGCAAGAGTATTGACACAATAATTCCGCTCCAAGTGAATCAGTGAGGTGAGCATATGACGAAAGAAAAGTTCGCCGAGCTGATTTTGTAAAACGAGGAAATGATGTGTAAGGTTGCCATGTCCATGCTCCGCAACGAAAAGGACTGCGAGGATGCTATGCAAACAGCGATTTTGTCAGCTTTTGAAAAGTTAAGCACATTAAAGCATGAGAATACTTCCGCACATGGCTCCAGCGCAGACTCACGCTGATCAACATACCGATCTCTTTTTCTTCCGACAGGGCAGACGCGGACGGCAGTGGCTAAGTCACCTTGATGGACGCCACTTTCATTTAAAGATGGCTGGCGAATATGTCCTCAAACGACAAAATCGGAAAACTATTGTAAGCGGAGTTTAGAACTGTCGCCATGTGAGATAAGGAGAGAGCATCATGAAAAAACGATTATTGAGTTTCTTACTGTGTATGGTTCTTCTCATCGGACTGATGCCTGCTGAGGCGCTGACATTTTCCGCGGCGATGCCCGAGATCGAAAAAGTGCAGGTATATGGATTTACGCAGCCCGCTGTCGGGCAGACCGCAGGTGAGAACCTTGCGTGGATCACCGTGCCTGTCGGCGCGCATTATACGTTGGAGGATATCACGTGGGTCGATGATGACAGCGGCGACGAGCTGCTCCCCTCCGACGTGTTCGAAGCAGGAGGAAGGTACTACCTCCGATTCATCATGGCTCCCGAAGATGGGTATTTCTTCACGGCGGATGTCGCCGCCCTGATCGACGGAAGCGCGGAGCAGATCGACGGGAGCGTCACGCCGGAAGAAAACGGAACGGTTTGTTTCTGTACTGTGATTTTCACGCCTGTGGAGTTGTGTATCGTATGGTTGTATTTGGATGCGGCTGCCTCCGAACCCGTTTCCGGAGCCGAAGTACCGCGAGGCGAGGTTTTTGGGGAGCCGGGCGAACCCGGACGCGAGGGTGAGACCTTTTTCGGCTGGTACACCGACCGCGCCCTCACAAAGCCGTATGATCCTGCCGCCCCCATATTGGAGGACACCGAATTGTTCCCCCGTTTTGTAAAGGATGAGGACTGCTGTGTAGTATGGATCTATCTTGACGCGGACGATCCCGAGCCGATCGCCGGAGTTGATGTGCCCCGCGGCGACCTTTACAGCGTTCCCGATGCTCCCGGACGCGAGGGCGAGGTTTTTTGCGGCTGGTATACCGACCGCGCGCTCACGCAGATCTATGATCCAACCGCTCCCATCACAGAGGACACCGAGCTTTTTGCTCGTTGGGAAAAGCAGGACCAACCGGATGTCTGCCTCGGTGATGTAGACGGAGACGGCGAGGTGACGATTCTCGACGCGACGGCTATCCAAAGGCATTTAGCAAGCGTTCCGACCTTTGCATATAACGAAAATACTGCCGACACCGATGGAGACGACGATGTGACGATCCTCGACGCGACCTATATTCAAAGATGGCTGGCAAATCTACCTACCAACGATAAGATTGGCAAGCCGATATAACTAACCTAATCAAATAATCAGCAATAAAGGCGGGGCTTCGGCTCCGCCTATTTTTATCTTGACTTATTCCTTTTCTGTGGTATTGTGTTGTGCTTGAAAGGGGCGCGATTTCATGACCACATTAGAGAACTTCTACTTCGGAAACATCAATCCGTCGTCGTCACACGCCGTATTCGTTGGGAGCGGTCAAGTGTGACCGCTCCCGTACTCATGTGGCGGTTCCTCCTCTCCCCGATAAGCAGGGGCTTTTCGGGGACCCCATCAGAGCAAGGATACCAAGAAGAAGCTGTCAGAAATGACGAGGTTGCTTGATGAACTCCGAGCTATGATTACGACTGAAAAGCAAAAGGAGAAGCTGGAGCAGATCGAGAACTGCCAGCTATCGCTGATTGCTCTTTCTGAGAAAGACGCCTACATCGAAGGCTTCAAGTTTGGCGTGAAGATGATAACAGAAATATATGCAGATACACAGCAGCGGGGATGACACGCTAGTCGTCCCCGCTGTTCACGTTTATATTTAGACATTGGAGTGATAATAGGAAAAAGGCACGCGTGCCCAACACGGACGATTTGTGAGTGCCTATGACGGTAATTCCGTCAGGTAGTAACTGATCAAGTGTTGCGCTCTTTTTTTATGAAA
>CACWTM010000176.1 GCA_902763855.1 uncultured Ruminococcus sp. | reverse complement strand
TGTTATTTACGTTCTTTTCCAACATTCTCATCACCGTATCTATTATACCATAGATACAACAAAAAGCCCAGCATAAGCTGGACTTTTTCGACAAGCTGATGAGAGTGACTTAAAAAGTCACTCTCAGTGGCAAAAGACTCACTCAATGACACAATGCAACATTTACGTTTTTTGCAACGATCAAACGCTTGCATAAAAACGGGCGCTCGATCTCGGTATAGGAGAAAGAGCGCCTGTTGATTTGTATTATAGTTTCGGGGATCGCTTGAAATCATCAATACAGTATGATACCCGCTGTCTTATCCCTCGCGGGGGCTGAGGAAGTATTTCTTCTGCCATTCCGCCGTTCCGACAACCGCGTCAGCGTCAGTTCCGAGCGCTCTCAGGTCATCTGCCAACTCGGTGATGACATCCGTCAGCTCCAGGTCGCGGATCCATTTTTGGTCGATGGCGCAGAACCCGAGCCATGCGCCGAGGATATTGCCGGCGATCGCGCCGGTGGAATCGCTGTCGCCCTTGTGATTGACGGCGGCGATGATACAATCGTCGAAGTCGTCCGGGTATCTCAGACAGCAGTACAGCGCGATGGCAAGCGCCTCATCACCGACCCATCCTTCACCGAGCTGATGGATATTGGTGAGATCGGTTTCGTCGTTTTCAGAAAGCACAAGAGCCTTTCTGATGATTGCGACAAGATCGCCGGCGTCGCTGTAATTCTGCTCTATGGCGCAGAGAGCGTTCTCTGTGATCTGTCGCAGCGTCCTGTCACCCCGACAGAAAACCGCCTCATGGATGATGTATGCCATCAGAGTTGCGGGCAGATATCCGAGCGGATGACCATGGGTCAGCGCAGCGGCTTTCTCAGCGGATTGCGCCGCTTCGAGACCGTCACGATACCCGCTGTAGAGTCCTGCCGGTGCGACACGCATCACACCGCCGCATCCCTTGCTGTTGTTAGGCGCCTTGTCGCTGTTATAGGGATCTCCCTGTGTCAGCTTACCGTGTATCGCGGACAGGCAGGTATTGCCCGGCGCGCGCGGTACGAACAGCTCCGGCACATCCCAGAGCCATGTATAATGCCGGTACTTCCCTCTGAGGTCGAACGGGGTGCTCTGGGTACGGTACCAGTCACAGTAGGAGGCGGCGATCTCGGCGCAGATATCGGTTTTGTTCCCGGTCAGCCTGTTCTCGGTCACGGCATTGAGGATACCGCAGGCGGTAAACAGCGTCATCTGGGTGTCGTCCGAAATCAGCGCCTTACCGCTCTTGCGATCCTTTTGATATGAGGTGATCCCGCAGCTGCCGTAGCGGTCGAAGATCGAGGCTTCGTCCAGAAACTCGATCGCGTAGCCCAGCGCGTCGCCGACAGCGCCGCCGATCAGACAGCCTCTGATGCGATCGCGCAGCGGATCGTCAGCTTCTTCAAAACAGCGTGAGAATGTATGGTAATTGTACTGCTCCGCATCTTTGCAAAGTACGGAAAAGCCGATATGCTTGAAGGCACCGCTGCCGATCCGGCCGATCTCCTCTTTGAACAGCTGCGCGATCAGTTTTGCGTCGTTTCCGAAGGCGCCGCAGCCCCACGCGCCGAGGACGAGGTGGGTATATCCCTCATGTGCGGCGACACTGAGCATCCCGCGGATCCTGTGCGCCAGCATTGCGCGGTATTCGTCGCAGGCCTTTCCCTCCAGTCCGTTGCGGAGATACGGCGCGGCGCAGGTCAGGACGGAAACGACCGCTGTTTCATCAAGCCATTCACACTTGCCGTCGCGAAGGATCTCAACATTCGGCGATATGATCATGGCGTCCGAGCCGAGCATGGTATTCAGAGCGCGGTTATAGCGATAGTAGGCTGCGGCGGCGTCGCTCTCGAGAGAAAGCAGCAGGGAGCTTTGACGACACAGATCCTCTTCCTGCGCTCTTGCGCCGCGGCGCACGCCGCCGCCGATACTGACAGGGTTGGCGTAGTTGAGAACCAATACTCTGTCCCCCGGCGTGAACGTCTCAGGGTCACTGAGCATCTCCCGCGCCATCGTGAAGGAATCCGTGTTCTCACAGGAGATCCTGCACCCCGTTCGGATCGGATCATTTGAGGATGTATTATCGAAGCATATCTGTTCGACCTCATCGGGCAGATAAACTCGCGCTTCGCGCATACGATAGGGATCGGTTTTCAGCGATACGATCCTGCCATGATTAAGATAATATCCCGCGTTCAACGATTCGAGAGTGTTCCTGAGGATGGTAATATTCGGGTTTTCGTCGCTCTCCAGCAGGGCGATCGCCTTCTTGTATTTTTCGACGCGTTCGAGATCCTCCTTTGTGACCTTGTTCAAGCGGGTAAGGTCGCTGTTATGCTTCAAATCAGCCAGTTTGACCTTTTTCGCGAGCGGATTTTCCTTAAGACGATTCACATACTCAAGATACGGTACGTTTTTATCATGCGTCATCAACGCGATCGCCGCGATCACGGTTTCGGGGAATCCCTCGCGGCGTAAATCATTAAGTGATATTCCGGCGTCCTCGACGACGTCGTGCAGCAGAGCTACGCATACCGCGTAGGGTTCCTCCATCTGTTCCGCCAGATGGAAGGGATGATAAACATAGGGCATCCCGCTTTTATCAAGTTGTTTTTTATGCGCCTCAAATGATATCTTCAGCGCTTTTTTAGTCAGTGATGTATAAATCATTTTTAGAATTCCTTTAGGGTTCAATCAGCTGTTTTTTCTCTATCCAGTCGGAACGCGACAGAACGCTTGAGATACTCAAGATACTGTTCGTCGCGGCACATAGACTTTTCGGGGTTGTCAGAGAGCTTTGCGACGGGTCTGCCATTGACATACTGGAGCTTGATAACGATGTTCAGCGCTTTCTCGCAGGTATCATTGGAGCAGAAGGTGCCGATGCCGAAGCTGACCTTCGCTCTGTCCTTGAAGTAGTCATACAGCGCTTGCGCGCGGTCAAAATCGAGGCTGTCGGAGAACAGCAGCAGCTTGGTCTTGGGGTCAACGCCGTAGCTCTCATAGTGGCGTATGATCTTTTCCCCCCATTCATAAGGGTCGCCGGAGTCGTGGCGCACGCCGGTGTAGTTGTTGACCATGGAGCGGTTGAAGTCCATGAGGAAAAGATCGGTGGTGATGGTATCGGTCAGCGCCGTACCGTTATCGCCGTCATATTCGTCGTACCAGTCGCGCATCGCGTAGTGGTTGGTATAGGCGAGCGGGATCTTGTCGATACCCTGATACATCTGTACATACTCGTGCGCGTAGGTGCCGATCGGGGTGAGGTTGTACTTCATCGCGAGGTAGACGTTGGAGGTGCCGACACACTTGTCGGTCTCCTGTGCGAGCCTTCTGACGACAACGTCCTCCCATTCGCGGGAGAGTCTGCGGCGGCAGCCGAACTCAGCGAACCAGAACGTATAGGTGCCGTCGTTCAGCGCCTTGATCTTCGCGTCGAGCTTTTCCTCAGCGGATTTTTTGAGGGTCTCATAATCATACTTCATGCGGAAATAGACCTCGTTGATGATCTCGAGCAGGTAGATCTCGAACTGCATCGCCGAGAAAAGCGGGCCGTCGACCACGACCTGCAATTCGC
>CACWTM010000175.1 GCA_902763855.1 uncultured Ruminococcus sp. | reverse complement strand
AGAGAATATAATAACACGGAAAAAGGGGGCTGTAAAGCCCCCAAAGAAATATTTTTTTATTCGTTATCATTCTAGTTTAGAATAAACAGAACCAAAGCGACTGAAATCAATGGTCAGATCACCGGCATCATAGCTATGTGGCAGCAGCTTAAGCTGCACCTTACCAATGATGTTCTCCATGTCGATCAGACCGATGCTGTAGAAGCGGCTGTCAGTAGAATGCTCGCGGTTATCACCCATAACAAACACCTTACCCTGAGGTACGATGCCATTCAACTCACTCTCCGGGACGGTACCGCGGATGGTTTTCCCTTGAATATAAGGCTCATCCAACATTACTCCGTCCACATATACGGAGTTTTTCTCATAATCGATACGGAGTTCCTGCCCTGCAACAGCAATCACGCGTTTGACAAGCGGCTTGTCAATCTCAGCGCCGCGGCTTATGACAATTATATCGCCGTTTTGCGGCACATAGAACAGATCGGTCACCAAAAGGCGATCGGTATCAATCAGCGTAGTCTCCATGCTACGTCCATCCACAACAGCGATACGAAATACAAACGTAGAAAGAATCAGAAAAATCGAGAGAAGCTTCAAAAAGTTGCCGAGCCAGTCAAGCGTAGCCGAGGTATGCGGACTCTTGTTGAGCACTATCTTCATTTTTTTCATCAAATCGCCTCCATGCCTTCATAAAATAGCATGGAAAAAGGGGGCTGTAAAGCCCCCTGCGAAATAATTCAAAAATTATTTACGAATTTCTTCCTTGACCTTAGCAGCCTTACCGACTCTGTCACGCAGATAGTAGAGCTTGCTGCGGCGAACCTTACCGCGACGAACGACCTTAACGTCGACAACGTTCGGGCTGTGGAGCGGGAATACTCTCTCGACGCCTACGCCGTAGGAAAGGCGGCGAACGGTGAAGGTCTCGGCAACGCCGGAACCGCGGCGCGCGATGACAGTACCCTCGAACATCTGAATTCTTTCTCTCTCGCCCTCGCGAATGTTAACGGAAACCTTTACGGTATCGCCGATGCGGAATTCGGGAGTGGTCTCCTTGACGGAGCCTTCTGCGATTTTCTTTAATGCGTCCATATTTTCCTCCTGTTTTTTTCAGATATTCGTACTCCGGCGATATCGCCGTGCAGAGGACTATCCGCTTCAAATTTGAACCTTTGTTCAGATCTGAACCCCGTCCCGGACAGGACGGTATTCAAATGCCTAAATATATTACCACAAAACGCTGATAAATGCAAGTGTTTTTTTAATAATCAACAAATTCGTTGATTATATCCTGATTCTCGGAACTCTACAGGGCGTTTCTCAGCTTTTCCTTGAACCTGACGAAGCTCTCCGGCGGGTCAGCGGTGAATTCCAGATACTCTCCGCTGACAGGATGGATAAAACCGAGTTTATAGGCGTGGAGACACTGACCGTGCAGCTCTGTGATCACCTTTGACGGTCCGTAGACGTCATCTCCCGCGAGCGGGTGCCCGATATGCGCCATGTGGACGCGGATCTGGTGGGTGCGGCCCGTCTCCAGAATACATTTCACATAGGTGAAGCCGCCGTAGCGCTCCAGTACCTTGATATGGGTAACGGCGGGCTTACTGTTGAGCTGCGTCACGCACATGCGCTTGCGGTCGAGCTTATGCCTGCCGATGGGCGCGTCGACCGTGCGCTCTTCCTCCTTTAGATTACCGTAACAGATTGCGAGATACTCGCGGGTAAAGCTGTGCTCCTTGATCTGCTCGCTCAGCCCCGCGTGGGCGATATCGGACTTTGCGACCGCCAGAAGTCCGCTGGTATTCTTGTCGATGCGGTGGACGATGCCGGGGCGCAGCTCACCGTTGATGCCGCTGAGCTCCTCGCCGCAATGGTACATCAAGGCGTTGACCAGCGTGCCGCTGTAATTGCCGGGAGCAGGATGGACGACCATGCCCTTCGGCTTATTGACCACGAGCAGGTCAGCGTCCTCATACACGATATCGAGCGGGATGTTCTCCGGTGTGATGTCGACCGGCTGGGGGTCGTCGATCAACACAGAAACGGCGTCGCCGACGGCTGTCTTGTAATTCTTCTTGACCGCCTTCTCCCCTACCGTGACCATTCCGTCTTCGATCAGCTTGGTGATCGCAGAGCGGCTGAGGTCAGGAATATTCTCTGAGAGAAATTTATCCAGTCGGATACCGCCCTCGCTCTCCGCGACGATGAAATCAAGTCTCTCCATTTTCGCTCTTTTTCTTGTCGCTCTTCAAGAAATCCGAGAAGAACAGGAGATAGACGACGAGACAGACCGTGCCCGCCGTGATGCAGTAATCCGCGAAGTTGCAGATTGGCGGGAAGAAGGACAGGCTGAGATAGTCGGTCACATAACCGTAATACACGCGCTCAAAGAGGTTTCCCAGCCCTCCGCCGATGATCAGCGAGAGCGCGATCGAGAACAGCTTGCTCTTCTTATAATTCTTTACAAGAAATATTGCCGCTACAATGATCACGATACCGGTCGTGACCGCAAAGAAAACCGTGCCGTCCTGGAACAGTCCGAAGGCGACGCCGCGGTTCTCCGAATAGGTCAGGTTGAACAGTCCGGGGATCACGCTGACCGTCCCGACGGGCGTCACGCCGCCGACAATCAGCCCGCGGATGACCTCGGCGAGCACCGGGATCAGAATGATGATCGCGATATAAAGAAAAATCATCGTTTCACTTCCTATGAGAATGCGGTGTACCGGGCGGTACACCGCATGAATGTTGTTTTTGGTTTTTTAGCCGAGGATCGCGGCACAGCGCGCGCAGAGGGTCGGATGCTCCGCGCAGGAGCCGACTGTGGTCGAGTAAGCCCAGCAGCGCTCGCACTTCTCGCCTTCCGCCTTGCTGACTTCAACAGCCAGTTCGCCGTCGCCCTCAATGAGCTTGACGTCGGAGACGATGAATACAGCCTTCAACTCGGGCAGGACGCTCTCGATGAACTTGTACTCCTCGCCGCTCGCTTTCAAGGTGACGCAGGTCTCCAGAGAGGTCTTGACAACCTTGTCCTTGATGACGACCTCGAGAGACTTCTTCACGGTGTCGCGCAGCTCATGGATGCGATCCCAGTCGGAGATAAAGCTCTCGTCAACGGTGACGTCAACGGTCTTGGGCATCTCGTTGTAAAGGACGTTCTCCTTGTCGTCCGCGGCAGTATGCGGCATGTATCTCCAGATCTCGTCGGCAGTGTATGCCAGGATCGGCGTGAGCATACGGGTCAGCGCGTCGAGGATCCTGTACATCGCGGTCTGCGCGGCGCGGCGCTCAACGGAGTCAGCCTTCTCGGTATATAATCTGTCCTTGAGTACGTCGAGGTAGAAGTTACTCATATCGACGACACAGAACTTGTGGATGGAATGATAGACCTGATGGAATTCGAATTTATCGTAAGCGTTCAGGCACTTTTCGATCAGCTCGTTGAGCTTGACCATCGCCCACTTGTCGATCGGGGTCAGCTCGTCAGCCGCTACCATATCCTTGTCGGGGTCGAAGTCGCTGAGGTTGCCGAGGATGTAGCGCGCGGTGTTTCTGATCTTGCGGTACGCCTCAGACATCTGCTTTAAGATAT
>CACWTM010000174.1 GCA_902763855.1 uncultured Ruminococcus sp. | reverse complement strand
CTCGAGGTCAAAGCGTACCTACCGGATACGCTTACCGAGAACGGCGAGCGACGACGCAACGCTATAAATGTTAAAGTGTTTTAATGATACTTAGTATTACAGCGTTACATGACAGTTTTTCAAGCCATACGCTTCTCGATATAAGCCGCTACGACATGACGGATAGAAGGAGATATCTGTGAAAGATCAATCTCCTCTTTTGAGAAAAACCGCAGCTCTTCCATTTCTCCGTCCTGCGGTCGAGGATCACCGTGCCATTTTTTGCAGGTATAGATGATCTCAAAATTAGATACCTCGTCGCCGTTGGGGTAGATATAATGAGCCTCGGGTCCCGAATTGACATAGAAAAACTCGATTTTCTCCGCAGTCAGCCCCATTTCTTCCAACAATTCTCTCTTGGCGCAGTCTTCCGCGTGTTCGTCGATCTCGACAGAGCCGCCGGCATAACCCCACATTTTATTATCAGAGCGTTTCCCCAACAGGATGCGACCCTGCGCGTCGACGCAAATGACGCTTGCCGCGCACTGAATCAGCGTTCTGTGTCCTACGAGCTTTCGCATTTCTGCAATATATCCGGTCATTTTTGTCCCTTTCCGCTATGCGCAGCAGCTTTCGATACACGCGGCGATATACGCGGCGGTTCCTTCGCCGTGCTTGTCGATATTTGTTTGAAAACGTTTGTCGGCAACATACATCTGTCCGAGACCTCTGAGGATCTCGTCGGTGCAGGTATACAGACGGTCGCTGATAAACTGTTGGAGTTTTCTGACATGCAGATGCGCTTCTTCATCATCCGGCGTAACGCCTGACGTATTCAGCTTTGCAAAACCTCCGATAACAGCGTCCATCCCATCGCTCAACGCGCTCCAATCCTGTTCTGTATAGTTTGCCGTGCGCTGTTCGCTCTCCCGGTAAGCATCGGTTTCGCCGAAACGGCGGCGCGCCTCTTCCGCGTATTGATTGTTCATGTTCTGCATCTCCTGTTCTCAGTTGTCCGACATGGTAATCAGAGGTATCTCACCACTTCGTCCATTGGTTTTGACTCCTCGTGCAGTTTCATGGGTTTTGAATCGTCGGCAGGATACCCGAGGGTCATCAGCAATACGGGTGTTTCATCCGCCGGCATGTCAAACGCCGCCTTGACCTCGGAAGGCTTGAAGTAATTTACCCAGCAGGAACCGACGCCGCTATTCCATGCCGCAAGCATCATATGGTCGGCAACGATACTGACATCCTGAATCCCCGCCCGACAGCCGGCTTCGAGAGGACTTTTCCAGTCTTCGGTTTCTTTGAGAGCGACGATCAGCACAACGGGCGCGTCAAACGCACAGCGCGAAAGCGATCGTATCTTAGCGATCGCGGGCTCGCTTCTCAGCACATAGATTCGCTGAGGCTGATAGTTACAGCCTGTCGGCGCGATCATGCCGGCTTCTAAAATCGCGCGCAAATCCTCTTCTCTGATCGGATCGGGTCTGTATTTGCGAACAGAATACCGCTCGCGGATTACGTTTTGAAACTCCATAAAACACCTCTTGACGGTTGATAAACTAAATGTACGCTAAAAAACTGAGAATGTCAAGGCGTGTTTTGGCAGGGGGTGTAGGAAAAATCCCCCGAACGGACGTCGGGGGATAACACAATTCAACTCGCTTGACGCTCACGCGGCTTGTGCCGCTTTTGAAGAAGCTTTCTTTGCAGAGCAGGTTTTTCGGATAACCAGCGGCCAGATAGCGACGGCGAACAATACCATCACACCTCTCGCAACCAGATTGCCCCAGTGACCGCCCAGCAGCGGAACGACCGTTGCGGGAGCGAGCAGGGTCTTCCATGCCATCATCAGCGCAAAGCCGATGCATGCCAGAATAGGAAGCTCCTTACTGCCCTGCGGAATCTCATAGCGGATAAAGTGTCTTTCGATGTAACTGCCGATCAAAAATCCGAGGAAACCGCCGCACGCCTTGAACGAATCGTTCATCATTTTCTGAGGATCTACAAGCAGTTTGTCGTCAACGTAATCCATCGGATAAGGCTTATAGGTGATGTACAAAATCACGCCGATGGTCACCAGAATACCGACCAACGTCATGATATCCAGCGCTTTGCTGTTATTATAAATTCGTTTTTCAATAATGCCGATGATGATGATCAAAACAATGCCTTCCGTCAGTCCTACCAGCACATCCTGCGGCGTATGTACGCCTAAAAAGTTACGCGAAAAGCCCGTCAGAATAATCAGAATACCGCACAAAACCGAAACCCATCTGCGTTTGTTCCACTGCCAGACAGCCGTGTTTCCGTAATGCATCGTGGCGGCAAGCGTGTGTCCGCTCGGGAAAGAGTAACCGGTCGCCGCGGTCTTGGAGTCACCCGCAGGCACGATTCTGTCGCTGCGTATCCAAGGGCGATAGGCACAGACGGTCAGCTTGATGACACCGTTGAGAACTTCGCCGATCCATGTTGTCGCGATGAAGCGATATCCCAGACGCTTATTCACACACCAGTAGACGATGTACGGTAAAAACGGCAAAATATCAACCGCGAACTTTGACAGCGCGTTGAAAAACTCATCAAAAGCGCCGCCGGTAGCTTCTCTCATGTTTTGCAGAAACAGTAAGTACTGTAAATCGAATCCCATAGACCTACCTCCTTCATAGGATTTATTGTATTATAACACACTCATCTGTAAAAGTCGATGGCAAAGGACGTAAAAGTCTTGCATGCTTTCATTAATTATTATATAATACAAAGAGGTAAAAACGATCCATGAGCCGCTGTGGCTCACGGAACAAAAACAGGTGAAACAATGAAATATATGCTCCTGACTGCCGCGGCGATAACGGTGGTGTTCGGACTCAGTTTTTTGATCGCAGGGTTAATACGCAGAAAAATGGAAAAGAAACCGCCGATGTGGGCACATGTCTTCATCGGAATCGGAACCGGCTTGCTGATTTTCTGCGCAGTCGGTTTTGGATATCTAAGCATACATTATACGGCACAGGATGAAGCGCTCGCGGTGTTATCCGATCATTCGGGCGTTTCGGTGAGCGAGATCGACGGCGGCTACAAAATAGACAGCTCAGGCGAAAAAACCGCGATGATTTTCTATCCCGGCGCAAAGGTTGACGCGACAGCGTATCTACCGCTGATGCAACAGATCGCCGAGAGCGGCATAGACTGTTATCTGCTGAAAACGCCGTTCAGGATGCCGATCTTTGACAAGGATGCCGCCGACAGGATCATCGCAAACAACCACTATGACACCTGGCTGCTCAGCGGACACTCGATGGGCGGTTTGATCGCGTCAAGCTATGCGGCGGAGCATGCCGATACGGTGGACGGGGTTGTGCTGCTCGCCGCTTATCCTACCAAAAAGCTCAGCGATTCGCTCAAGCTGCTCTCCGTTTACGGCACGGAGGATTCGGTACTGGAACAGGACGTCTATCTTCATGCGAAGCAGTATTTTCCGACCGACTTCACCGAAAAAATCATCGACGGCGGCAATCACGCAGGCTTTGGCAACTACGGTCCGCAGAAAGGTGACGGAAAAGCCACGATCACCGCACAGGATCAACAGACGCAAACCGCCTTTGCGATCCGGCAATTTGCCGACACGTTCCAATGACAGAAACCTGCTGCGACCGACCCTTTACGACGCACGCATCCGCCCGATCTTCAACAGACTTATACTAAGTATCCATTAAACGCTTTAACAAATTTGTTAGCGAGAAATTTCGCAGAGCAAGGCGGAGGACGCAGGCATACTTGAGGTGTTGTCCAAA
>CACWTM010000173.1 GCA_902763855.1 uncultured Ruminococcus sp. | reverse complement strand
GCGGGGATGATCCCCTCGGTCTTTGCGAGGTATTCAAAGGCGCAGACCGCCTCTTCATCGGTGATCGGCACATACTCCGCTCTGCCGATATCATGCAGATGGGCGTGCTCGGGACCTACGCCGGGATAGTCCAGTCCCGCCGAGATAGAGTACACGGGAGCGATCTGACCGTATTCATCCTGACAGAAATAGGATTTCATGCCATGGAAGATGCCGAGTCTGCCGGTGGCGATGGTCGCGGCTGTTTCAAAGGTGTCGACGCCCCTGCCTGCTGCTTCACAGCCGATCAGCCGAACGTCCCTGTCGTCGATAAAATGATAAAAGCTGCCGATGGCGTTGGAGCCGCCGCCGACGCAGGCGATCACTGCGTCGGGCAGTCTGCCTTCCTTTTGCAGAATCTGTTCTTTGATCTCCTTGGAAATGACCGCCTGAAAATCACGAACGATAGTCGGGAACGGATGCGGTCCCATCACGGAGCCAAGACAATAATGGGTGTCGCTGATGCGGGACGTCCACTCGCGCATCGCTTCCGATACAGCGTCCTTGAGCGTTGCGGTGCCCGACTTGACGGGAATGACCTGAGCTCCGAGCAGCCGCATACGGTAGACGTTCAGCGCCTGACGGATCGTGTCCTCCTCTCCCATGAACACCACGCACTCCATCCCCATCAAGGCGGCGGCGGTCGCAGTAGCGACGCCGTGCTGACCCGCTCCCGTCTCCGCAATCAAACGGGTCTTGCCCATCTTTTTTGCGCGGAGCGCCTGTCCGAGAACGTTGTTGATCTTATGCGCGCCGGTGTGATTCAGATCCTCACGCTTGAGGTAGATCTTTGCGCCGCCGAGATCGTTCGTCATCTTCTCGGCAAAATACAATCCGGAAGGTCTGCCGGCATATTCGTTGAAAAGCTCCCCGAGTTCTCTGATAAATTCGGGGTCATTTTTATAGTGATCGTACGCTTTTTCCAGCTCGATCACGGCGTTCATCAGCGTTTCGGGAATGTACTGACCGCCGTGGATACCGAAGCGTCCGTTAGGGTTCGTCATGATCTTTCTTCCTTTCTGACTGCGGCGATAAATGCCTCTGCTTTCTCTCTGTCTTTCAAACCGTCCGTTTCAATACCGGAGCTGACGTCGACCGCGTAAGGATGCAGAAGCCTGACGGCTTCACGGGCGTTACCGGGCGACAGCCCTCCCGCGAGAAAGTACGGTCTTTTGACATTCTTCAATAACGACCAGTCAAATACGGCGCCTGTTCCCGCTCCCGAATCGAGCAGGATATGATCGGCAGAACAGTGCTCCGCCTTATTGATATCTGCCTGTGCCCTGATCTGAAACGCCTTGATGATCGGCTGATCGGTAAGCTGTCTGAGCCTTTTGATATATACTTCGTCCTCGCCGCCGTGGAGCTGGGCGACGTCGATGATACCGCTGTTCAAAAGGTTGGCAACTGCCTCAGGAGCTTCATCCACAAACACGCCGACCGCCTTGATCGCGGGGTCGAGCAAAGCTTTGAGCTGAACCGCCTTTTCGGGATCGACATACCGTTTGCTCTTCTTCGCAAACACAAAGCCGATGTAATCGGGCGTCAATTCGTTTGCCATATGGATATCACAGGGACGGGACAGTCCGCACAGCTTGATCTTTGTCATAGCAAGCTCCTCAGCTGCATCAGCTTCGCCTTTTTGTCGGGCGCTTTCATGAGGGCTTCGCCGATCAGCACCGCGTCCGCGCCGATATCATGCAGACGTCTGACGTCCTCGGCGCTTCTGACGCCGCTTTCCGAGACAAAAAGGATATCCAGCGGGATCAGCTGTCTGAGCCTTGCGCTGTTATCGGTATCGACCGTAAAATCCTTGAGATTGCGGTTATTGACGCCGATGATCCGCGCTCCTGCCCCGATCCCCTTGACGATCTCAGCTTCATCATGCGCTTCCACCAATGCCGACAGCCCGAGCGTATCGCAGATGTCGATGTATTCCTTGATCTGTCTTTCACTCAGAATCGAGCAGATCAGCAAAATAGCCGAAGCGCCGAGCACTTTCGCTTCATAAAGCATATATTCATCGACGGTAAAGTCCTTTCTCAGACAGGGAATCGAAACAGCGTTCGCGATCTCACGCAGGTACGCGTCGCTTCCCAAAAACCATTTCGGCTCTGTCAAAACAGAAATACAGTCCGCTCCCGCCGCTTCATAGTCCTTTGCGATCTGCACATACGGAAATTCCGCCGCGATCAGACCCTTGGAGGGAGAAGCCTTCTTGCACTCGCAGATAAAGGAGATATCCTGCCTTTTCAACGCTTTTTCAAAGGAGAAAGTCCCTTTCGGCAGTTCTTCCGCCTGCCGCCTGATTTCAAAAAGCGGCGTTGTCCGTTTTGCTTCCTCCACTCTTGCCTTCGCATGCTCCGCAAGTCGGTCCAGGATGGTCATACTTCCACCTCGGGGCGGTTGCTGACTTCGATCAGCTTATTCAGAGTTTGGAGCGCCTTGCCGGAGTCGATGAGCTGCGCGGCAAGCGTGATGCCGTCCTGCATACTGTCCGCCTTGCCGCCGATATACAGCGCCGCGCCCGCGTTCATCAGCACGGCGTTGCGCTTGTGTCCCTTCTCACCGCTCAGGATCGCGCGGGTGATCTGCGCGTTTTCCTCGGGCGTACCGCCCCTGAGATCGTCCTTTGAGCAGCGTTCAAAGCCGAATTGTTCGGGAGTGATGACCGACGACTTGAACCATCCGTCCTTGATCTCGCAGATCGTTGTCGGCGCGCTAAGGGAGATCTCATCCAGCTTTTCCTGACCGTACACGACCATACCTCGGCGCACACCGAGATTGACCAGCACCTGTGCCAGCGGCTCGACAAGATAATCGTCGTACACGCCTAAGAGCTGCATGGACGGCGAGCCGGGGTTCGTGAGCGGTCCGAGGATATTGAACACGGTGCGAAAGCCCAGCTCCCGGCGGATACTGCCGACGTATTTCATAGAAGTATGATACTTCTGCGCGAAGAAGAAGCACATGCCGACCTCACCTAACAGCTCGATGCATCGCGCGGGACTTTGGTTGATATTCACGCCGAGCGCCTCCAAGCAGTCTGCTGTGCCGCACAGCGAGGACGCCGCGCGGTTGCCGTGCTTTGCAACCTTCATCCCACCTGCCGCCGCTATGATCGCCGTGGTAGTGGAGATGTTGAAGCTCTGAGCGTTATCGCCGCCTGTGCCGACGACCTCGAAAAGCTCCATACCGGTGTTGACCTTTGTAGCGTGATCGCGCATCGCCGCGGCACAGCCCGCGATCTCTTCCGTTGTTTCCGCTCTCGCGCTCTTCGTCGATAGCGACGCTAAGAAGGCGGCGTTCTGTGTTGCCGTCGTCTCTCCGCTCATGATCTCGTTCATGACGGCATATGCCTCATCATAGGTGAGATCCTCCTTGCTGACGATTTTTTCGATTGCTTCTTTAATCATCATAAACCTTCCTTTACTGTATTTTCAGAATTGTGACTTACTCAGCCGACTAAAAAATTCTTCAATATGGTTTTGCCGTCCGGCGTCAGGATGGATTCCGGGTGGAACTGTACGCCGTAAACGGGAAAGATCTTGTGCTGAACCGCCATGATCTCTCCGTCCTTTGTCGTCGCGGTAACGCGCAGGCAGTCGGGGATGGTCTCGGGGTCGGCGGCGAGGGAATGATAACGCGCGACGAGGGCGTTCTCCGGACAGCGGCTGAACAGCGGACAGGCGGAGTTGAAGTGCACCTCGCTCTGTTTACCGTGCATGAGCTGTTTTGCGTAGGTG
>CACWTM010000172.1 GCA_902763855.1 uncultured Ruminococcus sp. | reverse complement strand
TTCATCTCCTCCTCGGTGATGAACTCTACGGTGGTGTCATACTCGTCAAAGTAGTTGGGCATGGTGACGATCGCCTTCTCGATCGCCGCCTTGTCAGCGCCCTCCTCAGCAACAACATAGCAGAGGCGGGTGTGCTTCTGGCGGGTAGTCAGCTCCGGCTGAGAGCCGCTGCGGACCGCGTCGACCGCCGCTTCAACGGGGATGGTATACTGACGCGCGTCCTTCACGCCCTCGATGCGGCGCACCGCGTCGGAGTGACCCTGACTGACGCCCTTGCCCCAGAAGGTATAAGCCTTGCCGCAGGGGAGCACAGCGTCCGCATACACGCGGTTGAGCGAGAACATGCCCGGATCCCAGCCTGCGGAAATAATGCCGATCTTTCCGGCTTTCTTCGCGGCGGCGTCCACATTCGCGAAATGCTCCGGGATGCGCGCGTGGGTGTCAAAGCTGTCGATCACATTGTAGAGGGAAGCGAACTTCGGGGTCATCTCAGGCAGGTCGGTCGCCGAACCGCCGCAGATCACGAGCACATCGATCTCCTCCTTGCCTTCTTCGAGCAGAGCGACCGGGCGCACCTCCACGCCCTCGGTGTTGATCTTGAGCGAGGCGGGGTCGCGGCGGGTGTAGACCGCGACGAGTTCCAGATCGCTGTTCATTTTTACAGCCGCCTCAACGCCTCTGCCGAGGTTGCCGTATCCGAGAATTCCGATTTTGATCATTTTTTCATTACCTCCGTTTTCAGTCACCGGTGACCGTATGTCAGCGGTTTGTATTCTTTGCCATTTTAACACATTACCGCGTGAAATGCAAGTACAGGACTGAAAAAAACACGTCAACCTAATTTAGTCATCAATGTGTAATAAAGGTAAAAAGGGTGTCATTCTGAACGTCAGTGAAGAATCTGAAAGTGCTTACATCGTAGGTTATGCTGCACCTAATAGGTATGATCTACCGGATAAAGAGTGCTATAAGATCCTTCGGCATGCCTCAGGATGACAGTCTGTCCTAAAGGATACAAAAATGATGACCGAATTAGATTCACGTGCTGAAAAAAGCTCAAACATCGCAACTTATGATTGCAAACGCCCCTTTCGCGTGCTATACTGATTACATCACATAGTACCGGGCTTCGTTAAAGCGTTTAATGGAAGCTTAGTATCAAAAGGGGCGGAAATATATGAACGTTACCAAAATCAGACACAAGATCCCGATCCTGACGATGATCGCGGCATTCGCGCTTCTTGCCGCGGGCGTCTTCTTGATCATCATGTCGGGCGACTGGATCGAGTACCTCCTGTTCTTCGCTTTCACGGCGCTTCTGATCATCTACGGCGGCATACGATTTTTGCAGTCGGTGAACCGCAGAAAGATCAAAGAGGGCATGATCGTGCTGGGCGTGACGTGGGTCGCCGCGATCGCGCTGATGACCTTTGATATCGACCCGAACGCCGCGGCTGTCGTGCCGAGCATCCTCGTCGGCGCTGTTGCGCTTTTGATGGGCATACTCCGCCTGATGATCTGCGCGAACTGCTTCATCAACAACATTCCCGGCAAGTTCCGCAACGGCATCTCGGCGATAATCTGCATCGTGTTCGCGCTCTTCCTGCTGATCCACCCGATCGCCAACTTCGAGTTCCTGACCACCGTCGCGGGCTGCTACCTGATTTTCTACGCCGTGACGATGCTGTTCGACGCCTTTGCCGCGATCTTCGAGTCCGACCTCAGCGAGGGCAGGCTCAGACGCCGCGTCCACTTCGCGATGCCGAACATCTTCACTGCCCTGAAGCCCGCCAATCTCGTCGCCGATATCAACGATATGCGCGAGCAAGGCAAGCTCGAACACGGCATGATCGTGATGGAGAAGGAGCAGAAGGACTTCGACCATATCAACGCCGAGATCATGGTGCACCTGACCACCCAGGGCGTCAACAAGTTCGGCCATGTGGATATCTCCATCGGCGACACAGTCTTTTCCTACGGCACCTACGACCCCAGCTCCGTGAAGCTGGGCGGCTTCATCTCCCAGGGCACGATGATCAGGGTCTCCAAGCTCCCCTATCTCAAGCACTGCCTCGACGTGCAGGAGAAGTACGTCATCGGCTACGGCGTATGCTTCTCGGGTCAGCAGCTCGAGACTATCAAGGAGAAGATCGAGGAAACGCTCAATAACAGCACCAAGCTCGAATCCGAGTATGATAAAGCCGTGAAGGAAGGCAGAGGCGAAGACGCCGAGAACTGCAAGGACAGCGCGAGCAACATCGTCCGCTTAGGCGGCGAGGTTTACGTCGTGCAGAAGGGCATGTTCCGCCGCTACTTCGGCATCAACACCAACTGCGTGCGCTTTGCGGACTGGCTGCTCTCCGAATCGGGCATCGACGCGATCTCCTTCTCCGGACTCCGCACCCCCGGCGCATATTATAACATGCTCGAGAACATGTTCCGCCGCAAGAGCACCCGCGTCGTCCGCAAGACAGCCTACATTCTCTCCAAGGACATCGTCCTGAACGATCAGCTCACCGGCAAGAAAACCGACGCGAATATCTGATCAATCCTGACGATATCCCGTAGGGGGCGACGCCCTCGTCGCCCCGAGACTGCCGGGCATTTAATCAAGATAACACCGCAGATAGGAGGACAACTCCTAACTCCCAACTCCCAACTCCTAACTCCTAACTCCCAACTCCTAACCCCCAACCACCCCAACACACCTAACTCCCAACCACCCCAACCCCTAAACTCCCAACCACCCCAACCCCTAAACTCCCAACCACCCCAACCCCATCCTTGACTTTTACCTCTATATATGGTAAAATTCATAGGAATGGGGTTTTTCCTGTTTTAAAGCCAAAAAAGGCATAAAGCGCCGGAACCTCCCCATATAGTAAAACAGCTCCGCAGAAGGAGGATCAGGGAGTTTGTTAGCGCCGGGACCGGAAACGGTTGACGAGGTTGGCGGTTATCGAAAGATTCGGCGGATGCCGCCACGGCGAATGCAGCGCATGGGTATACTCGGAAGGTATTTACGATAAAGAACTGCTGCGAAAGGTGCGCCGTCAGGGGAAAAAGAAAAAGCAGAATCAACACTGTAACAGAGGTTTTCCCAACACCTGCTCAACGTAAAATATTTGTCATTGCGAGGCTGCGCCGCAGCCGTGGCAATCCCACAAAGCGGAGAAGCCTCCAACGACTGCCAACAACATATGGAGGTAAACAATGAGAGTTATTATTCAGGACAATTACGATAAAATGTGCAAATGGGCTGCGAACTACATCGCCGCCAAGATCAACGCCCACAAGGAGGATCGCCCCTTCATCCTCGGTCTGCCGACCGGCTCCTCCCCCATCGGCGTATACAAGGAGCTTGCCCGCATGAACAAGGCGGGCGAGGTCAGCTTCGCGAACGTCGTCACCTTCAACATGGACGAATATCTCGGCCTGCCCCACGAGCATGACCAGAGCTACTGGTACTTCATGCACGACAATTTCTTCAACCACCTCGTCGATATGAAGCCCGAGAACATCAACATCCTCAACGGCATGACCGACGATCCCGAGGGCGAGTGCGCCCGCTATGAGGAGAAGATCGCTTCCTACGGCGGCATCGACCTCTTCATGGGCGGTATCGGCGTTGACGGCCACATCGCGTTCAACGAGCCGTTCACCAGCCTTTCCTCCCGCACCGGCGTCCGCAACCTGACCACCGACACCCGCATCGTCAACTCCCGTTTCTTCGGCAACGATCCCGAGGCTGTTCCCGCTCAGGCGCTTTCCGTCGGCGTCGGCACTGTTACCGACTCCA
>CACWTM010000171.1 GCA_902763855.1 uncultured Ruminococcus sp. | reverse complement strand
ATATGCCATAAAATGACTTGAGCAGCAAGCCTTCGCCTGCTGCTCACAACATATATGTAATGATATTGATGATGTGGGAACCAGGATCTGATCCATAGGCGTTTCCAAAAGACGGCTTAGCGCATAGAGATTATCTACGCTGGGCAGGGTCTCGCCGTTCTGCCATTTATAGACGGCTCGGGGTTCTTCAAAACCGAAGAACGCCTGAATGTCCCTGACGGTCAGCCCGCGCTTTAATCTCAAGCGGCGGATGTTGTTTCCTGTGGCGTGCATATCGATCACAGGAAAATCTTTCACGTTCATGTTTTTCGCCTCCTAAACAAGATTTTGTTAATAACGTGGAATTACAGAATAACAGAAACCGTTTGGATTTTCAAGGGGTGAATTGAAAAATATGAAAAATTCGGAAACTAATAAGATACCGAAAGTTATACCGCTGAAAAAGCAGAGCAAGAAAAGCAGGCGCAAATACTACGCCAAGCAGCGTGGGTCATGGAACGGTGTTGATCCGACTACCAAAATCGTAAAGAGCAAGAAAGAATACGATAGAAACAGGATCAAGCAGATACAAGGAGAGATGTATGAGGATCATTGATAAGAACACCGATTTTTATGATTACTGTCAGAATATGTATCGCGACAATTCGCTCACCTTTGATCGGACCGACTCGTTTATTCTGTCAAAAGATGACCTTTGCGGATATTTATATGTAAACAAATATACAAAAGACGGAGATTTTGAATATCTGCTTCTGCAGGTTGGTAATGTCTTTTGGATATTTCTTGTCACCATCAATAAAATTGACGATAATAGGAGAGTCAAGAATTGTACGATTGAGTTGCTTTCTTCATGGAGGAATTATACTAAAAAGCGTTGCCTGATACAGTTGGAGGTTATCTCCTTTGGATGGGATATCAGGCGGAAGCTGTTTACGTGTTTTATTCCGTGGTATCAGCGTTTAGGTGAAAATGAAAAGCAGAAGGTCAGAGAAAAGAAATCCATACTTTTGGACGCGGTCAATACAAACAACTACCAAGTTGAGAACAAAATCGATAAGCAGCGAGTCAATATCGGAGGAAACGAATGGGTAGAAAAGCATATCCCGCTATTGAAATCGTGCGGACTTGCGAGCTGGATCAACCCCCTTGATATCTATCTCGCCTTCGAAGAGTATTTCTCGCAAGAAAAGACAGCGTCCGAACGCTCAGAGTCCGTAGGTCTTACCGACAAGGAGCGGATAGAGAATCATGGATTTGACGTAAAAATATCCTTCCGAGGAAAAACCAAACGCAATTAATACATCAAGACTTCCGGCAAGACGACCTCGAAGTTAAGTGGAAATTCTCTCAATAAATGTTAAAGGGTTTTTATTAAGTATGATGAAAAAAGCGAGCCGATTTATTCGACTCGCTGAAGAATTATGGCTTACGCAGCAGTATCATATTCGACAACCGCTATTTCTGTTACTAATTCGCTTACCTTCTTGATGATCGAATCCAGCCTAGCGACAACTTCATCGTCTAGGAGAATCTCGCCGCAATGCTCACACTCCCAACAGGGAACATTTTTAACGATGATCATGCATTTCTTTAAGTCAACAAAGTGGGTGGTGGTAGAGGGTTTCATAGACCCTTTGCAGAAGAAGCAATTCATGTTCAGTTCTCCTTTCTCGTAATATGATTTGGTTCAAAGCTGTCTGAATCAGGATAATAAGAGGTAATCAGAAACAGTATGGTTCCGTCGGATCCAACTACGATATGCAACGGATTACCTTTTAAATCTGTACCAAACAATAAACAAGACGGATACGGATAGTCATCGGGATACTGTTCAATAATCTGCCCGTTTTCTATGGCATGGTAGATATCTTCTCTGTATATACCGCGTTCCTGTAGCTTGCGGATAATATGCAGAGTCCATTTGATTTTTCTTTGTTTGGACAGGGTACGGATGAACTCAATCGTTAATTCTTTCATATCATTTACCTCTATATGCTTATTATACTATGATGTAATGAATTTTTCAACAGGGGGATACAATAATTCTGATTGAGTTTTTACAGCTTCTCCCACCAGTAAGGCTCAAAGGTGATTTTTCCGTTCGCCGACTTCTGCGCAGCCTTGATTTGATCGGCGATCAAGTCATCTTTGTCGGCGCCGTCTTTCGGTATCGTATACGCTTCATCCAGTCGCACGATCGCGTAGGCAGGGCGATTATGCTGAGTAATGATGGCAGGGGAGAGGTCGCGGGCGATCTTCAACGCTTCTTTGAGGTGTTCTTTGAGGTGTTCGATCGGGAACAGTGTTTTCGAATTGATGGTGAGTTTTGTTTCAGGCATGGTGATCTTCCTTTCGGGATATGAGTTTTTCGTCAGTCCGAGGGAGCGGACAGCGCACCTCCCTTCAAATGGATTTTGGATTCAAGATGGCATTTTTTCGTGCATTTTTAGCTCCGCAACCCTCGGATTTGTTCCCAGTATACCACTAACACCTGCTGCGGCGGACACCATATATCGTTATCTGCAGGCATCCGCAAGCGGTGTGAGTGACTATGATATGATCTATACCGGTGATCTCGGACGGGTAGGATCGCGGTTGTTGAGGGACTTGCTGTCGGAAAAGGGCGTTGATTTGGGAGAGCGTCACAGCGACTGCGGTATGATGATCTTTGATGAAAACCAGGATGTTCACGCAGGCGGTTCCGGCTGTGGATGCTGTGCGTCGGTGCTGTGTGGTTATATCCTGCGTAAAATGCAGGAGGGACTGTTTCGCAACATTCTGTTTGTTCCGACAGGCGCGCTGCTCAGTCCGACTACCGTTATGCAAAAACAAAGTATTCCGTCTATCGCGCATCTGGTGCATCTTCGTGCATAAGAAAAGAGGCTGTCGCTGGTGTGCATGATCCCTGAAGGATCCTTGCTGAGGCGACAGCCTCTTTTTTTTGTTGATATTGCGAGACGCGGTGATCTGCATGGACATCGGTACCGCAGCGCCGTGCGGTGCGGTGATCAGAAGGCCACCGGCGTGCCGGTCCGGTCCTGATAGATCCAGTAATACCGGAAGCCCAGCGTCGTGAGGAGATCCTCACAGCGTTTAAAGTCATAGGCGATGTGCTCCGGCCGGTGACCGTCGGAGCCAATGGTGATCTTCTCGCCGCCGAGTTCCCGGTAGCGGGAGAGAACCTCCGGCTGCGGGTTCGGAACACCGAGGCCATATTTATAACCAGCCGTATTGACCTCCAGCGCCTTATCGTGGTCGATGACCCAACGGAGGACTGGATCGATCACGTCGCTGAAATCCGAGAAGCGGTAATGCCGGTCGACGGGATTCCCGTCCTGGTCCATCAGAACGCGGGCGGCGTAGTCGAGATGCGAGAGGGAATCAAAGTTGTCAAAAGCCCGGATCTGCTCCAGCATGCATTCAAAATACCGGCGGAGACCTTGCTCGCCCGGGTGCTCCCGCCAGTAATCCGGATAGTAGATATCGTAACCATCCACGACATGGATGGAACCAAGGACGAAATCAAAGTGGAACTTTTCCAGGATGTCCCGGTAGGATGGCAGGGCCTGCGGGGCGAGACCCAGTTCGATGCCGGTGCGGACATTTAACTTTCCGGCGTACTGATCCCGGAGCGCACGGACCGCGGCCTGATAGGCCGGAATGTCCAGATCGAAGATGTCAGAAGGCCCGTCTGGAATCTCCGGGTAGAAGAGATCTTCGTGATCGGTGATGCAGATGGTCTCAAGCCCTTTCGCGAGAGCGGCTTCCGCCTGCTCAGCAAGCGGTGCCTCCGAATCGCCGGAG
>CACWTM010000170.1 GCA_902763855.1 uncultured Ruminococcus sp. | reverse complement strand
TATGGAGGAATAAATATGAAACACGGCAAGAAATATGTTGACGCGGCTAAGCTCGTCGACAGAACCAAACTTTATGATATCAACGAGGCGCTCGACACCGTCGTCAAGACCGCAACCGCGAAGTTTGACGAGACTGTAGAGCTGCACGTTAAATTAGGCGTTGACTCCCGCCATGCTGACCAGCAGGTCCGCGGCGCGGTCGTACTGCCCAACGGTACCGGTAAGAACGTCCGCGTTCTGGCTATCTGCAAGGGCGAGAACGAGAAGCTCGCTCAGGAGGCCGGTGCTGACTATGTAGGCGCTGAGGACATGACCCAGAAGATCCAGCAGGAGAACTGGATGGACTTCGACGTTCTCATCACCACCCCCGACTGCATGGGTCTGGTCGGTCGTCTCGGCCGTATCCTCGGTCCGCGCGGCTTGATGCCGAACCCCAAGGCGGGTACCGTCACTCCCGACATCGCTCGTGCGATCAAGGAAGCGAAAGCCGGTAAGATCGAGTACCGTCTCGACAAGACCAACATCATCCACTGCCCGATCGGCAAGGTATCCTTCGGTACCGAGAAGCTCCAGGAGAACCTCGACGCTCTCATGGGCGCTATCGTGAAGGCGAAGCCCGCTGCCGCTAAGGGTCAGTATATCAAGAGCTGCGCCGTGACCTCTACCATGGGTCCGTCCGTACGCATCAGCCCGAACAAGTTCGGTGTATAATCAGGTATCACGCTTAATAAGCTGATATATATAACGCTGTTCTAAAGACAGCAGGTGTCCTGAAAAAGCGTCATTCCGAGGAGTAACCTTCGGTTACGACGTGGGAATCCCACAAAGAGGAGCACAGCTTCTATGACATGGGGATTGCCACGGCACAAAGTGCCTCGCAATGACAGCATACTCAGGATATAATGAGCATACGCTCGCCTGCCGAGGGAAGCAGAAAGCGCTGCATTCGTGCGGCGTAATCAACCTGTTTGATGATTTCCGCCTCTTCTCGCAAGGGAGAGGCTGTTTTTTGAACAACGTTCACATTAATTTCGGAGGTGAACAAATTTGCCGAGTGCTAAGGTATTAGAACAGAAGAAAGCTATCGTAGCTGAGCTGGCTGATCGTCTGAAGAACTCCGTTACCGGTGTTCTGGTTGATTACAAGGGTATCAACGTTGCTGACGACACCGCTCTCCGTAAGGAGCTGCGTGAGGCGGGCGTTAGGTATTCCGTCGTGAAGAACACCCTGCTCTCCCGTGCTGCTGAGGAGGCTGAGCTGGCCGGTCTGCAGACCACCCTCGCCGGCACCACCGCTCTCGCGACCAGCGAGGAGGATTACGGCGCGGCTGCTCGTATTCTGGCTAACTATGCCAAGAAAGTCAAGACGTTTGAGATCAAGGGCGGTTACCTGGACGGCGAGGTCGTTGATTTAGCGACCATCGACAGCCTTGCTAAGCTGCCGACCAGAGAGATCCTTCTCGCAAACGTACTGGGCGCCTTCCAGGCTCCCATCGCATCCTTCGCGCGTGCGATCCAGGCTATCGTCGACGACGGCGGTGTCGAGGCTTGTCTTGCGAAGAAAGCTCCTGCTGCTGAGTAATTAAAAATTCAGCACATTTTCATCGTCATTCCGAGGAGCGACACAGTCGCGACGTGGGAACCCCACAAAGAGGGGATGACGGTATCCGGATGATCCTTCATCCACCCTAATTTCAACTACTACTTTATTAACATTGGAGGTAAATTAAAATGGCATCTGAGAAGATTACTGCTATTATTGAAGAATTAAAGACCCTCACTGTCCTCGAGCTGGCTGACCTGGTTCACGCTGTTGAGGATGAGTTCGGTGTATCCGCTGCTGCTGCTGTTGCAGTTGCAGGCCCTGCTGCAGGCGGCGAGGAAGCTGCTGCTGCTAAGACCGAGTTCGACGTTATCCTGAAGAACCCGGGCGCCGGCAAGATCGCTGTTATCAAGGTTGTCCGTGAGATCACCGGTCTCGGTCTGAAGGAAGCTAAGGCTCTGGTTGACGGCGCTCCCAAGCCCGTTAAGGAAGGCATCTCTGAGGACGAGGCTAACTCCATCAAGGAGAAGCTCGAGGCTGCAGGCGCTGAGATCGAGATTAAGTAATTTCTCTCAACTGTTTTCTCAAATCAAGCAGGTATCCGTTTGGATGCCTGCTTTTTTTATAAATTTTTATTCCGCTATTGAAAGTTGTAAATCTCTGTGTTATATTGAATTTGCCAACAATAACAAATGAATATTCTTTGATTCATGTATATGTGAACTGTATTTGGGGATAGTGTTTTTATTATTCGTATAAATACACTATGCTCTATTCCGACTATCCTTTATACAGTTTCATGTCAAGGATCGTTTGTTATTGTTTGGCGACAATCGGAGCTGCTGTGTTTTTTGGCGCACAGCATCCGTGTTGTGCGTCTTTTATTTTGAAGGAGGAATGATTATGCTGAAGAAAGCCTTATCTCTGGTTTTTGTTCTGGTGTTGCTCGTCTCCTGTCTGCCCTTGTCGGCAAGCGCGGCGGAGGAATACCGTGATTACCGTGATTTGGAAATGACGCTGAGTACGCCCGGCTTGCCGCAGTATATCAAATGCATTTTTCAGTATAATACGGAAAATACCGAGATCGTCAGCGATTATCCGGGCTTTGAGCCGGAGGGCTTCTATTTCCCGATGGCTGAGGATACCTTCGACTATATGTATGATGTGGCGTATCAGGTCGAGGACGGGTTGATCACCTTTGAATACACCCTCAAGCCCGGCTATGATCTCGAATATCTGGAGGATTGTCTGGACAGGACTGCTGCCGCCGAGAGAGCCCCTCTGATCAAACGCGGTGAAAATGTCCGTCATACACTGACTTTGTTTCATGCGGCGGCATGCTTTAAAGTCAGAAACTGGTATGAACTTGATGTATCCTACAAACAGAAGGTTCAGGATATGGTGCTCACGGATGGTACGGTGATGATGCAGGACGGCAATAGGCTCAGTGATGCGTACTCGAGTATTTATCCTTATAATCTGGCTAAGCCTGAAACTCCTGCGCCGGAGCCTGACAGATACCACGAGCTGACGCTCAGTCAGTATCACATGACCTATGATCAGCTTTCTTCCTTTGAGACGATCTATAAGCATCAGGCTGAGGATGGTGCGGTTGACTGGGCGCTCGTGAGAGCTGTGAGCAATTCGCCTGTCGATACGCCCGCCTATTATGAGTTTTGCAACCGCGTTCTTGATATAGAGAACAGTGGCATTCCCTTCACCTTCAACGTCGGTGTTTATAACGCAAAGCGCATGAAAATGTTCGACCTCACAGAATGTAAGGCGGAGGATTACCCCGATCTGGAAACGGATATGGAGCGGACAAAGGATTATCTCTGAACGCAAAGAATTCCTGCCGGCAGACAGCAGGAAACCGGTGAACGGAAGGTTCACTTAGAAAGGAAATATCAGTGCCCGAAATTCATGTTTTACCGAAGGATATCTCCGAGCTGATCGCGGCGGGCGAGGTCATCGAACGCCCCGCATCGGTATTGAAGGAGCTGACCGAAAATGCCGTGGACGCCGGGGCAAAGCGCATCACGGCGGAGATCAAGCGCGGCGGCGTGCTGTATCTGCGCGTCACCGATGACGGCTGCGGCATCGCGCCGGAGCAGGTGCGGACGGCTTTTCTGCGCCATGCGACCAGCAAGATCCGGCAGGCGGAGGATCTCGAAACGATCTTCACGCTCGGCTTCCGCGGCGAGGCGCTCGCGTCGATCTGCGCCGTTTCGCGCATGGAAATCCTGACGCGGCAGCAGGGCGCGGAATACGGCACGCATTTCGCAATGGAGGGCGGCGAGGAGACCGTCTTTGAACAGAGCGGCTGCCCG
>CACWTM010000169.1 GCA_902763855.1 uncultured Ruminococcus sp. | reverse complement strand
TGTATTAAAGACGAAGGTGATCTCGCTGTAATCCTCCGACGGCTGGATCACATAGATGAACTCCGCGCCGACCTTGTTGCAGAGATTCTCCATCTGGGAATAGGATAGGATGTAGTCGATCTGCGTGGGGTCTTCCTTTAAGTAATCATCCAGCCTGTCTGCAAAGACATAATCACCCGCCGCTCGGGCGATGCGGATGGCGTTCTGACTGTATTCATCCGTGAAAGCATCGGAAAAATTCAGATATCCAACCACCTGGGCGACCAAGCCGAATACGAGCAGCATCACCACCGCGGCGGTGATGATGTTCCACGCAATATTCGAACGGATCGCATTGACGGTTTTATCCTGGATCTTCGTTTTTATCGTTTCTTTCATGCTCTACCCTATTCTCTTCTCCAACACGAGCACGTTCTGCCCGTCGCGACGCTCATAGCGCATGGCGTCCATCGTCTTTTTCACGAGAAAAATGCCCAAGCCGCCGATCTGGCGCTCCTCAGCGCTGAGAGTCACGTCCGGCTCGGTGCGCTCCAGCGGATCAAAGGGGACGCCGCTGTCGATGAAGGTCAGCCGCGCCGACAAAGGCTCGCCGAAGAACTCCAGGCGGACGGTAGCGTCGCCTGTCCCGGGAGCGTAGGCATAATGCGCGATATTGGCGAAGATCTCGTCGATCGCGATATCGAGCTGCATCTGTGCCTTCATGGAGCAGTCGTGTTCCTCGAGTATCTCATTCACCGCGTCCGTCAAGATCGGAATGCTCTCGAGCTTTGCGGGAAGATTGAATTCTTTCATGCTTTACTCCTTGAACAATAGTACAAAAGCCTCCCAAGTCGGGGAGGCTTTTGCTTTTTATCGAACCGAGGTTCGTGAATTATTTCCAGAGAGAAAGGATATTCTTAGCGTGGTTGTTGATGCGCATGAAGTCAGTGGTATTGACCAACTCGTCGCCGCTGACATCTGCAACCTTGAAGAGATACTCGTCGAGCTCAAGGTGACCCTTGGTAGCCATGTTGACGCGCATGCCGTCAGTCGTGTTGACAACGCCGTCGCCGCTGACATCGCCGATCAGACGGATCTCAGCATCAGCAGTGGTATCGCCGGATATGACGAGCGCATAGTCGCGGGTGACATGATTCTTCTTGGAGAAACGCAGGATGTAGTTGCCGTCAGCTACGCCGGCGATAGAATAATCAACAACGTTGCCGTTAACGGTGGTGGTGTACTTGACATCCTCGCCCTGGAGAAGCTCAACGGTAATGTCCTCGATCTCCTCGGTCTTGTCGTTGAAGCTGGTAATGGTACCGCTTACGGTGCTGCCGCCGGCAGTTTCCGGATCGGAGAGCTTAACGTAAACCTTGAAGTTATCATCATAGATCTGGCTCTTATGTACAGCCTTGGTCAGGTACATGTCGGAGATCGCCAGAGTCACGAGATCGGTGGTGATGTTGGCGGTACCCGCCTTGGTGACGGTGTAGTGAGAGATGATCAGAGCGGAATCGTCAGAATTGAACTTGAACGCGTTGGTCATAGAGGGCTTGGACGCATTGAAGGAGATGTGGTCAGCCAGCATACCGTTCGCAACGGTGCTGTCGCCGGTGATCGGGAACATGCCGTCGAGATCAACGATCATGCCGCCGTCTTTCTCATCATACGCGTCAGCCAGCGCCAGAACGGAGTTGGTATAATACTGGTTGCACTTGAGAGCGCCGATCATACCGTTGGTGTTCAGACCGGAGGCGTTCAGATAAACATAAGCGGTGAAGGTCTCGCCGACCTTGTAAGTCTTTGTATCCGAAGACTCGTTGTTAAAACCGGTGATAGTGACAGTGGCTGTATCATTATCCGCAGCGCTGACGCCGACAACAGCCAGAGAAGCTACCATCATGATTGCGAGCACAAGGCTCAGAAACTTTCTCATTGCAATTCCTCCTAATATTACGGCGGAGCGGTATTTAACACGAATCATACGCAACTCCATCCTTTTTTACTATTGTACCAAATTATTTACGAAAGTGCAACAGGAAATTTTAAATAATTTGTAACATTTTTCTTTGAATATCAATATTATTTCTTCTTTTTGCCGTAAAAAACGACTTTGACGCGTTATTTTGTCTTTTTTTCGTCAGTTTTGGGGACCTCGCGCGCGACGACCACCAGTCTGCCGTCCTCGGTATGGTAGTTGCAGGTGGAGAGGGTGAGGATGCGCTCGCCGAATTTCGGGGTCACGCCGGTGTCATAGAGGGAGTTCTCCTTCGCAAAGGCGACATACGCGTTGAACTCGGCTTCATCGGAGAGGTCGGTGTGCTTATAGTAGCAATAGTGCTGATCCTCCTCGCTGACGTCATAGACCTCGGAATACAGCACGGCGAAGATCTCATAGTCGCGCTGCTCATAGCGGGTGTCGAACCAGATGATCTTGTGCTTGTCGTAATACTTCTTCTCACAGAACTTCGGCAGGCTGCCGAACATGGAGCCGTTGCGCATATGATGACCGTAGATCAGCGCGGTGCTGCCGTCGGAGGGACAGTTGCCGTCCATAAAGAGCATGCCGCTCTCGGAATAATCGCCGTAGAAATCCATGTGGAGGTAGGTATCGTTATCGCCGGGTCTGTACATGACGGGATAGTCGATCACGGTGTCCTCGATCTTCAGCCAGCCGAAGAAATCGGGGTTGCGCTTATACAGCTCATCGTACTTGCGCAGGGTGCCGGTCTCCTCGTTGACCGCGTCGTCCTCTTCGTCGACCAGCTCCGCGATCTCGCGGAAGGTCTGCGCCTCATGCTCGGCGGTGACAGCCGTCTTGGTCGCCATGATCGCGCCGAAGATGAAGCCGCCGACCAGAACGACCAGAAGGAGGATGACGATGATCCTGCCGGTCTTTTTCCTGGGTTTTTCCGTTTCCTTGCCGTGTCTCAAAGCGATTACTCTTTCGTGAATTTATAGGACGCGTCGCCGCTCGTCAGGGTCATGCTGTCGCCGCTGATGACGTAGTGATACTCGATATCGCGGCCGTTATCGACGTCGAAGTCGATCTCCATCACGCCGTCCTGAGCGCTGTAGGCGAAGGAATAATCATCGACCGCAGTGTGCATGATACCTCTGCCGTAGCCGTCGAACTCGTACAGGGTGATCTGATCCAGACGCCACAGACCGCTGACCTCCATCGCATCCTTACCGCCGTTGGGCAGAAGGTCGACGTCATGGCGGGTTCCGGAGGTGGGCAGGACGCCGTTGGGATAGAGCGGAGAGGTCGTCTGCTGAGAATTTTTGCCGCCGTTGATCAGCAGGACAGCCATCACGACGATCACGATCGCCAATGCCGCGACAACGCCGATGACGATCGTGCGCTGCTGCTTCTTCTTGGCGTCGGGGGTGGGGGTCGCGTGCTTCTGGGTCTCGTTGTTCGGTGTATTACTCATATGATCATTCCTTTTCTCATTTTGGTTCTGTCGGTGATATCCGACGTAAGTGCGCGGGGCGCGTGCGCTCACGTCGTGCATCAGCGAAAAACATCAGGGCGGCAGCGGATAACCGCCGCCGCCCATTTGTTCAGGGTTTCAGGGTAATTTTAAATTACTTTGTGAAAATACCCTTGCGCTTAGCAGCATAGAGAACTACAGCTACGCCAACCAGAGAAGCGATCATGATGAACATCCACAGAGTCATGTGGGTAGCATCGCCGGTCTTGGGAGAAGTAGTGGTCTTAGTTGCAGTGTCCTTGGTAGCAGGGCTGGTAGCAGCCTGGGTCGGAGCTACGGTAGCATCCTGGCCGGCAGCCTCGGTAGCAGCCTCAGTCGGAGCCGCAGGATCGATAGTGGGCTCTACAACGGGAGCCTCAGTGGGCTCTGCGGGAGCCTCGGTGGGCTCTGCGGGAGCTTCGGTGGGCTCGGTAACAGG
>CACWTM010000168.1 GCA_902763855.1 uncultured Ruminococcus sp. | reverse complement strand
AGGGAAGGATTTATCCTTTTAGGCTAATACCCCGCCCGAGCATAGCGAGGGTAAAGTGTCCGGCGGACACTTTAGTGCTTGCACCGGGGAAGTTTATTTTGCGACAGCCCCTTTTTTTTAACAGCGATCCGATTAAACGTTATATTATTGATGATTCGTCAGACGATTTTGAACACATTTATTCAAAAACAGTCGCTAAATCTATTGACATCATCAATGGAATAGCTTAGAATATGAAATTGAAATGTTCATTATTTTGTTTTAATTTGCACAAAAATGAACAAGGAGGTTCCTGTGACAGCATTGACAAGAAAACAATTTGATATTCTCTCGCTTATCGTAACGTCTCAAAGGGCTTTTACACAGCGCGAGTTAAGCGAAAAGACAGGTTACTCTCTGGGAACGGTGAACAAGGTTCTCAAGGAACTTGCGGTTTTCGGCTGCGGCGGGAACGGTTCGGCTTTCGAAATAGCAGAGAAGCTTTTGGAGCCTTATCGGGTCAGACGCGCGATTTTTCTGGCGGCAGGCGTCGGCAGTCGTCTGATGCCTGTGACCCTGAACACACCGAAGCCTTTGGTGAGGGTGAAGGGAAAACGCATGCTCGATGGATTGATCGACGCTTGTCTTGCTGTCGGGATCGAGGAGATCTATGTCGTGCGCGGCTATTTTGCGGAGCAGTTCGATCAGCTGCTTCTGAAATACCCGATGATCCGCTTTATCGAGAATCCTGTGTTTAACGAAACAAACGATATATCCTCCGCTTACTATGCGCGCCATTTGATGCAGAACGCCTATGTTTTTGAATCGGATTTGATTTTGTACAGACCCGAACTAATCAAAAGATATCATTACACCTCCGATTTCCTCGGCGTGTATCAAGAGCGTTCCGATGACTGGTGCTTTGAGGTCAAGGACGGCGTTGTCGTTCGTGAACAGTTCGGCGGACTTAACTGCTTCCAGATGATCGGCATCTCCTACTGGAACAGCGAGGACGGCGCAAAGCTGCGCGGTCATATCGAAGAAGGGTATCGGATGCCCGGGGGAAAGGAAAGATACTGGGAGCAGATACCGTTGACGGTGTTTCCAAAATCTTATCACGTCGCTGTCATTCCATGCGAGAAGGGCGACGTCGTCGAGATTGATACCTTTAATGAACTGAAAGCCATAGACCCTGCATATGCGGCTTTTCAATAAAAACTGAGGAGTTTTATTATGGAAAAGAACATTCAGCAAAATCCCACCTTAAAACGACAGCTGAATCCAATGCACGTTTGGGCGATTGCCTTCGGCTGTATCATCGGCTGGGGATCATTCATCAATCCCGGAAAAAAGTTTTTGCCTAATTCCGGTGTAGCCGGCACCGCTATCGCGATGGCTCTCGGCGCGCTGGTGATGATGATTATCGCGTTCAGCTATACCTATATGGTTCCCAAGTATCCGAAGGCGGGCGGAGAGTTTACTTTTACCAAAGCGTGTTTCGGCAAAACCACCGCTTATATCTGCGGCTGGTTCTTGGTAGCGGCGTATCTGACAAATGTACCGATGAATTCCACCGCAATCGGTCTGATCGTTGACGGTCTCGACGGTTCGACAGATATCCTGAAATTCGGCTTTCATTATCAGATAGCCGGTTTTGACGTTTGGCTCGGCGAAATCCTTTTGGCATGCGGCATCTTGATTCTGTTCGGCTTTCTGAATATTCTCGGCGTCAAAAAGGCAGGTATCGTGCAGACGATTCTCGCGGGGCTTTTGGCGGTTTCCGTCCTGACGCTGACGATTGCCGCGCTTGTCAGCGGTAAGGCTTCTTTCGATAACGTGGAACCGATCTGGGGCTTTGACAAGTCCGCCGCGGTCGAAGCGGCGACAAACGGCGCCTATACCTCGATTGATGAGTTTGCCCACAGCGGCGCGATGGGGATATCCTCGGCGATCCTCGCGACCTTTGCGATCGCGCCGTGGGCTTTTGTCGGCTTTGATACGATCCCGCAGGCGGCAGAGGAGTTTAAGTTTTCTTATAAAAAGGTCAGCCTGATTATGATGGTCGCGATTCTTTTCGGATGCTTCGTCTATACCGCGAACAATACGATCGCCGCGGCGGCGCTGAAAAACTGGCCGGAACTGATTGTTGAAAGCTCGTCTACTCCGTGGCTGCTGTTGGAAGCGGCCAAGCGCCTGCTCGGCGTACCCGGCATGGTGCTGGTGGGCGTAGCGGTATCTTGCGCAGTGCTGTCGGGCATCATGGGCTTTTATCTTGCGTCCAGCCGTCTGATGTACTCGATGAGCCGCGACGGATATCTTCCCGAATTTTTCGGAAAGATTGATGAAAAGCACGGTACTCCGCGCAACGCGATGCTTTTCTGCATTTTGGTATCGCTTGCCGGCCCTATCCTCGGGCGCGAGGCGCTCGGTTGGTTTGTGGATATGTCGGCTATCGGCGCTTCGATCGGTTATTTCTTTACCTGCGCCGCAGCGCTGGTAACGATGAAACGTTTCAAAGACGGCAGTGCCTTCCTGAAAATCATGGCGGTTGTCGGCGTAGTTTTTTCACTGGCGTTCATGGTGCTTCAGCTTGTGCCAATCCCCGGTCTTTCAGGGGTGCATTTCTCAACAGAATCCTACCTCATGCTGGTGGTATGGATATTGCTCGGCGTGGTGTTCTATTTTGCTCAGCGCAAAAAGATGGCGGGCAACACGTTGTAAACATCAAAAAGAGCCTTGCGGACAGCGTGCCGCAGGGCTCTTATTTCTTTTTGCCGACATTTTTCAGTTCATTCAGTTCATAGATAATCGCTTTCGGCTTTGTGACGACAGCTTTTAACAGCAGTCCGAACCTTTTGACAGGGGCAAGCTTTGGGTGCTTGGCGTAAAAAGGGTCATTTCTGAGCTGGCGTTTCGATGCGGTGAAACGGCTTCTCAGGTAAGCGGTTTTTGAAATCCCGTTTTCGCCGCCGACAGCCTGATTGACAAGATTGTGGACAAGTTGTTTTTTGTTTCCGTAGACTCCTGAAAAAATGAAATAGTCCAGCCCGGCGCGTTCCTGCTCGTTCAGATTGTTCGGCGACCACATTTTACGCGAGAGATTCTTGACGGCTGACTCAAAGTCTGTGAGACCGAGCTTAGCAAGCTCTGCGGCGATGTATGCAAAGTTCATGGAGCTTTCATATTGCTCGAGGTACAGATAAAAGTCAATCAGCGGTCTGATACCGGTGCCCGCAGAGCTGTAATGCCGGTATGCGTGCGCCATAAGATAGATGTACATATCCTCAGGCGTCATCTCATAGCATAAACCCGTATGATTGCCGGTGAAATAGTTTTTTTCGGAAAAATAGCCGTCATATAGCTGAGAATCCTTTCTGAACAGCAAACGGTGCATTTCAAACGTGAAAACGGGCTTTTTGAAGTAGACGTCATGGTTAGACTTGTCGTACATTCTGCATTCATATCCTGACGACAGCATGATCTCCCGTACCGCTTCGGCGTCTTCTCGTCCGATCAGCACGTCGATATCCGACATTTCCCGCGCGCCGATTCCGGGATAAAGTTTTTTCAGCAGGATACCCTTGAGCGGCAGATAGGGGATATTCGCGCTTTCCAGCTTTTTGGAAATTTCGGAAAACTCGGCGTCAAAGAGCAGGCTCTGCCAGCGGGCTTTCGCTGCCGCGGATTTGAACTCTTCGGAACAAATCCCGGCTGACTTTAATCCCGAGGCGGTCAGCGTGACCAGTTGATGACGGGAAGCGACGCGGTAGACAGCTTTCAGCTCTTCGTTGGTTAACACTGCGGAAGGCAGAGGGCGAAGCTTCAGGGCAAAAGCGATATAGCGTATCATGGTATACGCGATTTCACGATATTCGTCTTTTTCCATCCATTCACCCCTTTACGTTTGCTTTTTATCATCATACAATAATATTGTTTTTGTGTCAATTGCGGGAGCACAATGAAAAGGGCTGTCGCATTAAGAAACGCGATAGCCCCTTTTAGTGTCATTCTGAGCTTGTCGAAGAATCTTACAGTGCAATCTATCCAACTTCATTACACCTTTC
>CACWTM010000167.1 GCA_902763855.1 uncultured Ruminococcus sp. | reverse complement strand
GCGCCCGCAGAAAAGGAACAGGCTGTTTTCGTTGATCTCGTATCCGTATTGCAGAGTGACGATCTGTGCTAAACCGTCTATCCCGCGGCGCAGGTCAGTGTAGCCGCAGGCGATGTAGTAGTTTTTGATGTTTGACAGATCGATCATGGCTGCCTCAAAAAGGATACCGCGGCTACGACAACCTCTGGACTTGTGTTCACCGGGATCTCTACGGTCGTGGATGATGTTTTGATGACAATATTTTGCGGCGCCGGTTCGGAAGCTAATCCCGTTGGAGGTGTATACGGCACCAGCTCCGGCTGAGGCATTGTCGATTGTGCAGTTCCTGACTGTGCGCATTTGATCGCAGCTTCTCGGAGCCTGCGCAGTCGGTAGTAATATGTCTTGGTCGCGATTCCGGCTTGTTTACAATATGCCTTGACGCTCAGACCGCTGTCCTCGCGTTCGCGTACCATCGCGTTCCATTGATTCAGTCTGACCTGCTGCCGTATCTCCATGATCTCGCTCATGTAACCACCCGCTTCCGTTTTTCTCAGACTGTTTTGCCCGGTTACATTATCTCATGTTTGACCGTGTTTGAACAGAGGGGTGGTTATTGAGCGGTTACGTTATACCGGCTCCAGCGTCAGCGTATCCGTCTTTGTAACTAAAGTTACCATGAACTGAAGAACTGCTATCGGACAGATTAAAAGCAAATGTTCCGTTAGTCATTAGTCCATCGTTAACATTGCTAAAATCAAGCTTTTTAAAGTAGTACCCATATTCACTACTGTAGGCCATGGGAGTACCTTCAGTCTCATTTATCAAACGAACTGTAGGCTGTTGTGATGATAGATAAAGTGTAGGCGGTACATACGCTTTGAAAGAAACATGAATCGAATGTGCGCTACCATCAGCTTTGTAAGAGTAAGTTCCGTCACCGTTATTAGTCAGAGCAGTACCTGAAGCGGAGTCAAGGGTAACGCTGTCGATTACATACCCATCACTGGGCGTAGGTGTAATTGTAACGGTAGATGACTTTGCGATAGCCATAGTAGTACTACTACCAGCATTAGCTGTTGCTGTAGAGTTAGCGGTAGCGCTGCCGTGAGCAGTAAATTGATAACCGTCAATTTTTGCGCTGCCATGAGCTCCGACGTTTAAAGTATATGTACTATCAAAGTAATTATAATTTCCACTTTTGTAATCAAGATTATAAGCAACATTTGAACCGGACGTAACGGGAGTTCCTACAAAAGTTTTGTCGGCACCGTCGATACCATAAGCGCTAATCCAAGTGGTCTTTTTTGTTACATTTGTGAAAGCTGTACTAAAGTTGCTACTGCTAGACATGGTATTCGATCCGGTATTAGCAAAACCAATAGCTGTATAACCATCGCTGAAAGTTGAGGACAGGTTGTAATAATATATATCAGGGGCATCAGCGTCTGCTGTCATCTTATCTGCACGAACATACCATGAATCTGTCGCGCGCGCCACAAGTAGGTAAATATTACCGGTCCACTGTGTCAGAGAATTATCAAAGTATATCTTACCTTGAGAATTCGTCTTCTTAGCAATATATGTACCTAGATTAGTAAAATCGTTCCAGTTACCGCTGTTATTATCCCATATTGTGTTATTCCAAACATAATCTATTTGATGGGTATTAGTATAATTACCACTGTTCACACTGTTTGCACTTCTAAATTGAACAGAATTATAAGTCTTACCATCATTCGGAACAGTAGCAGTAAAATAGCCATCACTATTCTTTGTGGAAGTCACTCTCGTGTATTGACCAGAAGCACTACTATAGCTGGCAGTTGTAAAGAAATAGGCGTAAACCGTACTGGGGTTGTTCCATCTCGATGAATCTAGATGAAAATAAACTACCATACCAGCCGGTAAAGATGATAAACTGCCACTTCCCGTCTCAGCTAGCTCATCCACCACGGCCGCGAGGGAGGTGGTGACGGTGCCGAAGAGCATGAGGAAGCAGAGTATCAGGGAGATACCCGCTTTGAGGATAAACGAACCTTTAGTTTTCATAAATTTTCCTCCTTTTGTCTTGCAGGCGAGGGGGATCACGGCGTTTTCGGGCAGGAGCAGGAACGGACTTCGCTAATCAGGAATTAGGAATGAACTAAGCGCTGATTCATTACGACGTCATTGCGAGGGGTAACCGAAGGTTACTCCGTGGCAATCCCACGGTCATTAATACCGTGCAGGAGGAGAAGTGAATTCCCTCTTTGCGGGATTCCCGCGTCGGGATAAATCCCTCCTCGGAATGACTGCTGTATGATTCCTCTTGTCAAATGCCCGGCGGGAACTGACCATTCAGCTCGCTGAGCCTTCCGCCCGACATCGTTCCGCTGTCTGCCGCAAGCGCACCGCGCTCACCGGCGTAACAATAAAAAATTACTGGTTTTTGTGCTCGGAAAACCCGAATGATCCCGAGCCCGGCGAAAAAATACGCTGCATAAACTCTGCATAAATATTCTTTTCACCTTTTTGTGCAAATTAGAAGAATTTTCGTATCAGCTTTTGTGCGCAGTGCACAAAATGGCGATTTTATGTAATGTTGTTTCCATCATTCGGACCAAGAAAAATAGAAGGACTATTATTCCATGATAGAAATATAATTTGCGAACCTTCATTTTCATATATGCTTCATACGCTTGGGTAGGGCTTACACCCGCAGTAAACCGTATGCAAATATAAAAAGTCATTTCCTACTTGCAAATCAGTGTCGAATCATATATAATTTTCTTGGTGATCATATGAAGATAAAAAGCGACTATATTTTGAAGAAAATCGCGGGCTCCTATGTCGTCGTCCCGGTGCGTACCCGCGCGGTGGATTTCTCCGGCATTATCAAGCTCAGCGAGACCGGCGCCTTCCTCTGGGAGATTCTCAGCAAAGGCGCTGAGAAGGAGACCCTGCTCGCACGCATGCTCGAGGAATACGAGGTTGACGAGGCGACCGCCTCCGCGGATATCGACCGTTTTCTCCGGAAATTGCAGGAGGCTGACCTGATTGAGTGAGCGCATCCCGTCCGACGAATTCGTCGCCATCCTGCAGGAGACCTTCGCGCGCGGTCAGCAGTTGACCTTCACGCCGTCCGGCGCCAGTATGCTCCCGATGCTCGACGGCAAGACCGACGCCGTGACCTTCTCGCCGAAGCCTACGCACCTGAAAAAGTACGATGTCGCCTTCTATCGACGTCCCAAGACCGGACAGCTCGTCCTGCACCGCATGGTCGGCTTTGATAAGTCCGGCGGCTACATTTTCTCCGGCGACAACCAGTACTACTATGAGTACGGGATAGGGGAGGAGGATATCCTCGCCCTGATGACGGCTTTCACCCGCAAGGGCAAGCCCCATACGCCAGCCGATCTTTCCTACCGCTTCTACATCCGCCGCATGATGTGCAGAAAACGCCTGCGCATCCTCGTGTCCAAAGTCAAGCGCAAGCTGAAATCTCTCGTTCGTCCCAACAAAGATTAAGTCAAACTCTTTTGGAGGTTCTTATGGCTTTATATCGCATTTCCGATCTGAATATCGAGATTAAAACCAAGTCGCCCTCACTCGCTGAGAACATCAAGCGCTATGAGGAGGATTTTGAAGCGGAGCCGAACGTGACCCTGGAGGTCAACGACGACCGCATGCTGGAGCTGATGGAGGAGAACGAGGGCGTCACCGCCGACGTCGTCGAGTATATGTACATCGCCACGCTCTATTCTTGGGCGATCTTCGACTTCAACGGCTTTCCGATGCGCGCCTTCGGCGTGGAGCACGACGGCGTCTGCACGCTCTTTGCCGCGCCCGAGTACCCCGAGCTCGACCTGCGTCAGTTCATCCCGGAGGATATGACCTTCGTCTATAATTACCCCGGCATCCGCATGCAGGACGACGTCTACTATGTGTTCGACACCCCCTTCGGCAAATTCGGCAACCTCTCCAAGACCGGGCGCAAGCTCCCCTTGCAGTCGATCGTTTTCATCGACCCCGAGCGCTTTGATTCGCTCAGACAGATCGAGGCGAAGGACTTCGTCCCGCTCTTCATGCGCGCAGTCTCCGAGAACGTCCGCCAGGAGCGCACCAAGCATACCCTGTTCATTCTCGAGCGCGTGATGAACCGCGTGAAGTTCTTCGGCGTGCACGATCTCACCGATTTCGATTTCATTATCGAGCGTGTTTGAAGTATCTTGTAGGGACGGGCATTGCCCGTCCGCCTGAACCTTCCCGAAAGGAAACTTGAACTTGCCTAAAAACAAAAAAAGCGCCTTGAGCTGGATTATCCATAGCTCAAGGCCTCAGTTATTCAATATCATATTTCTGGCGGTCGTCTACGGCTTGAACGCCTTCATCGGCGTGTATAACACCGTGTTCGCCAAGGAGCTCGTCAACGCCGCCGTCGCAGGGATCAAGGGCGGACCGCCCGATAACGTGATCCGCTACGGACTCCTGTACCTCGGCGTAACGATCATCCAGATCGTCACGCTCGTTTTGGCGCGTAATTTCATCTTCAAGGTGAGCGCGCGGCTTGAAATGGACATGAAGTCCAAGCTCTTCCATTCCATGATGACGAAGGAATACGCGGATATCTCCGCCTACCACAGCGGC
>CACWTM010000166.1 GCA_902763855.1 uncultured Ruminococcus sp. | reverse complement strand
ACGGATTTATCGAAGTTGCCGAGGCAGGCAACAAATGGGGTTCCATTTCAGGCAAGCTGCAAGGCCTCATCAAGGCAAGCCAGAAAGTCGATATGGACTACCGCAAAATGTTGAGCCTGTTCAAGACTTCGGTTATTTCGAGTAAGCGTCGCCTTACGCGTATGCGCCCGAACCGTCGTTTCGGTTTTGATGCCATGGGAAACCGCTACGAACTTTCAACAAACCTGCTGATTGCGGTTGACGTGAGCGGTTCCGTGACCGACAAAAGTCTATCCTTCTTTTTCTCGGTGATTAATAGACTCTTCAAATACGGCATCGAGAAAATGGATGTTCTGCAGTTTGATGCTAAAATTCAAGGGGAACCGAAACCGCTGAAAAAAGCGGAGGAGCAGCATTACCTGGAACTGGCGGCAAAAGGAGATACCAACGCCCGAAACATCCTGGTAGAGCACAATTTACGGTTGGTCGCTCACATCATCAAAAAATATTATCAAAACGACAGCAGCGGCGACGACCTTGTTTCCATCGGCACGATCGGATTAATCAAGGCGATCAATACCTTTGATATCAGCAAGAGTATCAAGCTCTCGAGCTACGCTTCACGCTGTATCGAAAATGAGATTTTGATGCACTTTCGCAACAACCGAAAATCCGCGCAGGATATCTCGCTCAATGATACGATCGACACCGATAAAGACGGCAATCCGCTGACGTTGATGGATATCATGGCTTCTGATATGGACATCGAAGAAAGCGTTGATACGAAGCTCCATCTGGAAGTTCTGCGAAGATATATTGATGAAACGTTAACAGAAAGAGAAAAAGAGATCATCCTCAAACGCTACGGTATCGGAGGCAAAAAGGTACTCACCCAGAGAGAGATCGCGCAAAAGCTGAACATCTCGAGGTCATATATCTCACGCATCGAGAAAAAAGCCTTGGAAAAGCTGAGAAAACGCTATGAAAAGGGACAATAGGTTCTGTGCTTATTGACCTAAATCCGAAATTAAAGTATAATAAATACATTACTTTCATATACATAAGCCGGTGATAGTATGAAAGTAAAAACGGTTTATCTGATAATCCTGGCAGCGATTTTGGTCGCCTTCTGTGTTGTTATGTTTTCGGCGTTTTCCAACATTACCGCCAATACTTCCGCAGACGCTTCGGATAACATCCCTACGATCATCATTGACGCGGGTCACGGAGGAGAGGATGGGGGAGCAGAGGTTGAAGGCGTACTGGAAAAAGACATCAACCTGAGCGTTGCTGAGAAACTCGCCGATACCCTGCGCTTGTGCGGATGTCGGGTAAAAGAGATTCGCGATGAAGATACCGCCGTATACGGTGAGGACGCCGACACTCTGCGTGAGAAAAAGGTGTCGGATTTAAAGCGTCGCGCAGAGATCACCAATGAAAGTGAAAACAATCTTCTTGTCAGCATTCATCAGAATAAGTTTCAAAACAGCGCCTACAGCGGCGCACAGGTCTTTTATTCTGTCAATGATGATAACAGCAGGGTGCTTGCTCAATCAATCAGAAGTGCGGTTGTTTCGCTGCTGCAAAAGGATAATACTCGCGAGCTGAAGCCTGCGGGATCGGAAATCTATCTGCTGGATCACGCGACGGTGCCGGCTGTCATTGTGGAATGTGGTTTTTTGTCCAACAGTGAAGAACGCGCGAGGCTCATAGACGAAAGCTATCAAGGTGAAATGGCATACTCGATCGCGATGGGTGTGCTGGAATATATACAAAGTCAGTAAAGGAAATAATTATGGCTAAAATCAAAAGTGTTTATATCTGCTCCCAGTGCGGCTACGAAAGTCCGAAGTGGTACGGTAAATGCCCGTCCTGCGGCGAGTGGAACACGATGAATGAAGAGATCAAGGATACTTCTAAGCCCGCCGCAGCGGTACGTTCCCATGCGGCGGCCTACGCTCCGCCTGTCCATATCCGCGATATCAGCACAACGGATGAGATTCGTTATCAAACCGGCTCCAAAGAGCTTGACCGCGTAATGGGCGGCGGTATCGTCAAGGGAAGCTTGATACTTCTCGGCGGCGATCCGGGTATCGGAAAATCCACCATTCTGTTACAGATTTGCGAGTACCTCGGTAGAAACCTGAAAATATTATATGTATCCGGTGAGGAAAGCAAACGTCAGATTAAACTGCGTGCCGACCGCCTCGGCGTCAACTCAGATAATCTTTATATCCTGACCCAGACCGACGTTGAGCTGGTATGCGAAACCATCCGTCAGGACAAGCCCGATATTGTGATGATCGACTCGATCCAGACGATGTCGTTGTCCGAGTTGAACTCTTCGCCCGGTTCCGTGACGCAGGTTCGAGAGTCGACCAATTTCTTTATGCGCACCGCTAAGAGCATGGATATCCCGATGATTATTGTCGGACATGTTAACAAGGAAGGTTCAATCGCCGGTCCGAAGGTGCTGGAGCATGTTGTCGATGCGGTACTGCATTTTGAGGGTGACAGACAGATGTCCTATCGCATCCTCAGAGCGGTCAAAAACCGTTACGGTTCCACCAACGAGATCGGTGTTTTCGAGATGACTGACAGCGGTTTGCAGGAGGTGGACAACCCTTCGCTGATGCTGATTTCCGGTCGACCGAAGAATGTGAGCGGTACCTGTATCGCGTGCGCGATGGAGGGCACCAGGCCGATTCTCGCAGAGATTCAGGCACTTGCTGCATCAACGGGCTTTGGTAATCCGCGCAGGATGTGCACAGGCTTTGATTACAACCGCATGAATATGATTATCGCGGTTCTCGAAAAGCGTGCCGGTTATTACTTTAACAACACCGACGCATATATCAATGTTGTCGGCGGCCTGCGTCTGGATGAAACAGCGGTTGATCTTGCGGTTGCGATCGCTCTGATTTCTTCTTTAAAGGACATTCCAATCAACGAAAACGCTATCGCGTTCGGTGAAATCGGTCTTGCGGGTGAGATCCGCTCTGTCAACCACGTACAGCAGCGCGTCAGCGAAGCGGTACGCCTCGGCTTTACCAAGATCATCGTACCATCCCACAACCGCAAGGATATCACCGCGCCGGACGGCGTCGAAATTGTGCCTGTGAGAGACGTCAGACAGGCGTTTGAGGCGATCTGTGAATAAGGCAATAGTATCCGAAAAATATCCGCAGTTTGCGGAAAAACTGCGCGCTCTGGGTTATCAGACGATACCGACAGAGCGCGTATCGTGTTATTTGCCTTTTGAGCAGGATCACGCCGATATGCAGTGTTTTATAATAGATGATACGGCGTTTGTGCTGTCATCCTGTCAACGGCTGGCGACAACGCTTTCAAAGGATTACCATGTTGTTCTGTGTGATACTCCGTTTAGCGGAAAATATCCCGATAATGTGAAATTGAATGCTCTTTTACTGGGTGGACGACTGATAGGACGTAAATCTTCTCTGGATGACAATGTGAAGGAATACTGCGTGGCTCGCGGCTACGAACTGATCCATGTGAATCAAGGTTACGCAAGATGCTCCTGTGCAATCGCCGACGAAAACGCTGTCATCACAGCGGATAACTGCATCTATAATACTCTAGAGGAATTAAATGTTGATGTTCTTAAGATAGGACAGGGAAGAGTCAGACTTGAGGGAGTGGATTACGGTTTCATCGGGGGCGCGTCGGGTTATGATAAGGATGCTAAAACGCTCTGTTTTTGCGGAGATATTACACGACACCGCGATTATAATCTGATAAGAGATTTTTGCGATTGTCATAGTACAAAAATCGTCAGTCTTACCGATGATGAGTTAACGGATGTCGGAGGAATATTGTTTTGTTAAATTTTTAACAAAAAGGGGAATGATTTTAAACGATGGGTGATAGCGATGAAAACGAAAACATTCTTTTTCATTATTATTATAACAGTCGTCTTATTGGCCTTATCAGCCTGCAGTCCGGACGTAACAGAAGATCTGCTTGATACCTCGGTATCGCCAAACGGGACGCATACCGTACAGTCGTATCGTGTCAGCGCAAGTGCGACGGTTGATTTTTCGTAACTGCTTAATAATCACCCCTCTGTTCAAGCACGGTCAAACATGAGATAATGTAACCGGGCAAAACAGTCCCAAAAGGTACAATGGAGTAAATTG
>CACWTM010000165.1 GCA_902763855.1 uncultured Ruminococcus sp. | reverse complement strand
TGCTTTGCGGTTTTACGAACCATAAGCATGCGTGCTTCTATGTGTTTATGGTATGGAGGATTATAAAGGAAGAGCTTGTTGCACGGCAAGTTCTTTTTTGTTGTTGGTAAATTATTGCTTTGAAATAAAATACTTATAACAGACAAGCAGGACTTGTCCGGACAGACTAACCTGACCTGCCTTCTTTTCAAGTTTTCAGATGATGTAAAGCTCCACATGGGCAAACTCGCGATGTGGCGGTTAAAAACTCACGGAGCCTTCGCCGGTACATGGTTATCCGACTATGTACCCAATACCTTAGGCGGTTTTATTAAGAACACAGCTGAGAAGGTAAAACCTGATTGTCCCCTGATCGGGCAGGACGGCAGCACTTTCAATTTTATGGGGATTGCCGCAAAGACCTTGAATGACAACAACATGACTGAAGAAGCTATGGAAATGACTTCAAGGGTTATGGGCAGCGGAAGCTACGGGGAAGCGCTGAATATAATCGGGGAATACGTCAATATCACTTCTGTCGATGACGATGAAGCTGAGGACTTTTTCAACGACGAGGATGAAGGGCAGGGGATGAGCCTGTGACCGTAGAGGAGTACCAAGCGGAAATTCAAAGGATCATTTCCCATGAAAATACCTTGATGGTTAACGTATCGCCGGATTTTCAATGCGATGAGACCGGCGGCTTTCCAACATCGCTGTGCGTGTGTTGGGAACAATCCAAGGCGTGGCTTCAGCCCAATGAGTTCTTTGACGCAACCCCTGAACAGTTTCGCAAAGCAACAATATACTCAAATCTTTGGGGGAGGACGCCTATAACACAGCGTACCTGTCCGCCAATGAAAATATCGGTCAGGATTTGAGCTGACAATCAAAGAAAACGAAGTGTAGTTCCTCTTGTCCTCATGTGTAAACAGGAAGAGTGAATATAGGCAAGATTTTAAGATTAATTGCTAAGAATTTTAGTAACTATTTACAATCCGAGAAAGATTATGCTATAATATAATCGGATAAGCATATATCACCATCTGTTGCCGAAGGAGGAATACCCATGAAAAAGATTTTGTCAATCTTGCTCACTGTGGTCATGATGTTCACCGCTCTGCCGATTGTGTCGAATGCCGCCGAGACTGCGCAAGCCGAGGTCGGTGCTCAGATCGATCTCGCTGACGTTGCGTGCCTTAACAAAGATCTGCCGCACGGCGACGCGATCTGGGCGCAGATTGCCTCTTTGGAGAGCGAACGTCTGCCTGAGAACGCTCAGCCCGAGGATTACACCGCCCTTTTTGACGAGGTCGAGGCGATCGTAACCGCGTCGGATGAATATGTCGACGGATCGCTGATCTACTCGGGTGACACGCTCTACTGGGATACTCCCGATGGCATGGCACACGGTTGGTCGCCGACCCTGCGCGCCGAGGCGAACGGATGGAACAATAGGGAGGAGGCTCAGACGGAAGAGACGCTCAGCTGTGCTGAAAGCGACGCGTATTATATTTCCGATAACGCCTTCACAAAGTCTGAGCTCGCCGGCACCGGAGCCGATACAGACCTTGCCGAGGTTTCCGAGGGCAGTACTACTGCGAAAAATATTGCCTTTTTCTCACCTTATTACGGCTACAGCGGCGACATCTGGGATGACGCAACGGTTCGTCTCAACAACCTCGCATCCATCACAGGAGGTACATCAACTACCTATAGCAACGGAAACGCGACCATCGACGCGGTTGCAGACGCACTGGAAAGCTGTGCCGTCATCATCATGTATACTCATGGCAGTGTTGACCGTCGAGGCGCATTGTACGACACAAGGATGTCGAACAGCTCCTATTTAACTTTGACGACCGGTACGGGGATCACCTCCGACGATACCGAATGGGTCACCGGTACATTCGGTAGATATCGCCACGCATTTAACGGCGGCTCCTCAACGGATGCTGACGGAAGAAATATATATTTCGTTGACGGTACCGCGATTGCAAATCATATGGAAAAGCAGGCGCCGAACAACCTGCTGTGGATGGGCTCCTGTCTGACAATGGCGACAGATGGTCTGTGTAAGCCGCTCATGAATAAGGGCGTGGGCGTTGTATACGGATATTCAAAGCCGGCATCCGCCTATGGCATAGACGTGTATACGAAATACTTCTTCGAGTCGCTGATGACCGGTTCTACGGTTAGCACAGCCGCCCGGTATATGAAGCAGCAGGCAGGCTGCGAATGGGATCCCATCTTCAGTGAATATGATTACAGTACAGCGGTAAAGACCGGAGTCGCTTTTCCGGTCTTTGCCGCCGACTACACGCTTTATCCTGGGCAGTATAGTGTGGACGGAACCCAGACGGTGGGCTCAACATGGCGCCTGCCCTTTAAGGATGAATCAACATACCTTAACCGCAATGTTGTCGATGTCAATGTGCTCCAGCGAATCGACTTTCAATACCGCTTCGATATTGATGTCGAATACTCCGAGCTTTTGAGCGGCTCGCTCCCTCCCGGGATGACCTTCTACTGGCGGACCGGAGGCGCGCCTTATGTCAGGGGAACGCCGACAGCCACCGGTGCGTACAGCGCGACCTATCGGCTCACTTGTACAGATCGCACTATTACCCAGAGGATCGATATTGCTGTTGTCAAAAATCAGACTACGGAAAAAGGATATAACTACTCTTTCACCTCCGGCAAGAGCTTTAGCAAATATGTCGACCCCTCAAATAATTACTTTTCTTGCAAAAGAATCAGCGGTAATATCCCCCCGAAAATGCATGCTGCTATGACAGAAAGCGGTCTGCATATTGAAACGACTTTCTTCACCGGTTCGGACGGCAAAACGTATGTGCAATATCCTATGGCGGGGGAATATACGGTACTGTATGAGATCGTGACCAAGGGTGGCGAGCGTTATCTCTGTACCGTTAACATCACAGTCAAACCGGAAGAAACCTTGAACTATTATCGCAAAACCATTACGATGGCGAAGGGGCTCAAGGGGATCGTATCGCTCACTGGTGATACGTATTTTCGAGTAGTTGTTGAGAACGGCTCCCTCCCCGACGGAGTGCGCCCGGCATACAGTTATGACCAAGGGCTATGTATCCTCGGCACTCCTGCAGCGACCGGCACTTATACCGTTGATCTGAAGCTGTATACTTGGCGTGGGGATATCTATATGATGCCCCTGACTGTGAACGTAATAGAACCGACCAATACTTCCTGCTCCGTGAACCTACATGATGTATACGGCAAAACTTACTCGACCGATACCCGGATGGGCAATTCAGCTTACACGCTTCCGAGTTACAGCAAGACGCTGCCCGACGGCGTGCGCTTCACCGGCTGGTGGTATGATAACAAGGTTTATCAAGCCGGAGATAAAATCACAGTCAATGCGATGACTATAAACGTCTATGCCTTGTGCGCAGACAATGAGCCGATCAAAGCAGTCGGCGTCAGCGGCGTTGTCGCGCCTAAGGCGGGAGCCACTCCGACCTATTCCGCCCAGACTCCCTCGGGTGCATTTTATCAAGTAAGAGATTATACTGACGCAGATTATATCAACGGTGTGAGCTGGCATACAGAATCCGGAAAAAGGATGTTGCCGACTGATGTCTTTGAGGTCGGCAAAAAATATACAGTTATTGTGACGCTGGAGACAAAGTCTTCTGAATATGTCTTTGCAGCCTCCGGACTGAACGGTACGATCAACACCAACGCGGCAACGGTGACTACTGATCTCCCTGTTGACGGTGCAGCAAAGATCGCATATGTCGTATATTCCTTCACCTGCCCACAGGAAGCTATCAAATCTATTGAGGTGACGATCGCCGAGCCGTATCCGGGAGCGCTACCCAGTTACGCTGCGTTTACTCCCGATAACGCGGGTTATCAAATCTCCGATGTATCCTCGGAAGAATGGAAGACCGGCGTCCTGTGGAGAGAGACCGCGTCCGGTAAGTTTCTCGACCCTCTCACCGCGTCCTTTGAAGCCGGAAAACAGTATGATGTACTTATCTCGGTTGTGCGTTCCGGCAGAAATACGTTCGCTACCTACGGGCTGACCGGTAAGGTTAATCTTAACAACGCGACTGTCACCTATCCACGCGACGTCGTATCCGACACAAGCTGTATACTCGTTTATACCTTCTCCTGCAAAATGATCGACCGTCTCGAAATCAGCGAGGTGACCCCACCTGTAGCGGGCGCTCATCCGAGCTTTAACGCCGCTGTACCTGCAAATGCAGGATATATGATCCGCGATTATACCTCCGGCGCCACTGTCAACGGTATCACATGGAGCACAAAAAGCGGACGCACACCGACCAATCTGGATCAGGACAGCGTTTTTGAGGAGGGCAAGACCTATACCTTCCGTGCGTGGATCAGCCGTAAGAGCGACGATCTTCCGCTTGCGCCGTCGGGAATGAAAGCGAAGGTCAACGGCCGAGACGCGACGATCAGCTATGGTCGTGAAGGCGTGTCAGAAGTCAGCTGTTATGTATCTTACACCTTCACTTGTGCGGCGTCCTCCGGTATTCTCGGCGACGTCGATAACGACGGTACGATCATGATAATTGATGCAACGCTGATAGGGCGTCATCTTGCAAGTATCCCGACATTCGCATATAATGAGAGTGTTGCTGATACCGACTTGGACGGAGTGATCACAATCATGGACGCGACATATATCCAGCGTTGGCTGGCAAACCTTAAGACCAATACCGATAAGTTGAATCATCTGAAAACGCACCGCGTACAGGGATAGCCTTGTACGCGGTTTCGATTTTCAAAATATAGCAGTTGGGAACATAAGTTAAAAGAAAGGTTTGATGAACTTGTTGTGACGCACCTTTCTCAAACATCCGATATTTTTATGGAAACCCTAATACTTATTTCGACAGCAAAACCTGAAAGCGGTCAATGGTCTTTCCGTGGGAACCGGCGTAGCCATCCTGACCGTTTGTAGTCTCGGTATCGTACTGATAGGAGTAGAATCCTTTCTTCAGAGGCGATACCAGATACTTTGCTTTGTAATAACCGTGAGCGTTCACAACATCCGCAGGAGTAGAGTAATACACCTGCACAGCATCGATTGCTTTTCCGTTGCCGGCATAGCCGTTGCTGTGTTCAGATGTGTTGTAGCCCGTCACCCACGGGAGCCACGAGCCGCCCTTGACGTGAACGCGGTATTTGACCGAGCCTTTAGTCACCTTTATAGCAATGTCGGTGATAGCTTTTCCCGCCGTCCCCGTGAAGCCTTCCTTCTGCCAGGTGCCGCCTTGACGAACACGGAAGGTGACGGCAGGTTTAGCAACGTTTGTGCTTGGCGTTGTTGTAGGAGTACTGCCGGAACTGCCGCCGAGCTGCTTTGTGACCTCTGATGCGATAGTACCGTGAAGGTTATACAGATAGTCGCCGGGGCAGCTTTTGTTGGCGAACCATCTGTGGACGGTCATAACGAGCTCATCCGACTTTGGCGAGTAGCTCAGGGACTTGTTTTTGTCGCCGAACCACAACAGCTTCTTTTTACCGTTACGGCGGCAGATGTCAACAAGCAGCTTAATGAGAGCCTTGTACGCGGCATCGGTGACCTTGTAGGGCGCGTAGGTATCTGACGCAACCTCGATGGTTATTGCGCGGTTATCATTATCGTAACTCGACGTACACCATGAGCGATACGACTCAGGGAGATATTGCCCGATAGAGCCGTCCTTGCCGACACCGTAGTTTGAACTCGCTTCAAAGCTGGCGTTGGAGAACAGATTGCCGAGCGAAGAAGCGACGCACTGTCCAACGACGCAGTGAACGGATACTCGCGTCAGCGGATAGACACGCTTTCCCGAGTTGTTAGGAGAATAGATCACCGAGGTGACCAGAGAGCTGTCAGCCTTCATCGTTGTCATCTCCTTTGTTGTCTTTGTGTTCCTTGAGAGTCTCTTCAAATACACCCTCAAGCTCTAAGAACGTATCCTTCTCGATCATCACTTACCCTCCAGTTCCGGCAGTCCCGCAATTGACGTCAGCAGGGACAGGATACCTGCAAGCAGAGATGCGGAGCCGACCATAATCCAATTGACCTCGCTCATTACAGCGGATACGCCGATGGTAGCGACAGCGGTCTGAGCTACGGTTTTGAGTGCGCGGATACCCGCAGCCTTCAGCCAGTCAAGAAATGTGTTTGTTTTCATGTAAAAACCTCCTGAATATTTGATAAAAAATGCAAAATAAAAAGCACCGTTTCCGATGCTTAATCGACAATGTTATCCACACCCTGACGGGCGAGAAAATCCTGTATATCTTTTTTGACTTTGCCTTCCTCTTCAAGAGCGGCATCCATATCACCGTTGCAGTGAGCGTCCGGGATTCGCTGTACCGCCCTTGCGGTAGCCTCGCCGAGAGTATTTGAAGCCATAATACCTCGTATCATATGCAGTTCAAATTCCTTGCGCGACTTTTCCTTATCCTGCTCCCGCCGCTGACGCTCCTCTTTGTTGCGATGCATTTCATCAATGTTATTTACTGAACTTTTTCTTAGGCTTAAAAAATATGTCCTAAGAGAACTTTTGTATAAGACCTTGACAGACCTTGCACATCCCATAAAATCAGGTCAGGAAATCATCAAAATCACCATCGTCCTTCTTAAGGCACAAGCCCTTAAAGAAACGTTTCCTTTTGACCACAATCCTCTCATAGCCTGCATTCTCCAGTGCAAAATAGAAGTCTGCGGTGTTGCGTACATACTCGTTCGTATCAAGGCAGTAATTCCGATATGCCTGATACAGTGCCGAGGAGCTCTCTTTATATTCAGAGCCGACATCGCATTTATCTTCAATAAAGTGTCCGAACCAGTCGTTCTGGGCGCGGTATTCATCAATGGCTTTCTGCACACACGCAGGGATCGGAATTTTGTAATCAAGGTCTATGACCTTTTTTGCGCCTTCGATTACCCATGCCAGAATACTTTCACTTGCATTGGCATAAAGGTAATCCGCATAGTTCTTTTTGTCGCCGGCACCTTCGATTTTGGCGTCAAACGGGATTACGATAAGTCTGCGCCAGATACCGTCATCGGAGGCGCTGACACGAGGCAGGTGGTTTGTGTAGAGCACCAGCGTATGGCAAGGCGTGAATGAGAACGGGTCCTTGTATTTCTTTTCCGCGAACATATCATCCGTGGAGCAGAGCTGTTTGACGGTAGAGTCGTTAAGCCGAGCGCCCTCCTGCATCTCCGCCGCAATGAGGAGCCTTTTACCTTTTGCTTCAGCCAGCTCAGGCTTTATGTTCCTGCGGCATCCGACTGTCAGCGTATCTGCGGAGATGTTTCCGCTGTAAAGGCCGAGCACACGGGAGATGGAGTTCCAGAAAGTGGATTTACCGTTTCGGCCTCCGCCATATGCTATGATCAGCGCTTCTACATAGACCTTTCCGATGACGGCCAGCCCGCAGATCATCTGAACGTAGTCGATGAGTTCCTGATTGCCGCAGAAGATAATGTCAAGGCAGTCCAGCCAGATCTGTTCACCTTTGCTGCCCGGAGAGACCGCCGTCATCTTGGTAATGAAATCCTCCGGCGAATGTTCTCTTGCACCGGCGAGACCTTTGCGAAGGTCGTAAGTGGCACCCGGCGTGCAGAGAGCAAAGCAGTCAGCATCCAGATCACGCGGTGAAATCTCCAGCATCGGGTGCGATTCCTTTAATGCCGCAGTGATGTATTTAGAGTCGCGGCGGCGAAGGGCGAACGCCTGATATGCTTTTGCGGAGATAAATTCCTTATACGCTTCCAGCTGCTCATCACTCATAAGCTGTTCAGCCTTTGCCTTGCTGGAGCCATCGAGTATTGTTTGAGCACCGCATTCCTCCATCTTTTTGAGAGCCGCGTACATTTCCTTCGTTGCTTCCTTCAACTGCCTGCGGGTAAGCTCATGTGCAACGGCCTGCGCGCCGGGTTCCGTCTCCTTCCAGTAATGTTCCGTATACCGTATAAAGTGGGTTGCCGGAGAATACCTGAGCTCATTCGAGAAGTGCTTTGCCAGCACCTCAGCCTGCCCAACATCGGAGTAATCTTCCGGCTTATAGCTGGTATCATCGTTATAGACATCGGGAGGCACATAGCCGTCCTGCGATGAAACGCGGGAGTAAAATTTCTGAGCGCTGCGCCAGATCGTTTTGAGCTCACCGTCCGAAAGAGGCGGATCACACTTGGCGGCTTCATCCAGAAAACACTGATGGGCTTCATCAGTATCGCCGTATTTCTTGATGACCTTTGCGGCAAAGCGTGACATAGTGGCATTACGGCTCCCTTCCGAAATCACGCGGTCTCCATACCGACCATCGTCCATATCCTGATCAAAGGAGTCTACATCCTGGAGAAAATCAGTCAGGTTCATGTTTCCCTGGCGTATCTCAACGTCAGCGGCATTAGTGCCGAAAAAGAAGCGGGCTGCATCAAGTGCCTGCGTATCGAAATACGGGAAAATCGTGTTGATGAATTTTTTCAGATTGCTGTAAGCGGCAGCGTCTGTCATGAAGTCTATCGGGAACAGCACATGAAATTTCGGACGAGCGGGTTTTCCGTTTTTCTCGCGGTTGTGATGGCGGCTGGAAAACAAATCAATATTTTATACAAAAGTAAATTGATATATTATAATAAAATTATTAACAGTTACTTGACAATCAAATGATTGTAAGTATATAATAAACAAAGAACGGGAGCTTGTATTACAGGCTGAGAGGAAGGTGTGACCTTCGACCGATACCTGATTTGGATAATGCCAACGTAGGGAAGCTGATTATAACTTTATGCGCGGTGCTGCCAAATCGGCAGACCGTTTTTATTTTTGCAGGGAGGAAAGACAATGGTAATAATTAACGGTGAAAAGGTTAACGCCGACGGAATCACTGTAGAGCAATACATTAAAAGCTCT
>CACWTM010000164.1 GCA_902763855.1 uncultured Ruminococcus sp. | reverse complement strand
CGGTATCAGCGCGAACAGAGCAACTTTCTTTTCGCCCATATCCGACAGGTTCAGCTCATCTACGGCTGTCATCGAGGCAAGGCTCTCCAGATTGAATTTCTCCAGTCTTGCCGCGAGGGTGATCTGGATGGATTTCAGCGTTTTGGGTGAGCCTGAATGATAGTTGCGGTAATATTTGACGGCGATGTGTTCGGGGTTATCATATTCCAGACGGTCAAATAAATGATCTATCGCCGACGGCTGGGGATTTTCTTCGTCCTCTATGTTGGCGGCTCTGAGCATTTCCATGACCATAGAGAAGTTCTGTTCATCCTCCGGCGCTTCATAGTGAAGATAATAGATCAACGCCGACAACAGCATTGACGCGGAAGTATCCCAAAACGGATCTTGGCTCTGTGCGCCTTTAGGAGTTGTGGATTTGAACAGGTTTGTCACCAATCGCTGCACATCGTTATCATTATGGATATAGACAAACGGATTGTAACAATGGCTTTTCTCCATGTTGATCAGATCGAGCACCCTGATCTCATAACCCTTATTCTCCAAAAGAGCGCCCGTATCACGGATGATCTCGCCCTTCGGGTCAAGGATCACAAATGATGTATTAGCCTGCATCAGATTCGGCTTGCAGTAAAAGCGTGTTTTACCTGCGCCGGAACCGCCGCAAACCAAAGTATTCAGATTGCGGCGGTGCTTCTTCGCATTGATACCGACGCATACATTCTGCGTCATCAGCTTGTTATTCTCGTCCGGTCTTTGATGATAACGGCGGTTGATCTTCGCTGCCTCGCCCCACTTTGCGGAGCCGTGTTCTTCGCGCCTGCGGTAATTCTTCCGCGTGGACAGATAGACACCGATCGCCATACCGTAGGCGATAAGCAAAACGAGGACAGTTTTTACACTGTCCCCGCAAAGCTCAATCGCTAAAGGATTGTTGAGTGATGACATTACGCCGCTGAGTATTGAAGGCAAGCCGCCTTTCACATTCGGCGCGATCTTCAGTCCGAGCCACACTACCGGGATGATACCGATAACCGCCAATACGATCGTCGATTTTTTATCGTTATCTCGCATCGGCGTATCCGCTTCTTTCTACGACCTTATAGTTTTTCTCCGGAGCGTTACAAACGTGAAGGATGATTTCATCAAGCAGATCTGTAGTACGCCCTTCGCTGAGTCGGGCGTTTCTCTTTTCCATCAGGCACTCGATAATCACCTTCTGTTCTTTCTCCGACATAGCAAGATGAAAACGCGGCTCAAACATCAGCTACACCCCTTATCTGTTACGACCGCCTGAACGCGGTTCACGCTCAGGCGTTTTCTCCTGACGCTGACGGTAGAGCTCCTCGTTGACACGGGAGCAGATACCGCTGGTCGCCTGACGGATCTTTGACAGCTCGGCCCGAACCGCTTTCACATCCTTTTCCTGCCATGACGGAGTAAGCTCTGTGATCCTAAAGCGTTCAGCGGGTACGCCGAACTTTTTGCACAGCATATTGGCGGTGCACACTGCGGCGAAGGTGAGTTCACGACGATCATAGCTCTTGCTGTTGACGGACAGCTCCGCAAACGCAAGCTCCAACGCGACCGACTGGAACAGCTTCACTTCGTCATTGACACCTCTCCTGACGGAGAGCTTACCGGCGTCGTTATTGTACTCGGCGATGGTATCGCTGTACATGAAGCTGTCAACGGTCTCCACCTCGACGGGAGCGGTATCCAGCATAGCGATCAGCGCATCCTTCGGATTGCGGTTGACGCTCTGGGCAGGCTGACGGCGATTGGAATTGGTCTGCGACACATCGAAGACGCGCTTGACATTGTAGAAAACCTTGTTGCTGCCGTCCTCGGCGGGAACAGGCTCGAGGATAGCGAAGCTCGACTCACCTTTGTTGATCCGGATGTTGTCCTTCGCCCAACCCTCAAAATCCTTGATCTGAGTCGCGTCGGGACGCTGACAGTGAATCAGCAGAGTGTTGGAGGTGGAATAGCGGTCAAATCGTGACTGCGTATCAAGGAACGATTCGAGCACGGCAGGGTCGCTCATCACCTGTTCCGTTGCTTCGTCGAGGAGCCCGAACACTTCGTTGCGCTCGGCGGCTTTCTTTGCCTTGTACTCTTCGGGGGATAACATCGGGCGATTCTGATTGTTCTTTTGAAAGTTGCCGTTTCTTTTCGGCTGAAAGTTTTTTGTCATAAAGATTACCTCTCTTTTCTTGGTTTAGTTTTTCTCGGTTGTTTGTGAACGGTCTGACCGTTCTTGGATTTGTACCCCTGCTGGGGCGGTGTTTTTGTACGCTCCTGTTCGCTGAGCTTTCGGTTCTGCTTCTTATAGCGTTCCAGTTCCGCTCTCACGGACGGCTTACGCTCGGAATCCGATTTAGCTCTACCCTGATCAGTGCGCGTACCGCGTTGCTCGTAGCGCTTCTCTGACGGAGGGCTTTTTTCCGTCTGCGCTGCCATAGGGTTTTCGTGAGCGTTCTTTTCCTTTTGGGTAGGAGCGCTCATCGCTTCTTCATAGACACGCTGACCTCTGGATTTCTTCGGGACATCCTTGGTAACAGCCTCACGGTCAGCCTTATCCTTTTCTACCTCATTGACAATCGCAGCCTTATCGACCGTACCGAGTGAGAAGCGGTCAACGATGCGCTGAATCTTGGACGCGTCCTCTTCACGCACGATGATATCGACATCGGCGTTGGGAGAACTGTTGGTGCGGTCACGAAGAACGTTGTAAAGAACGCCGTAGCGCTTCGCGTGTTCCATAAAGGTTTTCAGATCCTTCTGTGGGATTGAGAACACCTTCAGGGGCTTGCCGGATTTGAGCATACTGGTCAGCCGCGCCTTGCCTTTGGTCTTATGCTCCTGTTTCAGAACCGACATCAGCAAAGCGGCGACGTTCTTCGCTCCGGTACCCGTGAGCTTGGCGACGACTTCAACGCCTTCCAGATACATTCGTACTACCTGTTCGGCAGCTTCACCGCTGTTGTTCATGCTGTTTCACCTCTTTTGTTTTGGTTTTTTCTTCATCTGCGAGGGCTATCGCCAGATTACGGGTCATTTCATCCGACCGCTCGGCGATACCGTCGCACAGCTTTCTCTCCCTACGGAGAACTTTGAGCCTTTCATTGATAAACGAAATCTGCTCCTTTGCCTCAGACAGCTCTCCATCATCAATCTTTGTTCTTATCTTATTTCGCAGGAGCTTTCTGTCGGCAGTCAGAGAATTGATCTCGGAATCAATCTTGGCTCGGTATGAAAAAAGCTGCTCCGGCGTAGAAATGTTTTCTCTGCCGAGCAGCCTCGTTTGGGCGGTAAGCTTATCCAGCTTCAACCAGTCTTCACGGAAAATGTAGTGGAGCTTTCGGGGACTTACCTGTTGATATTTCGGTAGGTAGCCGAGCTTGTAGCAGTAATGCAGATACAAGCCGTATAAGCCGCCGACCTTTTTAATTTTGTCCTCCCTTGTGGGGAGTCGGTATTGGCGCAGAACGATCACCGCAGGTTGGAATGGTCGCAGACCAAGTCGGTCATAGTTTTCATTCAGCCTACGCATGATCGCCTCGTTGGTATAGTTTTCTCCAAGACGGTATAATCGAATTGGCTTATTGTATCCCTGAGGAATAACAGTCCAATACTTTCTGCTATTACTAAATTGGTAGCCGAGCTTTTTTAGATTATACTTTAGTTCTGAAATACTACGGCTTTTAGCTATAACATCATCCAGCACATCACGAAGAATACTATACCTTGTTGGCATACCCTCCAACTCCAGTTTGTGATAATAGTATGAAGTCGGCTTATTGTATTCAGGTTCAGGATTATAATACAATCCGTATTCTTTACAGACTTCATCTGCAATATGGCGAAACTTGATCCATGCCTTTTCTTCATTTTGTAATCTCTTCCCGTCGATAAACGAAACCGAGTTAATGACGTAATGACAATGTAGGTGTTTAGTGTTCAGGTGGGTAGTCACAACGACCTGAAACCTCTCACCCCATACGCGCCGAGCAAATTCCATGCCGACCTGTTGGGCAAGCTCCGGAGTGATATCCTGCTCCTTGAAGCTGAGATAACCGTGATAAGCCTGTATGCCATCCTCCTTGCCATACTGCTGCTTGATCATCACGAATTGTTCTCTTGCTTCGAAGGGGTTACAATTGATACCCTCAACATAAAATTCCCGCTCGGTTTTTTCTTCGTCCTTTTCATAAGCAAGAACATCAGCAAGTGCTTGTATCTGCTTTTCAGAATATTGC
>CACWTM010000163.1 GCA_902763855.1 uncultured Ruminococcus sp. | reverse complement strand
CTTCACGATATGATCACCTCTTTGTCAGTGTATCATATCTCTTCGCTTTTGTCGGTTACATGTCGTTTACAATTTGTTTACTCATTCAAAAACCGTGCAATTCTGTTTTGCCTTGTTGCATAATACTAAGTATCATTAAAACACTTTAACATTTATTGCGTTAAATTCCGCATAGCGGTGTTGTCGTCCTTGACATACGCCAGTATGCCTGTGTCCTCCGCCTTGCTCTGCGAAATTTCTCGCTAACAAATTTGTTAAAGCGTTTAATGGATACTTAGTATAAAACCTTCTTTTGCGGCGCAAAATACCGATATGTGCAAAATCTTCACGCAAAAGTGAATGTGAGGTTTTTTCACGATATACTGGAGTCAGGCGGTAAAGGCGCTCCGAAGGTCTGCTGATCGGCGGCTCTTAAGGGAGCAACCCCTGCCGCGGAGGGAGGCCGCAAATGACATCAAAGCACAAAGGAACCGCCGAGCGGCTGCGCCATTTTCGCGAAGCGTGCGCGCTGTCGCAGCAGCAGGTCGCAAACGCTCTGAACATCGAGCGCTCTACCTACACGCGCTATGAGCTCGGCAAAACCGAGCCGAACCTGAGCTCCGTGGTCAAGCTCTCGGCCATCTACAACATTTCGCCCACAGAGCTGCTGCCGATGCTCGAAGCAGAGGACGATTCGGCGTCCCGGCTCAAAGACACCGTACAGGCAAACAGTCCGATCTTTCAGCTCTCTAAGGACGAGCGCGGACTGGTCGCGCTGTACCGCGCGCTCAGCAAAGACGAAAAGAAGCAGCTGCGCGAGCTGATCGCAAAGCTGCGCCGCGGCTGATGTAGTGACTTTATCTAAAAAAGACGGGGGAAATCCGGCAAAATAGGAAGATTCTCTATCGGATTTTTCTTTACTTTTGAGAATAATTATGGTAAAATAGCTGTTGACGCCCGATATGGTTCAGGGGTTACGCCTCGACGAGGACTTCACCTGCCCTGTACTATGCGGAGCGCAAAAAACACAGAAAGGGTGAAAACAATGCTGAAAGAAGAAAAGATTGCTATCATGCAGGAGTATGCGACTCATGAGGGTGACACCGGTTCTCCCGAGGTACAGATTGCTCTTCTCACCAAGAGAATCAACGACCTCACCGAGCACCTCAAGATTCACAAGAAAGACCATCACTCCCGCCGCGGTCTGTTCAAGATGATCGGTCAGCGCCGCGCGCTGCTCAACTACCTGACCAAGGTAGATATCGAGAGATACCGTTCTATCATCAAGAGACTGGGTATCCGTAAGTAATCAAGTCGGCATGAGGGCAGACGGAGCACTCCGTTTGCCCTGCATTTCTATCAACATGAAATGCGAAACTTATCAAAAACAGGATTTTTCGCTTAACTTTAGCGGTAAAACGAGGACTTTTAATTAGGAATGAGGAATTAGGAATTAAAAATTGTAGGCGGACGCTGTCCGCACCTGATTGATATATTAAAGCTAAAACGTTTTCACTCCAAATACAATAGGAATTAAAACGCAAAGCGTTTCCCGAAATTCCTCATTCCTCATTCCTAATTCCTCATTGCATAAAGTTCTGGTTTTATTGCTAAACCTAAGCCTGAAAAATCCTGTGAAAAAACCATTATACAGGAGGTAACTCTATGGCTAACAAGGCTATGACTTTTGACAAGTACCGCGTGTTCGAGACCGAGCTCGCGGGCAGACCGCTGGTCGTTGAGACCGGCAAGATGACCCAGCTCGCCAACGGCGCGTGTCTGGTGCGCTACGGCGAGACCGTCGTACACGTTGCGGCAACCGCTTCGGCAAAGCCGAGGGACGGTATCGACTTCTTCCCGCTCTCCGTTGACTATGAAGAAAAGCTCTACTCTGTCGGCAAGATTCCCGGCAGCTATATGCGCCGCGAGGGCAGACCCAGTGAGAAGGCGATCCTGACCTCTCGCGTGATCGACCGCCCGATCCGTCCGCTGTTCCCCAAGGATATGCGCAACGACGTTTCCATCGTCGCGACCGTGATGTCCGTCGATCCCGACTGCGCTCCCGAGATCACCGCGATGATCGGTACATCCATCGCGATCTCCATCTCCGATATCCCGTGGAACGGTCCGATCTCCGGCGTTTCCGTCGGTCTTGTTGACGGCGAGATCGTCATCAACCCGAACGCCGAGCAGCGTAAGGTATCCGACATGTCCACCACCGTCGCTTCCACATCCGAGCGTATCGCGATGATCGAAGCCGGCGCGAACTGTGTTTCTGACGAAGTCATGTACAACGCCATCATGGCGGGTCATGAAGCGAACCAGAAGATCATCGAGTTCATCAAGGGCATCGTCGCCGAGATCGGCAAGCCTAAGTTTGAATATCCCTCCAACGAGCCGGATCACGACATGTTCGAAGCGATACGGCTTTTCGCTGAGGAAGACGTCAAGGCGGCTCTCGACACCGACGACAAAACCGTTCGTGACGAGCGCTTAAAGCCCATCTATGAGGCGGTTCACGAGAAGTTCGACGAAATCTATCCCGAAAGTGAAGCAAAAATCGACGAGTGCCTGTACAAGACCCAAAAGTTCATCGTTCGCCGCTGGCTGCTTGACGAGCAGAAGCGCGTCGACGGCAGAGGTATGGATGATATCCGCCCGCTCGCGAGCGAAGTCGGCATCCTGCCCCGTGTACACGGCTCGGGTCTGTTCACCCGCGGTCAGACCCAGGTTCTGACCATCGCGACCCTCGGCACCGTCGGCGACATGCAGCTCTTAGACGGTATCGACGACGAGACCGAGAAGCGCTATATGCACCACTACAACTTCCCCTCCTACTCTGTCGGCGAGACAAGACCCTCCCGCGGCCCCGGCAGACGCGAGATCGGTCACGGTGCGCTGGCTGAAAGAGCTCTGCTGCCTGTCATCCCCTCGATGGAGGAGTTTCCCTATTCGTTAAGACTGGTATCCGAGGTCGTATCCTCTAACGGTTCTACCTCTCAGGGCTCTGTCTGCGGCTCTACCCTCGCTCTGATGGACGCGGGTGTGCCGATCAAGGCGCCTGTCGCGGGTATCTCCTGCGGCCTGATCACCGAGGGCGAGCGCTGGATGACCATGGTCGATATCCAGGGTCTCGAGGACTTCTTCGGCGACATGGACTTCAAGGTAGCGGGTACCCACGACGGCATCACCGCCATCCAGATGGACTTAAAGATCAGCGGCCTGCTGCCCGAGATGGTCAAGGAAGCGCTGGAAAAGACCCACAAGGCGCGCAACTACATCCTCGACGAGGTCATGCTCAAGGCGATCGCCGAGCCGAGAGCGGAGCTGTCCAAATACGCTCCCAAGATGTTCACCACCACCATCGCCGCCGACAAGATCGCCGAGGTCATCGGCAAGAGCGGCAAGGTCATCAAGGAGATTCAGGCTCAGTGCGAGTGTAAGATCGACATCGAGGAAGAGGGCGAGATCGGACAGGTATTTGTCGCGGGTCTGGACGCCGAAAAGTGTCAGCGCGCGATCGAGATCATCAAGACCATCGCCACCGACCCCGAGCCGGGCGCGATGTATCTGGGCAAGGTCACCCGCCTGATGGACTTTGGCGCGTTTGTTGAGATCGCGCCGGGCAAAGAGGGTCTGGTACACATCAGCCAGCTCGACGTCAAGCGCGTCGACAAGGTCACCGATGTGGTCAACGTCGGCGACGTCATCCGCGTCAAGGTACAGGAGATCGACGACAAGGGCCGCCTGAACCTCAGCCGAAGAGATGTGCTGATCGAGGTAGACGGTCTGACCCCCGAGAACAACCCCGACGAGGAACGCAAGCCCCGTCGCGACGGTGGCAGGAACCGTGGTTCACGCCCGCGCAGAGACAGAAGAAACTAAATAATAACGCAGCCCCCTGCTCACAAAAGCAGGGGGCTTTTTGTATCCCTCACAAGGGGATTGTGCTATCTATCCGCGCTTTGCGCGATTCCGCAAAGCCTTGACAAGAAATCGCGCTACGCGCGCATTTCGCATAGCCATCGCTCGTTGCTGCGCAGCAGCAAACTGAGCGGGCATTCAATCTTTTTTACCTTATAGGGAACGAGCAGTTTCCTATAAGGTAAAAAAGCGAGGCGTCTGCCACGCGGTATCACATCGCTTCGCCGATCGGATAGGAGATATCCATCAGCGCCTCATAACGCTGGATCAGGGTCGCGTCGATGATATCCAGCCCTTCGCCGGTGACGTTGGCGGGATCGTAGTCAAAGCTTTTTACCGGCATATCGTTCAAATAACGCTGGATCACGGTCGCGTCGAT
>CACWTM010000162.1 GCA_902763855.1 uncultured Ruminococcus sp. | reverse complement strand
CGTCAATCGCCTTACCTAAGCCTACAACGCCCGGATAGTTGGGAGAGCCCGCCTCGTAAGCCGCGGGAGCAGACTTGTAATTCTGCCAGTAGTCGCCGACTACGGTGATCGTGCCGCCGCCGTAGAACTCAGGCATATGCTGGTTGAGCGTCTCGGTCAGTCCTACGACCGCGCCGCCGCCGTAGGGGGAATACATCTTGTGCGCCGAGAACGCAAAAAAGTCGATGTCGTCGTTGGGATCGCTGAGATCGCCCATCATATCAAACTTTCTGTGAGCGACGATCTGCGCGCCGTCCACGACGATCTCGGCGCCGTATTTGTGGGCGAGCTTCGCGACTCTGTGCACGTCGTTGACATAGCCCGTTACATTAGAGGCGGCTGAGATCGAAACGATTTTGACGTCGTTTTCCCGGAGGAGCTTCTCGATATCGTCATAAATGACTCTGCCCTGATCGTCGACCTCGGCGTAGATGACCTTGCATCTCTCGCGCCAGCTCAGGTCGTTGGCATGGTGCTCGATGCGGGTCGTGAGCACGATATCGTCCTCGCTCTCAACAAGGGCGGAGGCGAGCTTGTTCAAGCCGTCGGTGGTGGAGTTGACATAGAAGCAGGTGTAAAGATCCGGGTCGGCGGTGAAGAAGTCCAGCACCTTATCGCGCACGCTGTTGTATACGTCGGTGGAGTGGTTGGACTTTTGAGAGAAGCCGCGTCCGATCGAGCCGTACATCTCCAGCTCCTCGTTGATCGCGTCGCGAACCGCCATGAGCGCGGGTGTGGTGGCGGCGTTATCGAAATTGATCATGGGCGTTTTTGTGCCGTCGGCGAGCTCAACGGGCGTGTTGAGACCGACGATATAATCGCGGATATTGTCGATTGTATAGCCCTCGACCGTTTCGAGCGCCTTGCCGGTCACCTTTGTGAGCACAATGCCGTTATACTCGGAATTATCCGAGAAATGGATGGTGTAGATGATCTGGCATTCTCCGTTACCCGTGCCTGAGACGACGCCGCTGTCGCTGACGACCGCGATCTTCTCGTTAGAGGACTTGTAGGTTACGGTGAAATCGTCCTCGGTGAATTTCGTGCCGAGCTCTTCGTTGTTGATCAAGACCTTTTTGATCGTGGAAGCGATTTCATATTCGGTTTTGCCGAAGTTGGGTTTCAATTGTTGAATGACCAGCTCGCTGCCGGTGTAGGACATAAATGCCTCCTCGGCAACCTCGGACATCTTTGCCGTGACAACGGATACGTTGATCGTACCGATCTTGGTGGTTTCATCATCGAGCTCCTGATAGACGTCAGCCGTGGTGCTGCCCTCTCTGACCGCGTAGATCACGGTGCGTTTGGCGGCGAGGCCGACGACCGTTGTATCCGCCGATGTGAAGTAGTAGGCGGCATCGGGATTGATATCCATCAGTACCCCGTCTACTGCCGTATTCGCCATCGAGAAGAGCTTGCTGTCACCCTTATCGCTGTATTTCAGCACGGTTTGCAGGCTGCCTTCCTCGATATATGTGTTATAGGTTTCTTTTGCTATCGGTTGTCCGATATTCTGATTCGACGGAAGCCCGGAGATCCATCTCTGGACATTGGTCACGTCGAGGATCGTCAGGCTGCCGTCCTCGTCCGTGTCAGCCAGCTTTTCATCGAGCTCAAACGGGATCGACATATCCACCAGCGCGCGCTGGATATATGTCGCGTCGTTGACCGTGACCTCGCCGTCGCCGTCCACATCGCCCAGCAGGCGTTCCGCGGCTGAGGCGCCGCATGTGAACATTGTCGCCATCATCGCGGCGATCAGCATGACCGCCGTGAGGTGTTTTAAGATATGTTTCATTTGATTCCTCCTATTCTTCTTTTGTAGCTGTATTATACATCATCCCGGCGAAAATGTCACTATCCAATTTGGATATAATCGCAAAAAAGCGAAATCCGCCCCTTTATACAAATTATATAGACGATTTCTCAATTCCGAGCGGCAAAATACGGAATTGAGAAATTTTTTTTGAAAAATTTTAAAAAACGCCGAAATTTGTCAGAGTTTTGTCATAGTCGGTTCGTTATACTATAGTCACAGTCAAGGGGAGATACAAAAACCTCCCAAATACAAAGACGAAAGAGGTAAAGAAAATGAAAAACACAACCATCAACACCAACACCAATAACAATAAAAAAGGAGAGAACACCATGAGAAAGACAAATAAGAAAACCAGAATCATCGCGGCAATCCTCGCGATCGTAACCGCAATTTCCGTCGCGGCATTCGCAACAGCCTCAGCCTCCGCAGCGGAGACCGCCGGACAAGCAACAACCGTTCAGTCTGATAAGGACGCACAGAAGGCAAAGGACCTTGAGGTACTGAATAAGGCAAAGGACGGCAAGGAAGCGCTGGAAATCTTTCAGAGAATTATCGACAGAAATGAAAGAAAAAGGAATGAGCCGAAGCCCGACCCCATCGACCACAAGGGTATGACCACCGTCAAGACCAATAGCGAAGAAAAGGACTACAACACCTTCGCCGAGGCGTTAGAGCAGGCGATGAATGCGAAGAACGCTTCCATCAAGCTGCACGCCGATCAATACGAGAAGATGAATCTGACCATTCCCGACGGCTGTGATATCAACATTGACCTCAACGGCTTTTTCATGCAGTCAGACGGAGATCTGTTCACGGTAAACGGCGGCGGCGTGCTCCATGTGAGCAACGGCACCCTCATGGGAGCCGCGTCGTCAGTCAAAGCGAACGGTACCGCTTACCTCAACAAGGTTACCTTCAGACACGCAACCAATTCCGCTGTTAACGTAGCGCAGGGAGTGAAGGCAATCATCACCAACTGCACCTTTGAAGACAACAGAGGAGAGCGCGGCGGCGCGATCTATATGCCCGGCGAGGTTTACGGCTCCAATATCGAGAACAACACCTTCATCAACAACACAGCCTCCAAGGAAGGCGGCGCAGTTTACACAAGCACCCCCATCAAAAACTGCACCTTCAAGTACAACAAGTCTGCGGGCAACGGCGGCGCAGTCTACTACGGACACAGCGTTTTGGCTATCCGTGACTGCAACTTTGAAGGCAACAGCGCAGAGGGTCACGGCGGCGCACTGTATATGACCGCTTTCAACGAGATTCTCGGCAACCTCTTTAAGGACAACCATTCCGACAAGAACGGCGGCGCGGTTTATGTACCTGAGGATATCAACGCAAAAATCACTTTTTCAAAGTTCTTCAATAATACCGCATTCGGCAGCGGCGGCGGTATCTATGCAGGCGACCACAGCAAGCTCGAAGCTTTCGCACTGACGCTTACCGGCAACGAGGCACACAACAAGGGCGGCGCGATCTACCTCGGCGCACTGAGCTCCTCCAATCACTATTTCGACGCGATGACCATCACGAATAACAAGGCGGCAAAAGGCGGCGGCGTTTACTGCGACGCGGGCTTTGCCAAGGCGGCGGACGTATATCTCAGCCGTGAAATTATTGTAAAGGACAACGAAAACAGCAACTTCTATCTTGTGAAGAATTGCGGCAAAAAGGCTGTCCTCTATACGACAAAGGATTTCTTTAGCGACAAGTCCAACGTTTACGTAAACTCTTCCGAGAGCGGCGAGCGCGCGGTTGTCAGCCTTGAAGAGAAGTTCCACGAGAACGCCTTCCACGGCGACAACGGCAGAGCGCTGGAGAGGGGCAGCCTCCACAACTACACCCTCTATATCCAGTAAGAGGAAAAGCTGTCGGACAAATCGATATCAGGCTGTCATATCAGGACAGGCTAAGCTAAGAGGGCTGGCGCTTCGTGCGTCAGCCCTCAGCTTGTCGATAAAGTTCATTTGTCAATCTGAGCGCAGCGTAGAATCTTAATGAACGAATAAAGTAAGAATGTGGGGTGGTTATTAAGCGGTTACCAAGCAAGGGACGAAGTCCTTGTATGAACATTTCAAAAAAACGAGTAAGATAACAAAGGCAATGTGACAAAACACAGTTTTGCAACATTGCCTTTTGATTTATTGCGCCACAAGAACCATTTACGACCATTTACAATACGCACTTAAGGACCGCCGCGATGGAAAATATAGTTTAGTCATCAAACCTCCGATTGTCGCCAAACAAAACTATCTCTTGCATAACCGAAGGCTGTACGCACGAAAAACGCAAGCTCTCACCGTCCTTACAGAGCGTCAACTGCTTACAATTCCGTTTATATTCTTAAAATTTGACGCGTTGGATCGATAGAGCTTTTTGAAAACTCTGTAGTTGCGTTCGTATATCTCCCGGTTCTCGGG
>CACWTM010000161.1 GCA_902763855.1 uncultured Ruminococcus sp. | reverse complement strand
GCATATTCTAATGGAAGTTCCTTAGAAACAGGATTCGCAAATCCGCTTACTATCATTGTCTTGGCATCTTCTTCACTAATGCCACGAGACATAAGATAAAATACCGCTTCATCACTGATTCTTCCAATCTTTGCTTCGTGTCCTACATCTGCATCATCTGTTCTGATGTCCATTCCAGGAATTGTATCTGCTCTTGAAATGCTATCAAGCATAAGCGAATCGCAACGCACCTCACAGGCTATTCCGAAGGCTAACAACGCTCCACCGACTAACAGCTCAATGAATTGCAGATCACGGCTGTCGATCCCCTGCGAAGCAAGGGGATTGATATCCACGTTGCGGATCTCGATATGGTTCACGCCGTTTTGGACGAGGGTATTCAGGCGATTCGCTCCGCGCGGCTTCAAGCGGATCGGGTAGTACAGCTCTCCTACACCTGCCAGCGCGCCGCTGTCGATATATCGCTGTATACTCAATGCGTAGGAGAGGACGGAATCATAGGACAGAAGCGGCGTGAAGCTGTTCCAATAGCCCTCCTCGCCGCATCGCAAGGACGCGTAGCGCGTCAAAACAGGCTCTCCGATCCTATCGGGCGAGAAATACGAGCCGTCGCATACGGGCGAGGCGGACATCAGGAGATTGATGACCCAGCCGTATGCGTTCAGGCTTTCTGCCAAGCGCAGATATACCTCGTTTTTATGGGCGGTGAAATCGATCGATGAGGACGCGTCAATGCTCTGTCGGAGCAGTTCCTCCGACAGTGAATAATTGACGTGGATACCTGACAGTGCCATTTTGTATTTGCCGTATTTTTCGGCAAGATACAGCCGATAGCTGTGCTTTGAACTTTGATCCCCTTCGTATAAGGCGACAGGGATATCGTCGGCGGTTTTGATACGCGGCGGGTTGGAGTACAGCCAAAGCCTTTCTCGGCGTTCTTCGAGTATGTTGTTCAGTCTTTGTGTATGAGTAGCAAGCTCTTCGATCACAGCCTCTGCCGAAGTATGTACGCCCGTGTTGATCTCGGTCTGATTTTCACAGAAGTCCTTGACAATGTTGGGATCATTCGGAAAGGGGTGCGGCGTATGCGCCATATGACCGTCTTGTGTCACGCGCAGGGTCTCGCGTTCGAGTCCGAATTCTCCCGTGAGGAGCTTCCCGTCGGGCGCAGTGATTTGTCTTAGCATAACGTCACCTACAGCTTAGCGTATTGCTCGATAACGGTATGGATATCTGCGCCCTTTTCGAGCTGTTGTATCATTTCTTTTGCGGGAGAAGTCAACTCTGCCGCACGGCGGAACAGCGGTTCGAGATATCGTTTCTCCGAAAACCCTCTCTCATGAAGTCCCTTCTGCGCGAGCAGCAAAACGACTGTCGTCAGCTCACGCAGGTGTGACTGTTCCTCCTGCGATAAAGCGTCTCTCCGATTGAAGCGCTTCCTCAAGGTGTACGGTGATTCACCGTCTTGATACAGATAAGGGTCATTTCGCAGAAGCTCCGTCAACGCTTTGGTTTGGCTCATCAGGCCGAGATGGAACGCCGCGACGGTCATCGCATCCCGCAGCGGCTGGGTACAGGCGGAGCGGAACTCCAGCGTACCGCGCGCGGTCAGGTCGATCTGCTTGTAGGTGCGGAGCGTCCGGATATCCTCGGGCGAGGGCTTGAATTTGACCTTCACATATTTTTCGCCGTCAAAGTATTCGCCCTCAACGAACTCCCGCTCAAGGTATTCCTCAAACGGTATCGGGTAGAAAAACAGGTATTTATCCTCTCTCTCGGTGCAGAAAAGACTGACTCCCGACAGGTAGTCGATCACCTCGTCGTTCGTATGAGGGAGCGGTTCAAAGAAGCCGAGGTTCTTGGGATTGACGCCGTGTGTGGAGCGTTCCCACAGCATATCTCTGACACAGTATAAATCAGGTTCATCGGGCAGATAGGAATTAGCGAACAACAGCGCCTTGATGGGTTCAACGAGAGAGAATGCCTCGATCACCTCGCACAGGCGCTCCTCGGTCACGTCCAGCTGCACCTGTGACGCGCTCGAAAACGTCGGATACGCTGTATAGGGATGGAATCCGCCGTCACGCTCCCATTCGCGGCTTTTCCGCAAATAGCCCTCGAGCATCTGATAACGCGGCGAGGGGACAAAGCTCGTATCATTCTTCCGGTAAAACGGATTGATCCCCATGCCCGTCAGCAGGTGTCCGCGCGCTCTCAGAAACGTGTTGATATAGCTGACGTAATCCGTAAAGCGCGCCTGCGCCTCGTGCAGAGTCCGCACCTTGCCGAGCGAAATCTCAAAATTGTTGTAAGAGCAGTCAAAGGAGAAAACGTCGCCCGTTTCCTCGCATACCGCCTCGTGACATACGCCGAAAGCATCATGCTTGGTCTCGGTAAAACCAAAGCGCCGCGCCGCTTCCTTCAGTGCGGCGGCGCTGACGCTTTGATCGGTTTTCTCTCCCCTTAACGGTACGACGGGCATCTCGATCTCGATGCCGATATAGTTCGTCCTCGGCGACGTTGTCGGCTCGATAAACCGCTGTCGGATCAGTTCCTTTGCGTTGTTTTTCATATCTATCCTTCCTTTTCGTAGAATGAGGGGATCACAGTCCGGAATATGCAAGGTATAAGGGCTTGTCGCTTGACGGATCAAAGATGTATTCGTGATGATGATCGGTACCGGTAAAGACACGCACGCCCTCACGATAAGCGATTAGCGTAGTGAACGGAACATGATGCCAGCCGCAGTCGGTCAGCGGACAGGTCGAGATCGTCACACCGTCATCGTCCTTGCGCTCATACAAAGAATCCTTGAAGTTGGTATGCGCGTAGAGCAGCTCACCGTCATAAATCAGCAGGTTCAGCTTGTTTTTGGGAGAGCTGTTGCTAATGATGCCGTCAAGGATCGCAAAGCGTTCCTCCGCGCTCAATTCTCTTTTGGCCTTTGCAGTCGCCTCATTGATCCGATCGACAATGTAGAGCAGGATCCTCTCGCTGTCGGTCTCGCCCTTTTGACGAAATACATATCTGTTCAGCTTATCGCTCTCAAATATCGTGCCGTTATGGATCAGCGTCCAGCTCCTGCCGCTATGATCGACGGCGGTAAAGGGATGGCAGTTGTCGTAATCCTCGTTGCCGACGGTTGCGAGGCGGATATGCGCCAGAGCGGTTTTTGCGGTAACAGGAAGGCTCAGCAGCTCGCTCAAAAGCTCACTGCGGTCGGCGCGGCATACCTCACGCGTGATCGCAGGAATACTCTGATCAAGCAAGGCGAGCCCCCAGCCGTTTGGATGATCACAGGCGTGGGAATAGAACTCCCGCAGATCGCTATTCAATTCTTTTTCCCGTTTACCCGAGAAACCGTAGATTTCGCACATAATAAAACTCCATAAATAAAAAAGGGACGTTTGCACGCCCCGACAGATGATCATTGAACTACTTCAATCGGTTGAGGCTGTTTTTTGACGCACAGAACAAGACGGTAACCACATACCGCCAATCATCATATGGAACATATAGCTTGTTGTTTTCATAATAGACCTCTCAGATCACCTATCTACATAGTAGGTTAATTATATAATTGAATTTCTCTTTTGTCAAGAGTTTCGGCAAAAGTATTTTGATTGCATTTTCATGTTACTATGATATAATATTTTACAGATTCAAATTCGTTTCACAAACAGCCAATGAAGGAGATGACCAATATGAAATCCATTCTGATCAAGGACACCACGCGCGAGGAACGCGAAGAGATCGTGAGAAAAGCCCTGTGGGGCAGCTGCGGCGCGGAATGTGAGTTCTGCTCCGGCTGCGACAATCGCGGCGGCGGCAGGATCGAGACACTCTATCAACCGTATATCGACGGAAAAAAGGAGATCGCCGAAATCAACGAGGAGTACACCGCGCCATTTGTCAAGTAAAATCAACTGTATTCATAAAGGAGAAGCCTGATCACCGGAGAGTTCACAACCTCTGCCGGCAATCGGGCTTTTATAATGGCTATACACAGTTGAGCTTGATGCTCATTACTGTTGTCATAACTGCGTTAACACTCGATTTCCTGAATTAAAATGATAGAAAAAACCTCTGCTTGGATTTCATTTCTCAAACAGAGGTTTTAGTTAATTATCTCTTTGTTTATGTAAGGAATATATTGACCACAATCTTGACCACAACAGAACCAGAACGGATCGTATATGAGAGCGCAAAACGGAAAACAGGCGTCATATCCCCGGACAAAAGAGCGCTGAAAGCGGCAGAAAGGGCGTAAAGTACGCATTGTAAACGGCCCTTGCGGC
>CACWTM010000160.1 GCA_902763855.1 uncultured Ruminococcus sp. | reverse complement strand
GGAGCGTCGGTTCCGCTGACGCGCAGGGTGTAGTCCTCGGACAAGCCCATACTCAGACTCTCACGGTTGATCGTCAGCGAGCTTGTCTGTGCCGTGTCGGCAGCTGCGGCAGGGATCGCCGTGAACGCCGCGCTGAGCACAAAGACCAGCGTCAGTAAAATAGCTGTAACTTTCTTTTTCATCAAAATACCTCCGTAATCTTGGAATTTGCAATGATACTTGGTATAAAAGTATTCGCCGATGATAAGATGCACAAATCAACAAAAAAGTTTTAAAAACCATAAAAAACTCCCTGCTAAACGATGTTAACAGGGAGTAAAGCGTATCAGAATATGAATGGGAATGTGCTTTTTGAGGAAATGTGCGTTAACAGAATACTGTTATTTTTTCAGAACGATACCGACTTTCTCGAGATCGGCAATGATTCTGTCGGTCACGGCGGCAACCTCTTCTCTCGTGAGGGTACGGGTGTTGTCGGAGAAGGTCAGTCGTACCGCGATGGACGAGTCTTTGCCCGCGTCATAGATGTCGATAACGTCAACGTCACGGATCAGGTCGCAGGTCTTTTTCGCGACGTCGATCGCCGCGGCGATGGGCGCGAAGCGTGAGGTCAGGAAGCTCAGGTCGATCTCAATACCGGGGAACTTACTGGGCTCTGTATAGTGGATCGAGTTGTTCTCCACGGCGGCGAATTGATCCATATCAATCTCGGCAAAGACGACGGTCGCGCGCTTGTCGAGCTTCTTCATCACGGAGGGGTGGATCATGCCGATCTTGCCGATACACGCGCCGTCCACGATGACCGCGTTGAGGTTCACGGGGTGTTCGAAGTCAAACTCCGGCTCGATCTTCTCGAAGCTGACCGTCTTGTGCTTTAACTCATCCACAAGGGTTTCGATGATGGTTTTCATCCTGAAGTACAGGTCACGCAGGTTCATACCCTTTTGATAGAGGGTGATACCCAGGTGCTTTTCTTCGATACAGAGATTGTCAGAGTCCATGCCGGTGACCACTCTGCCCACCTCAAAGATACCGAAGTCGTTTGCGTAGCCGAGGTTCGACTTGACCTGGCACAGCTGAGTCGGGATCATGGTCTTGCGGATGGTCTCGATGTTGGGGTTGGAAGCGTTCAAAAGCTTGATGACGCCCTCGTTTTTGATTCCCAGCTCTTTTAATTCGTCCACATAGTTCCAGACGTAGGAGTGCAGCTCGTGCAGGTTGAAGTGCTTGACAAGGATATCCTTGACGTTGTCCTCATCCTTCTTCACCGGCTCGGGACGGGTCGGGAACAGGGGCGCGGAGGCTGTGTGGATCGCAAAATTATCGTAGCCGTAGATACGGGTGATTTCTTCGATGATATCCGCCTTGATGGTGACATCCTTAGTAGCGCGCCATGAGGGAACCTTGACGGTGAAGTCGTCGCCGTCGTTCTGTACCTCAAAGCCCAGTCGGGTCAAGGTGTTGACGATGGTATCGTTGGAGATCTCAATACCGGTGTACTTGTCGACATACGCCTTATCAAAGCTCAGTTTGACGTCGGGATAATGGTAGACGTACTCGTCGGTCAGGGAGGAAACCACCTTGACGGCACTGTCATATTTCTCCAAAAGAAATACAAATCGTGCGATCGCCGCCGTGGTCAGCTCGGGATCGAGAGACTTTTCATAGCGCATGGAAGCGTCGGTGCGGTGAGAGAGACGGACGGTGGACTTGCGAATTGACGCCGCGTCAAAGGTGGCGGACTCGAGGGTGAGGGTGTGGGTATCCTCGACGATCTCGCTGTCAAGACCGCCCATGATACCCGCGATCGCGACAGGCGTATCGCCGTTGCAGATCATCAGGGTGTCGGGGTCGATATGACGCTCTACGCCGTCGAGGGTCTGAAAGTCAAACTCGTTCTCAAAGCGCTTGATTCGGATATTCTCGACCTTGCGGGAGTCGAACGCGTGCATCGGCTGACCCATCTCGAGCATGAGGTAGTTGGTCATGTCGGCGAGGAAGTTGATCGCGCGCATACCGCAGTAGAACAGACGGATGCGCATATCAACGGGGCTGACGCTGCGCGAGATATTCTCGAACTGTAAGCAAGAGTAACGGTAGCACAGCGGATCCTCGATCTTCATATCCACCTTGGGCAAGCTGTCATATGCCTTCAAATCGGCAAAAGAAAGAGGCTTAAGAGGACGCTGAGCGATTGCCGCGAACTCACGCGCGATACCGTAGTGGCTCCACAGGTCGGGGCGGTTGGTGAGCGACTTGTTATCGACCTCAAAGATGATATCGTCGATGGCGTAGATCTCCTTGAGATCGGTACCGTTTTTGACGTCGTCGGTAATCTCCATAATGCCGGAGTGATCGTCGGAAATACCGATCTCAGATTCGGAACAGCACATGCCGCAGCTCATGAAGCCCGCCAGAGGTCTCGGAGCAATCTCAATCTCACCGATCTTCGCTCCCACCTTGGCAAAGGCGGTTTTCATGCCCACGCGTACATTCGGCGCGCCGCAGACGACGTCTACCAACTCCTCTTCGCCGATATCGACCTTGAGCAGATGGAGCTTTTTAGACTCGGGATGATTTTCAACGCTCTTGATCTCGGCAACGACAATGCCGCTGATATCAGAGCCCTTGAACTGTATATCGTTCTCTACCTCGGCGGTAGAAAGAGAAAACTGATTAATCAATTTGAGATCGTCAAGACCGCTCAGATCGACGAAATCCTTGATCCAATTCATTGATAAAAACATAGTACCCCTCCTTACTTATCGTCCGTGAACTGGCTCATGACCTTTAAGGAGCCGGAGTTCAGATCGCGGATGTCCTTGACGCCGTACTTCATCATCGCGAGTCGGGTCAGACCCAGACCGAACGCGAAGCCGGTGTACTTTTCGGGGTCGATGCCGCCCTCTTTGAGCACCTCGGGGTGGATCATGCCGCAGGGGCACAGCTCCAGCCAGCCGGAGTGGTTGCAGGACGGACAGCCGGTCTCACCGCCGCAGATCAGGCAGGAGATATCCAGCTCAAAGCCGGGTTCGACGAACGGGAAGAAGCCGGGGCGCAGACGCACCTTGACGTCCTTTTGGAACACCTCGCTGAGCATGGTTTTCATAAAGTAGATGAGGTTGGAAATAGAGATATCCTTGTCGACCATCACGCCCTCCATCTGGAAGAAGGTGTTCTCGTGGGTCGCGTCGGTCGCTTCGTTGCGGAAGCATCTGCCGGGGAAGATCGCGCGGATCGGCATACCGTCCTCCATCAGCTGTTTGCCGTACTTTCTGAGGATGGCGTTCTGCGCCGCTGAGGTCTGGGATTTCAGCAGCTCGCCGTTCTCAAGGTAATAGGTATCCTGCATGTCGCGGGCAGGGTGATTCTTCGGAACGTTGACCGCCTCAAAGCACTCGTAGTCTGTGACAACCTCGGGATAATCCTCAACGTTAAAGCCCATGGTGGTGAAAATACGCTCGCACTCACGCTGGACAAGGGTGATCGGATGATAGGAGCCCCTCTGATCCTTGGTGGGGATGGTGAGGTCAAACTCGGGGGTCATCTCGATCTCTCTTCTGATCTCCAGCTCTTTGAGCTCTTCGGCACGCCGGGCGATGCTCTCGGCAGCCTCCTGCTTCAAAGAGTTGACCATCTGACCGAAGGACTTTTTCTCGTCGTTCGACAGGGACTTCATGCCCTTCAAAAGATCGGTGATAGAGCCCTTCTTTCCCAGATACTTGACGCGCAGATCCTCCAGCGCCTTGGGGTCGGCGGCTGTGCCGAGCTCAGACGCCAGGTGCGCTTTCAGCTGTTCTAACTTTTCTTTCATATGTTCCTCCATGATATATAAATCTGTGAATTAAAACCTGAGTATTTTCCGACAGATTCTGTCGACAAATGCGCCGATCCTGTCGTCGTTTTTTTTGAGCGGTTTGAGATACCACCGCTCGATCAGGTGTATACGGATCAGTTCGATGACGATACACGCGCCGAACACCGCCGCCGTCACCCACAGCGAAAAGAAGATCAGATCCTCGCTTTGGGCGTGGGACGACGTCTTGAAGATACGCGACCACAGCACGCCGCGCATATAGGGATCCTCGTGGATCAGATACACGCCGAAGGTCGCCGCGGAGATCGCGTTGATCCACCTGACGCTGCCCAAGCGGATGTTCTTGAAGCCCAAAAACAGCAGCACCGCCGCCGCTGTGACAAACAGCGAGGTCGAGCCGACGTAGTTGGGGACAAACCGCCGATACTCCTCGGTTACGATCTGCTTCATCCAGAGCGTCAGCCCGCAGCTGAGCAGCATGATGAAAACCGCCGACAGTATACAGATGACTGGACGGTTCTTTTTATCAT
>CACWTM010000159.1 GCA_902763855.1 uncultured Ruminococcus sp. | reverse complement strand
AGCCATCTCATAAAACTGTTCAGGCTCAGAACGCGCGAATGAAGTTAACCTTCTCAGATTACTGAGTATGATTTCTTCAATAACATTTTGACGGATGTAGTGGATGCTGCAATCTGTCGTATGTGATTGGTATCCTCCGCATTGATAGAAATTATTGCCTGCCTTCTTTTTATAGGTTCGATGCAAATACATACGCTTACCACAGTCTCCGCAATACAGATAACCTGCTAGCATGTCCAATTCACCGGTTCTATCCGGTCGCTTTCTGCCTTCAAAGTGCTTTTGTACAGCATCAAACACACTGCGTTCAACGATTGGCTCGTGCGTGTCTCGGAAGATCAGTATACGGCTCGAATCGTTTCTGATTCGCTTTTTCAGTTTATTGGACTTGGTATAAGTTTTGAAGTTCACCGTATCCCCACAGTAGAACTGATTGCTGAGCATTTTTCTTACTGTCCGTTCAGACCAGTGATACGGTCGGTCAAAGCTCGGTGTGCCGGATTTGCTTCCGGTCTTGCGGAACAGATAGACACTTGGACACAAAATCTGTTCTTGCTCAAACGTTCTGCAAATCGCATATGGGCTTAATCCGCTTGCATTCATATCAAAGATCCGTTTTACTATAGGCGCCGCTTCTGGGTCGATAATCAACCACGGAGCTTCCTTTTGGTTGCCTTTATACTCTGGATTTTTCAGATATCCGTAAGGTACTGTTGTTCCCACAGGCTCACCTCGCTCACCCTTAGCTTTCTGCACGGCTCGGATCTTCTTAGATGTATCGGCGGCGTAAAAGTCGTTGAAGTAGTTACGGATGCCGGACATCTCATTCAAGCCGTTAATAGTGTCAACTCCGTCGTTCACGGCGATGAAGCGAACGTCGTATTGAGGAAATACCAGTTCCATCATCGCGTCGGTCTCCAGATGATCTCGCCCGAGTCGGGACTGATCCTTGACAATGATTGTTCCGATCAATCCTGCTTCCATATCCTTTTTCATTTGCACATAGGCAGGACGCGTATTGTTTGTTCCGCTGTAACCGTCGTCAATATAGAACTTGCAGTTGCGCAACCCCAATTGCTCAGCGTGCTTGCTGAGAATAAGCTTCTGGTTGGTTATGGAGTTTGATTCACCTGCCAGAAGGTCCTCCTGCGAGAGACGGCAGTACAGGGCGGTGATCAGATTGTTATTATATTCGGTAGTGTTCATGGTTCCATCCTTTCCGAGCAGGGCGCTGCTCTGTCACACCGAATAGGATACAAGCACACTATACCCTAAGTCGGCGCAAATATCCAGTGAAAGATTTAATTTCCCCGGATTAATTTCATCAGCTTTTCCTCTGCCGAGGGAAGAGAGCAATCGGCAGTGCCGAGCGGTATCGCCGCCACAACAGGATAGCTCTTTCCGTCGATTTCAATCGACGATCCGATGTAGGTATAGCGCATATCATCGGGGATGGTTTCTTCTCTGTCATCTGCCTGTGTAATGTAGTTTTTATCGTTCATTCTATCTCCTTTCGGGAAATCCCTATTTCTTTGTATGACAGCTCAATTATTGACGACGTTAAGCTTGTCATATTGAACAATTCCATGAGTTAATCTTTTACTTGTAAAACCTCCTAACCTAAGCTAAAATACACCAAACCGTAAAGGAGGTTTTATTATGAAAATCAAATCTGTTTTGTCTTTATCGCTCTGTATGGCGATGATGATGTCCGTTTCCGTCCGTGCCGAGAGCCGAATGTTAGGTGACGTCGACGGTGACGGCGAGATCAGTATCACCGACGCGACGGTCATTCAGCGGTACACAGTCGGTATCAAAACGACTGTCGCTGTAACATCGTCTGTCGCGGATATAGACGGCGATCACGCCGTGACCGTGATGGACGCTTCACACCTGCAACGATGGATGGTGAATGTATCAGACAGCTATCCGATTTCGAAGCCTGTCTATGAACCTTCACCGACCGATCGGTATGTTACGGTCGAGGGCGTCACCTTCGATTTGAAGAAGGTCCCGTCGGAAGTCATGCTTACCGATACAAGCATTAGCTTGATGCTCATACCAAAGAGTGAGATCGATCCCCACGATATCACAACAGTGGTCAATAATGGTCGTTACATCAATCGGATCGATTACACCGACAGCCGTTTCAAGGAGAGTTACCTGATCGAAAAGGAGAACGGAATCGTTCACGGCTATGACTGCGAAGTGACCGACAGCGAGGATAATCCTTTGGCTTATGTCTACGCTAACTACAGAAGCGGCTTGTACTTTCCTTTCCAGACGACGGTCAGCTGTATCGGAAAAGCTCACGGAAGCTTTTCGATCGAGCTGTATTACAAGGGCGAACTGATCCGCCGAGTGAATGTCAATGTCAATGTGGATCATGCTCCCGAGGATATCGAAAAGACGTTACGGATTGTTCGTTCATCAGAAGAAGCATGCTGGACTTCGTCCATGACCGACAGAGAAAAGATGAAAGCCTTCGCCGAATACATACAGGATCACTACACATATGATCAGATCATGTGCGTTGATGGAGCGGTTCTGACCGCATTCGCTGCCAGAGATTTGGGACTTGAATCCATGCTCCTATACCCCGGCGGTGAACCGAACCAGCACTGCGACCGCCATATCATTACATATAATCTGTATGCCAATACAGCCGTTCCAGGCGGTCACTGCGCTTGCCTGGTCGAGTACGATGACTGCACCATGCGCTATGATGTGCAGGGTGAGTTGTGTATCATCAAGGAATATAAATATTAATAAATCCATAAGATTTGTCGTCCTTCGGGACGGCTTTTCTTTTTACACCCACTTAATTCGGACAACGTTACATCGACTGACCCCAGCTCTGACCTTCATCTTCGTCATAATCGTCGCCGTATTTCTCTCTGAGATACGCTTCATAATCCTCTTCAATATTCTGTTCGGACGGTACATGAACACGGTTAAGCTTGGTGGGCTTTTTGTTCAGCAGGATGATGTCGATGGTATCGAGGAGCGGTTCGAGCGAAAAGTTCTCGGTCGGCTCTTCCTCTTCTTTCTCAGAAGTTCCTCCCGGTTTCAGTCCGTGGGCGAGCTTCTTTTCATTGATCTTTTGCTGTTCTTTCTTCTCTCCGCGAACGGTTTTCCTGTTCAGAGCGTCGAGTTTTTTCACGGAACTGTGCGCGATCTGCTTCGCAAGCTGAGATAATAATCCGCCGATATTGCTGTAATTATCGGTCGTCGACTGCGAGAAATCCATCGCCAAAGCCGCTCGGATCACGGCATTTTTCAGCGAACGAAACGCACCGTTATCCTCGAGAGGAACGTCGGGTTCCTGCAGACTGTCGTGGTACATACTCAGCTTCTGACGGTTGACTTCACACCACTTTTGATACAGCTCCTTGATGCTCGGATCGTTGGCAAACTGAGCGACAGCATAGTCGACAAAGCGCTTCACTTTCTTCGGTAAATAACCGTAAACCTTCTTGCCTTTACAGCCGTCCAACTCCTTTCGGAGCCGTCCCAAAAGCGCAAGATAATACATCTGAAAAGGGCTTTCGGAGCGCAAAGTTTCTTCCAATAAATCGTTGACTTCGCTCTTCAAACGATTACGAATCTCCGTTTGATTTGTGAACATACGGAACATTTCACCGCGAAAAATATCGTTGGTGAGCACGCTGCGCATCTTCTCCATACCCTTTTTGCTGAGGTAGCCTTTGCCTGATTTTGAGAACACCAACATATGGATATGCGGGTGATGATCCTTCTCATGGAACGCCGCGTACCACTGAATATCCGACGGCTTCATGTGATGGATCTGCGCAAGCTCGTTGATATTTCTGCGTATCAAATGCTTCCAAGAGTCGGCGTTATCGTAGCGCAAACGCGCGGCGTCCTCTGCCTTTAAACTGATGATATGATTCCATACATTTCCCTTGCGATCCTCTACGGTCTTGACCGCTTCTTCGAGATTGATCGGCTCGTCCGTCTGCGAGAACAGACCGTGAGAACCGATCTTTTCCACGCCGGGACGGTTGGCGATATACTTCATCAGCTCGGGGACGTCGGCGAGATCATCGGTGTGAGCGTCGAGCACCGCGTCGATGAATTCACTCGCGCGGTAGCGTGTCGGCTCGTCGAGGAAAGCCTGCAGCTCAGGCATATCAGCGACGTCGGTAAAGGTAAAGATACATTTATCCATCAGCTCCTGCTGTGCTTTGGTATACGGATTGTTATCCTTCCTCCCGCGTTGCTTCTCTACGCCGTCGCGCGTGGCGATATAGCGGACGTATCTATCGATATGATAGCTCTGCGGATTCTTATAATAATTCGTTTTAATGATCAGCTTCGGCATGATGGTCACCGCCGTT
>CACWTM010000158.1 GCA_902763855.1 uncultured Ruminococcus sp. | reverse complement strand
GCCGGTCGCAGCGTGTCGGCGGCACCGATGAAGACGCCGCCGCCGATAAATTCGAGTGATTCGCCCTCTGAGGTACAGATTCTGCCCAGATCCAGATAGATGCCGAACGTCGCGCCGACGCCGCCGCCCTTGATCGGTACAAGCGAGCTTGTACCGGCGTCTTTCGCAGCCTTTTTGTTTGCCTGCAGGAATTGTCCCATTTCCTTCGTGTCCTTGAATGCCGATGGGAAGCCGGATAAGCCGTGCGAGCCGACGCCGTAGTCGTTGCCGGTGTCGGTACCGGTATCGCCTGTGGTCTTGGACAGTTTCTCAGGCATGATGCCGAAGCAGAAGCGTAGACCGTTGCCGGGCAGAGCGGTCGTCTTGAAGACGACGCTGCCCGCCTTGAACATGGCGCTGAAGGCGCCGAAGATCGGGAAGTCGATATACTCGGACATCAGGCTGTCTGTCTCGAGCATCGTGAATTCCTCGACGTCGGGGAGGGTCGCCGCCGGCTGGATGAACACCGTGCCGGAATCGATCGGCGGATAGACCGTCTCGGACAGAGCGCCGCCCGTGACAGGCTTGCCGTTCTCGTCGTATACCTCCTCGTTCATCACGCGGTCTGTTGTCAGGCGAACGTACAGCTTGTCGCTCGACAGCAGTCCGGTCGAATTGTCCGACGTAAAGCGGAACGTCCAAATCTCTTTATTGCCGTCGACCTTGGGCTTATATTTCAGCTCGTCATCCGGATCGTTCTTATCAAGCGTCGCGAGTTTGATCGGCTCGGCGTTCTTGGGATGATAGGCGAAAAGCTCCATTCTGGTCGTATTCTCTTTTTTTGTTACGTCATATTCCGCGCCGCAGTTGTTGACAACCACTTCGACGGTCGCGATGCCCTGATCGGTAATCGGGATCTGACTCGTCGTCCTCTGCGACTGGTCATAGGCAACCAGTGAAGCGATGTAGGGGCGCGTCTTGTCGATTGTAGAGACCTTAAACTTGCCGACGTCAAGCGTGATGACGCCGTTCTCGTCCTTCTCTCCGTCGAGCGTGGTGCTGAAATAGCGTGTCGTGCCGCTCGCCTCGATCCGATAGGTCAGAGCGGAGCCGGAGCAGACATAGAGCGGGTAGTTCACCGTGATGTCATCCTCGCCGGTGACCGTACCCTCCAGCGACTTGACGGAGAATTTGCCGTCGTCGCCGGTGATATCATAGTGCATCGCATCGACGCAGACGATCGCGCCCTTGGCGGGCATCCATGCCTCGCCCTCGACGCGGCGGTCGAGCGTCGCGCCGGAATAGTAGGCGGTACCGTTCATTACGAGGGTCGCGTCGGCTTTTTTGGGAGCCAGCAGCTCGACGACGTTCTCCGCCCGCTTCCATGTGGTGCGGAAGAAGTGGGTATTCTCATAATAGCTGACGACGCCGACGTCCTTTTTCCAGCCCGCGACATTGCCCGCGGTAACGGGGACGGCGGTGAGATCATAATACTTATTCGGTACGACCGTGTCGGAATCGTACAGCAGATAATACCGATAGCCCGCCTCGGGCGAGGTGATCTGCTTCGCAGTTTTAAAGAAGCCCTGCGTCTGTTTATAATATTTCAGGTTTTTATTTGCGACCTTGACGACCAGCCGGTTGTCGTTCGACACGATCTCCGGCATCAAGTACAGATAGGCATAGTCCAACTGTCGTACGGTATAATTTTTATCCGTATCGTTGTGCCACGTCGTGTTCTTGATGTCGTCCAGCGTCGTTTTTTGATCGTTGACAGAAACGCCGTTCGGATAATACTCTTTTTTATACCGGTCGTAGATCACGGTCTGGACGGTGATGTAGTCGCCCTTGTGCCAGCGCCAGCCCTCGGGAGCATTCTCCGGCTCAATGACCTTGACCTCGCCGCGATAGTCATCCTTGGAAATCTCGAAATCGAAGTCATAGGGAGCTAAGACCGCGCGAACGCCGATCTTGCCCTTGAGACCTCTCTCGCCGTTCTTTTCGTAGGTGATAAAGCCGCTGTCACTGAACTCGTTGACTAACTCGTCGGTAAGCTTGAAGGAAGCCGACGTTTCCGTCAGTGAGCTTTTTACGGTCTTTGTATCGAGGACTGTGATCTTGCCGCCCATATCCTCTTTATACTTAACGATCTCGAGGCCCTTGATATAGCTGTATGATGTGTTTGTAAGGGTGACGGAAACCTCATCCTCACCGTCCTGCATCCACTTGAGGTCGCCGCCTTTTCCCAGCGTGGTCTCCGCGGTGTAGCTGAGTCCCACATGCTTGGCGTCGCCGAACTCACCGTCCGGTCCCACAAACTGCAGGGCGCTTGAATCAGCGTCGAGCAGCTTGATTTCAAAGGGGCGCAGGATCGGCGTGATCGAATAAACATTGATGGTCGGGTCCTTCGACCAGTTGCCAGTGATCTCACCGACGCCGACATAGACGTTGTCCAGATATCCCTTGTCGGTATAATAGGTGTCCGTATCTTTGCCCCATGATTCGGATTTCGTACTGTATTTTACTTCTTCCGCCGTTTTCTTGGAGCTGTTGCCTGACCAAAACTTCAGCTCGTTCTTAGAGTTAGTGGTAAAGTTACCGTCCTTACTCCATACGATCTGTATGCCCGAGTAGCCGTAGCTCTTCAGCGCCCATGTAGCAGAAGACCACCAGTAATGTCCGTCTGCGTCTGAGGACGCTTTGATCGCATAATGGTCGCCGTCCATTTTTGAATAGCCTTCCGAATGTGCAGACATCGCGTTATAAGTCTTGCTCAGATCGATAGGATCCGCGTATTTTTCCTTAGCCTCGCTTGCGGAAGTACCTGTCTCGGCGAGGTCGGCGCTCGTCTTCGGGTTATAGCTCTCACAGCCCGCGGGGATCAGCGCCTGTGCCTCGGTCTTGCCCATCGCACAGTCGACAGGGTCGGAGAGCGTCAGGGTAAAGCTGCCGCCGTCCTCGAGGAGCTTGCTGCTGACGGGGATCTTGAGCAGGCGCTCTTTGATACCGTAAGGGAAAGTGACCTCGGTATCGACCTGAGAGAAGTCGCGCCCTGCCGTCGCGGTGCCGTCGGTCGAGGTCATATGGACAGAGCTGACCATGGTGGTCAGACCCTCGCGCTTGACGGTGACCATCGCGTAGCCGCCTTCCGGCTCGAAGGTATCGGCGGCGAAGGATACGGTGGGCAGCTCCCACTCCTCGTCGTCCTCGATCTTGAGGTTCAAGAGGCTGTAGGGCTCGCTGACAAGCGTTCTCTCCGCGTCGGTGACGAGCTTGAGCATGGTGAGCTTGTCGCCCTCGCCCTTATCGTTGTTGATGGTTTTGATGACAACAGTCTTTTCGGTCTCGCCCTCGGCAAAATCTATCGTCAGGTAGGGCACGTTGAGCGCGTTCGCCATCTCGTTGAGCGCGTCAAGACCGTAGCCCGCTTGCAGCACGTCGCCTAATTCCTCGTCGGAAACGGTCGATTTCATCGGCGTGCGGTCGTCGATCAGACCGGTTTCCGCTTCAAATTCACGCGAGATCATGCTCTGCGCCGCCGCGCCGGATTCCTCATCATCGGAGCCGTTGTAAAGCGCGTCAAGATCAAAGCCGTCCGCGGCGGCTCTCTCATGAACATAATCGTTCCACACCATGTTCGCACTCTCGGAGAGGGCAGCGGCGTCGCTGTCAGCCTGCTCCTGTGCGGCTTCCTCGGTCAAAGACAGATCGTTGCCGTTGTCGTCGACCATGATCTGCTCGACGTCGTCGCCCGACAGCGCCTCCATAAACGAGGTACCGCCGTCAGCGTTCGCTGTCTCGACGTCGGAATGGAGCAGCTCGATGGTGTAATCAACGCCGTACTTTGCCGAAACGTCAATCATCTCGAGCTTGAGCGCCGCCTCAGGGAGCACCTCGCCGCCGCGCACGATGCGCAGATAGTACGGCGCGGGCTCGTTCTCCTGAACGGTCGCGTTCGTAGTCATGAGATAAAACGCGCCGGTATCGGCGATCGCTTCATCGATGGTGTTCTCGGCGAGTCTGATCGGCTCCAGCGCCTTCGCGACAGGAATCGCGCCGACGATCATCGTCACTGTGAGCATCAGGCACAGTAATGTGCTGAGTACCCGTTTTCCGTTGAATTTCCGCAAATTTTTCATGCGTAGATTCCTCCTTCAGAAGCATTTTGTTCTCTTTTGATGCAATATAGTTTTTACCTAAATTGCATAATGAACCTATTCTGTTGTATTATAACATACCACTCGTAACAAAAGCGTGACAAATCTTTCTTAAAAAGAAAAATAGTCACGCTTTTTTGAAAAATTTTTATTTGTAAAAATACTTGCCCAGCGATATCTCCGCCCAGCCGTACTGCGTCATATACTCTCCCATCTGCGACGGGTCGGTCATGCCGTTCTCATCCGCATAATCCTTAAACCCGGCAAGGAACTGCTCCATCATCTGCTGCAGCTGCTCCTGCGTAATCAGCTTGTCAGCATTTTCCGAA
>CACWTM010000157.1 GCA_902763855.1 uncultured Ruminococcus sp. | reverse complement strand
GGATATCGACGCCCTGATCGTGCAGGACTTGGGACTTGTGTCCCTGATCAAAAAATCCGTGCCCGATCTTCCGCTCCACGCCTCCACCCAGCTCTCCGTCCATACGCCCTACGGCGCAAAGGCGCTGTATGAGATGGGCTTTGAGCGCGTCGTTCTCTCGCGTGAGCTGTCCCTTTCAGAAATCAGAGAGATTCACGAATTTGTCCCCGAGGTGGAGCTCGAGGTATTCGTCCACGGCGCCTTGTGCATGTGTCTGTCCGGCCAGTGCTGGTTTTCCGCCATGCTCGGCGGTCGCTCCGCGAACCGCGGGATGTGCGCCCAGCCCTGCCGCCTTCCGATGAATTACCGCGGAAATGACCGCGCCCTGAGCCTGAAGGACAACGGCTCTCTGCATTATCTGAGAGAATTACAAGAAATGGGGATCGCCAGCGCGAAGATCGAAGGACGCATGAAGCGCCCGGAGTACGTCGCCGCCGCGACCATCGCGGCGCGGGAAGCGCGTGACAACGGCTTCATCAGCGAAGCATCAAATAAAAGACTGCAGAACGTTTTCTCCCGCACCGGCTTCACCGACGGCTATCTGCGCGGGAAGCTCGGGGAGAGCATGTTCGGCTTCCGTCAGAAGAGCGACGTCACCGCCGCCGACGGAAAGCTCTACGGCGAGCTGCATACCTTATATAAGGACGAGTACCCGCGTGTCCCAGTCTCCTTTGACTTGAAGGTGCAAACCGACGAGCCGATGGAGCTGAGCGCCTCCGACGGCATGCATACCGTGACCGTTTTTGATGAAAAACCGGTCGAAAAAGCGCGGAATCTCCCGCTTTCTGCAGAAAAAGCGGAGCAATCCCTCAGAAAAACCGGCGGCACGCCGTATTTTGTGCAGAAGATCACCTCTGAGATATCTCCCGACGCGGCAGTCTCCGCCGCTTCACTGAACGCGATCCGCCGTGAAGCGCTGGAAAAACTGAGCGAAAAGCGGGAAAAGGTACACGATAACAGGATATTACCCATCAATATAGAAGACAAATTTGATTTTGAGGAAAAAGCCGCTCCCATGCGGAGAGCCGTGCTGAAAAATCTGGATATTTTCGTAAAAACGGACTTTTTTGACCTGTTTTTCGTGGATATTTTCGGCTTAAAGGATGAGGACAGGCTCAAAAAGCTGATCCGGGAAGGTGATCGGATCGGCGCAGCGATCCCGCACGCGACCTTCGGGAACGAAAAGGAGATCATCCGCAGGCTGAAAAAGGTCTATGACCTCGGCGTGCGTGACCTGCTCGCCCATAATATCGCCGCCGTATATTACGGGAAAGCGCTCGGCTTCACCGTCCACGCGGGCTTCGGCATGAATATCGCGAACTCCTACACGCTGAAATGGGCGCGGGACTACGGTATCTCAACCGCCGAGCTGAGTATAGAGATGGATGCAAAACGCATGGAAAGTCTGCATCCTTCCATCCCTGTCGGCGTCATCCGATACGGTAATATCCCGCTGATGACGACCCGAAACGCTCCCGCAGGCGCCAACCAATCCTGCAAAAACGGAGACGTTTTGCAGGACAGAAAGGGCGAAAAATTCCCGATCTCCGTCGGGGAAGGGTACTTTGAGATCCTCAACTGCGTGCCCGTTTTCATTCCTGAAAATTTTCAACATATCAACAATTCACTTTTCTCCGATTTTCACTTCAATGTGGAAAACTCCGTGGAAAAGATGAAAAACACCCTTGAAAAAATACAGGAAAAGAGCGACTTTCAACGGAAAACCCACGGGTTGATTCTCAGGGGTGTTAAATAATTCACAATCTTTTAAAGAATTATTTAAAGGAAATTTTCTTAAAAAATCGAATTTCTTTGAAGAAAATAAGCAAAAATCAGCCGTTTTTCTCCGTTTTTTCCCGCTTTTTTATCCGGAAATAAATCGAAGAAAAAATGAATAAAACACAAGATTTTTTGCAGGAAAGGTAAAAATGAGCGTCTTAAAAATCAAAAAACTGAAAAATAACGCCAAAATGCCGTTCAGAGCCACCCCCGGCTCCGCCGGGATGGATCTCTACGCCTGTCTCGATCAGCCGGTAACCATCCCGCCCCACGAGATCCGCATGATCCCGACCGGCATCGCGATCGCGCTGGAAAGCCCTGATTTTGTCGCATATTTATACGCGCGCTCGGGGCTTGCCATCAAGCACGGCATCGCGCCCGCAAACTGCGTCGGCGTGATCGACAGCGACTACCGCGGCGAGGTTTGCGCCGGCTTACTCAATGCGACGGAGAAGAAATTCACGATCGAACCGGGGGAGCGGATCGCCCAGCTCGTGATTGCGCCGGTGATCCTGCCCAAGATCGAAGAGGTTAACGAGCTGGACGAGACACAGCGCGGCGCGGGCGGCTTCGGCTCAACGGGTCGGTAGTCGTTAGTGGAAAGTGGACAGTGGAAAGCGGAAAGTGGACAGTGGTTAGTGACTAGTGACTAGTAACCAGTAACCAGTAACCAGTAACCAGTAACCAGTAACCAGTAACCAGTAACCAGTAACTAGAATCTGACCGCATGAATATTTAAAAACAGGTAACCAAAAATAAGTTTGATCGCCTCAGGGCGGAAGGGAGACGCATATGTTTTCAAAAGACATCGGAATCGACTTGGGTACAGCGAATACCTTAGTATATATGAAAGGAAAGGGCGTTGTCATGCGCGAGCCGTCGGTCGTGGCGGTCGACGTGAAGCGCGATATGGTGCTTGCAGTCGGGCATGAGGCCAAGGAAATGATCGGCAGAACACCCGGCTCGATCGTCGCGATCCGTCCGCTCAAGGACGGCGTGATCGCGGACTTTGAGATCACGGCGACGATGCTGAAATACTTCATCAAGAGCGTGGTACGCGGCGGGCTGTTCAGCCGTCCGCGCATCATCATCTGCATTCCTTCCGGCGTGACCGAGGTCGAGCGCAACGCGGTCGAGGACGCGGCGCGTCAGGCGGGCGGTAAGTACGTTGAGCTGATCGAGGAGCCGATGGCGGCGGCGATCGGCGCGGGTCTTCCGGTCGATTCTCCCGTCGGCAACATGGTCGTTGATATCGGCGGCGGCACGAGCGAGGTGGGCATCGTTTCTCTGGGCGATATCGTTGCTTCCTGCTCGGTGCGTATGGCGGGCGATAAGTTCGACGAGGCGATCGTCACCTATATCAAGAAAAAATACAATCTTTTGATCGGCGAGAGAACCGCCGAGGATATCAAGATCACCATCGGTTCCGCGTACCCCTATGAGGGCGAGGGCGCGATGATGGTCAAGGGCAGGAACCTGGTGGACGGTCTGCCGAAGAACATCCGCATCACGGCGGAGGAGGTGCGCGAGGCGCTCCGCGATCCGCTCATGATGATCGTGGACGCGATCTTGAACACCTTGGAGAAGACCCCGCCGGAGCTTTCCGCGGATATCATCGACAACGGTATCATGCTCACGGGCGGCGGCGCGCTGCTCAGGGGGCTGGATAAGCTGATCGAGGAGGAGACCGGGATGCCGGTGCGTATCGCGGAGAGACCGCTCGACTGTGTTGTTGACGGCGCGGGCATGAGACTTGACCCGAATTTCAAGGCGAGAAAGTAGGGGTTAGTGGTCAGTGATTAGTGGTCAGTGATTAGTGGTCAGTGAATAGTGGTTTATACGATAGGATGATACGACTCAGGCCTATCGCTTCCTTTGGCGCGATAATCCCCGAAAGGACGATATGCAATCGCTGTCTTCATAAAACCTGAGGAGGTTTACCATGAAAAAATCAATTCTCTGCGTTTTTCTTGTGATCGTTATGGTGTTTTCCACTCTGCCGATGACGGTGGGTGCGGCGAACGGTAATTCCGAGGTCGCCGCCGGTAGCGGTGAAGGCTCGTTAAAAAATGTCCGTATCTCTCAAGACGGTATCCTTTCATGGGATCCCTTCCCCGGAGCGAATTGTTATTATTTTGGCGTTTATACCGGCGGCGGATGGTGGAGTGCCGAAAAAGGAACGATGATCGATCTGCGCCAATTATGTATAGATCACGCTTATCCAAGTGGTACCTTCAACGTGAGACTGGAGGCATGGAGCCAAGCCGGCAATGAGGGAGGTCATCAATTATCAGAGAGATGGGAGGGTACTTACACCTTTGTGAATTCCAACCCTCAACTCTCAACTCCCACGAATCTGCGGTGGGACGGTACCTTTGCGGTATGGGATGAAGTTCCCGATGCGGAGAACTACGTTGTTTTTCTATACGCTGACGGTGTTCGACTGAATTCTACTCAAGCGAAAACAACATATTTCAATTTAGCTTCTTGGATGGTATCAGGAACCAAATCCTATAAATTTACGGTCAAAGCGTGCGGTAACGGTCATCCGAATAGCGATGACGCTGTCAGCTCTGCTAAGACATTCACGAAAGAACCGATACATCCGGCTGGTTGACCGCAGATCTGCCTATACCTACCCGTACCAACTACACCTTCGTCGGATGGATGATCAGGAAGAACGACGGACCGATGGTAAATAATGATGATACTTTCCTCGAGAACACTACCCTTTACGCAAAATGGACCTTGGGTCCGATCTCGCACTTCGTCATCAGCGGGATCACCGAGCCTGTCGACGGAGAGGCGCCGGACGGCGAGTGCCTGATTCCCGCGGACTGCGGCTACAGACCGACGATCCCGCATTACGGATACGTCAATTGGTATGACGAGGACGGCAATATCCTGAATCCCGATACCGATACCTTCAAAACCGGAAAGAAATACTCCGCTCAGGTCACGCTTGTCCCGACCGAGGGTTATGAATTCGCGGAATCGGGGCTGACCGGCACGATGAACGGCAAGGATACCACAAAATCCATATGGGTCGCGACCCCGAAGAAGAAGCTCACTATGAGCCGCTGGTTCACCTGTACTGCCGGCAAGACCGTCAGCGGAACGGTCACCAGCTTCCTGAACAGCTCCGGCGCGGTGAAGGTCACGCTCGCGAACCGCAGCAACAGCATGATTGGCTTTACAACGAATGTTTACGGCAACAGCGCTTCATTCAGCTTTTCGGACGTTCCGTCGGGCATCTATCAGTTGACCGTATCGAAGGCGAACCATGTGACAAAAACCACTAATATCGCCGTCAACGGTAACGCGACGGGGCTGACGGTCAAGATACATCCCAAGGGCGACGTCAACGGCGACGGCTTGGTGAACACGACGGACGTGATGCGCGCGAACAACCACGCGAAGGAGCTTGTTCCCCTCTCCGGCTATGAATTCGCCTGCGCGAACGTCAACGATGACGAACTTGTCAACACGACAGACGTTATGCGTATCAATCTTCATGCGAAGAAACTCAGCTCGCTTTGGAAGTGATACCAAGGTCGCTGTGATCCATTTATACGTCAAAGGAGAGAGATCATCATGAAAAAGTCGATTATATCTTTGGTTCTGATTTTGGTCATGCTCTTGACCGCTGTGCCGATGGGCTTCACCGCGACAGAATTCTCCGGTTCGGGCGAAGATTTAGCCGAGACCGGGGCTAATCTCAATATAAGCGTGACAATCGACAAGAATAAATGCGTCGTTGTTAATTGGAATGATTATCCCGGCGCGGCAACCTACTATCTCATACTGACGAATTACAATCCCGAAACCGGGTATTTTACGCAGGTGAGAAGCGGTCAGGTCGTCTCCGCGCTGCAGCCCTGTACCTATACCTTTCCCCAGAATTTTTCGCTGGATAAGGCGTACGGAACGGACGATTACAGAGTGAGCCTGTATGCAGATGACAGCAACGGAAAAACGCTTGCAAGTGTGGAGTCCGATACGTTTCATATCGGTATCCCGAATCTTGAAACGCCGACGATCACATTGTTCGCGGACGGACACGCCGAGTGGTCTGCCGTTCCTCACGCGGCGTCTTACACCCTTGTTTTGTATGATAAAAAGGGTACTACCGCTTCAATCGTCAGAAAGGCTGAGCTCGATTCTTCCTACACCTCCTATAATTTTCAAGATAATATGGTGCCGGGCATTTCTTACTACGCGATGATATTCGCTCAGGCGGATCATACTGCCCAAGAGGTGTATAAAGACGGCAAGATGGTGTACAGCGATACGGTCGTTTACAGCGGTGAAGAAAAAACCGCTGTCAAGAATTTAAAATGGAGCGGCAATACGCTGTCGTGGGACGCTTACCCGAAAGCGACGCTCTACGGCTTGTGGCTGTATAAGCTCAGTGGCGGCAGCTATGTCCAGCAGGGCAGCGCTCTGACTGCGACCGCGCCAAGCTACGACTTTAACTCTTTGTTCCTCCAGTACGGTAACGGCACTTATCGGGTCAAGGTACAGGCGAGA
>CACWTM010000156.1 GCA_902763855.1 uncultured Ruminococcus sp. | reverse complement strand
CGCCATCATCACAGGTGAGCTGAGCCCCGATATCGGCGAGAGCGGTACGGCACGATACTTCACATTGGAATTGAAGGAAGAGGACGTTGACCTCGGGGCGCTGTCTGTTTGTCAGAGCGAAGCAGCTGACGGCGCGTACCGCCGTACCATGTACGCCTACACACAGTGGCTCAAACGTCGGTATCTGTGTGACGATGATCATGTCGAGAAACTGAGGGACAAGCTGCTGAGTTGGCACAAAACCTACAGAAACAATTATTACCATCACAATCAAACTTGTCACGGTCGACTGCCTGAGATTGTCGCGTGCCTGATGATCGGGATGCGTTTCTTTCTGCAGTTCCTCAAAGAAAACTGTGTCATCAAGCAGGAGAATCAGGAGATCGAGCTGGAGCTGTTCCGCAAGGAGCTGTACGCTTTAGCCGATCAGCAATCTACCAACGTGGAGCATGACAAGCCCGTGAACATCTTCATCCGCAAACTGTATTCGCTGATCGAGGGAGGCAAAGTCATGATCACAGAGCGGAACCGACCCGATAATTTTGATCCTTATCCGCCCGGATATATCGGCTGTCAGGACGAGGAGTATTACTATCTCAACAAGGATTTAGCGCACTCCGCTGTAAAGAAATTGTGCTCGGAACAGAGCGAGAACTTCCCTGTTTCGGCAAAGGCTTTGGTCAAAGCGCTGGCAGAAGAAAATCTGATTAAAACGACCGCTTCGGGTAACACGGTTTCCGTTCGCTACTGCGGAAAGAATATGCGCTTCATCGCGCTGGAAAAAAGCAAAGCCGACGCTGTGATAGGTAGTGAATAATTATCTGATGCAACTGTGGCAAAGCTGAAAGAGCATAGATATTAAGCGCATTTCAGTTGCAATTCACCTGTGGATTTATCTGTTTCTGACGTCATTTTCCTGTGGCGTTATCTGTGGCAAAGCAGCAGATTGCCTCAGGTGTGCAGCAGATAGAAAAGTTCAAGAAACGGTATGAACACTGAGGTATCGCGCAAGTGCCGCAGATGCATCAGATAAATACACGCATATAATAAGAAAAGATTTTTTCTTTCTGCCGATTAGATTAGAGCTTCTTACAGAAAGCAATTTTCAGTTTCTGCTTATGAGTTGTTGTCTACAAGTGACTTTTCTTTCTGCATCCCTATCGTATCCATCTATAAGGGAGCGGAGGCAAGCAGAGCGTCCGGCTGTCCGCCGAACACATGACTTCCGGGCAGTAGCCCGGACCCACTACAAAAACGCTAATGAGGTGATTGATTATCGCAAAAAGAAAGAGAAATGTAACGCTGTCGATTCGATTGACAGCAGAAGAAAAGGAAGAGATCGCTGCCAAAGCGAAGCAGGCTCAACTGTCTTTGACCGATTACCTGATCGAGTGTTCGCGCAAAACGACGATCAAGGTTACAGATTTATCAGCCATACTTGTCGAGCTGAAACGCATCGGCAACAACCTCAATCAGATCGCCCGCAAGGCAAATTCACGGAGATTTTTCTTCGCAAAGTTCGATTCAGTCATCGAAGGTCAGCGAAAAATCTTCGACGCGCTCCTCAAAATGATCGGAGAAGATGAAACGTGGCGACAGTAATTTTCATCAAAGAAAGCAGACAAAATCCGTCCGCTATGCGAGCCGTTATCAACTATTGTCAGCAGGAATATAAGACCTTTGACTGTCGATCGAAACGGCAATTGGTCAGCGGAATCAACTGTGACGGAGCTAATTCCTTCCGTGAATTCATGGCGACGAAACGAGTTTACGGCAAGGCTGACGGGATATTTTTCTACCAGTACGCGCAGTCCTTTTCGCCGACTGAGAAGCTCACGCCCGAGCAGGCGCACGATATCTCAATGGAGTTTGCCGAGAGAGCGTGGCCGGGGCAAGAAGTTCTCGTCGCGACTCACTGCGACGCCAACCATCTTCACAGCCACTTTGTCATCAATTCCGTGAGCTTTGAATCAGGGAAAAAGCTCCGCCAATCGCCCACAACTCTGAGACAGTTAAGAGCGCTCAGCGACGAGATCTGCCTCGCTCATGGGCTATCCGTTCTCACGCCATACGAGAACGGAGGTCGCAGGATTTCCAACCGTGAGTATCGAGCGAGAATGAGGGGAAACAGCTGGAAACAAAAGCTCGCTGAGGATATTGACAAGTCGATGGAATACAGCGGCAGCAGAGATGAATTCGTCAGAGCGATGTCGATTCTCGGCTACCGAATGACATGGACGGACGAGAGAAAACACCTGACTTTTCACTGTCCGAACGGCAGAAGCTGCCGCGATAAAAGTCTTTACGATGAAAAATATCTAAAGAAAAACATCGAGAACGAACTCGATTTCAGAGAGAATTCGGACGGCGTTTCGGAAGAGATACAGCCGACCGGATGGGAGAATTCGCGCGAGCTTTACGAACAGCATCTGCGCGAACGCGCCCTTGCAAAAGTCGAAACGCAAAAGATTTCCGAAAGTTATCGTGATCCTTCAAGCCGCATTATCGGTGGAGTCGACAGCCTCGCCGGAGCGGTAGCAAGGATCGTTGATGACGATAATGAGGATCCCGAAGAACGCCGAAAGCGGATCGAAGGACAAGAGAACGGCGCGGCGATCGGCGCGCTGATCGGAGTGGGCGTCGGGCTGATTTCCTCCGTCGCAAACAGGACGGAAGAGCCGACTGAAAGCGCTGAAGATAATGATTACCAGAGAGAAGAAATTCTCGAAGAAGTCTTCGACGAGGACGACTATGACGACGATTATTACGACGAAGAAGACGAGGGACAAGGCTTCATCATGTCGATGTAAAATACTGATTAAGTACCGAAGATATATGAATTTATTACGACGAATAAAGTTATTCAAAACAGAAAGGAACCTATGACTGATAACAAAAAATCGAATGTTTATCTGATACCTACGGAGGCGTTGCAGACAGTCCGTCTGTCAGCGCCTGCTACACAGTTTAAGAACTATCCCGACGTGCTGACGGTACAGCAGATAGCTGAGCTGATGGGCGTTTGCAAAAACACCGTTTACAAACTCATCAAAGAGAACCAGCTCTCCTGCCGACGAATCGGTACTGCGATCCGCGTCAGAAAAAAGGACGTGATGTCCTTCCTGCGAAACGCAGGCTGACACGCACGTCGATCACATCAATATAATCTTATTACAATTACAAATAAAACTACTGGATATGTCCGCCGTTTGATGGTATAATCCGTGTTGCAACGGCGGGCATTCCGACGGAAAGGAGTCAATATGACAGGAAGCCTGCAAATCAAAAATAATAAATATTACCTCGTTCTGAACCTATATCGGAACGGCAAACGCAAAGTAAAATGGATCAACACCGATCTACCCGTCAAGGGCAACAAGACAAAGGCGCAGAAACTCCTCCGAGAAGCCCTCAAGCAATATGAAGAGGAACAACAGCACTGGCAGGAGCTTGAAAACAGTCCGTCGCTCATGCCTTTCGCAGAAGCGGTACAAAAATGGTATGAGTATAAGACAGCCGGTTTTCAACGGCACATTGACGAGATCACCTGCCAGGGTTATGAAACGCTGATCAGACTGCACATCATCCCGTACTTCACCAATAAGGGTTATCGCCTGTGCGACATCAACAAGCAGAATCTGCAAGCCTTTATCAACGAGAAAGCCACGCGAGGGAAGATCGATGGTTCGGGAGGTCTCTCAGGTATCACCCTGAGAAAAGTCAAGTCGATCATCAATATGACCTTGACCTATTACGAATCGGAAGGTATTATCGACCGCAATCCCTGCCGATTCCTCAATCTCCCACCAAAGGAAAGACATGAAGCGAAATTCTTCACAATGTCACAGGTCGAGGAACTTCTCGAAAATCTGCTGAAGAATAACGAACCGTTGTATCCGCTGATCCGAGTCACCGCGCTTTACGGTTTGCGCAGAAGCGAAGCGCTCGGTCTGTGCTGGGATTGCGTTAACTTTGAGGCTGAGACCTTCACTATCCGTCGATCGGTCACAAAGGTATCGAAGCTCGTCGCCAAGGACAAGACGAAGAACGAGTCCAGCCGACGCTCCTTCCCGATGACAGCCGAGATCAAGAAGCTGTTCGAGGATCTGAAAAAACAGCAGAGGAAGGATAAGAGATTCTACGGCAACACCTACTTCGATAACGATTATGTGTTCCGCTGGGAGGACGGCAGACCCTTCTCGCCGGACTATGTGTCACAGAAATTCCCGAAACTTCTCAAGGAATACGGCTTGCCCCGCATCCGCTTCCATGAGCTGAGACACAGTGCGGCAAGCAATCTGTTATGCATGGGCTTCACGCTTAAGGACGTGCAGGAGTGGCTGGGTCACGCAGATATCCAGACCACTGCCAACATCTACGGTCACCTCGACGCCAAGCGCAAGATCGACATGGCGTATGCTCTGAGCGCGACAGAGAACAAGAAGGAAGCGTCAGAATCTTCCGAAAGCGCCTCTGCCCCAAGCTTGGAACAGGCCTCTTGAACAACA
>CACWTM010000155.1 GCA_902763855.1 uncultured Ruminococcus sp. | reverse complement strand
TGGATAAGCTCCGTCCGGGCGGCGTGATGGCGCTCGTTACCTCACGCGGAACGATGGATAAGGAGAATCCCGCTGTGCGTAAGTACATCGCACAACGCGCCGATCTGCTTGGCGCAGTCCGTCTGCCCAACAATACCTTTAAAGGCAACGCGGGTACGGATGTCGTATCGGATATACTTATTCTCCAAAAGCGTGACCGAATCATCGACATTGAGCCTTCATGGGTGCATTTGGATACCGACGCAAACGGTATCACGGTGAACAGCTATTTTGTCGAGCATCCTGATATGATCCTCGGTGACATGAAGATGGTATCCGGTCGCTTTGGCATGACTGCCGACTGCATCCCTTATGAGAATGCCGACCTCGGCGAGCTTTTGGATGAAGCGGTCAGCAACATCCACGGTGAAGTGACCGACTATGAACTGGACGAGGATGTGGAGGAAGATTTATCTATCCCTGCTGACCCGTCCGTCAGGAACTTCTCCTTCACGTTGGTAGACGGCAAGATCTACTTTCGAGAGAACAGTCGTATGACTCCGTTCGATGTGTCCGCGACGGCACAAAATCGAATCAAGAGAATGATCCCGATCCGAGATAGCGTTCGTCGCTTGCTTGAAATGCAGACCGAGAACTATCCCGATGATGTGATCAAAGCGGAGCAGGAACGGCTGAATAACCTATACGATAACTATACGAAAAAGTATGGTCTGATCAACTCCCGTGCCAACAATTCTGCTTTCTCGATGGACAGCTCTTATTCGCTTATTTCATCCTTAGAGGTGATTGACGAAGAAGGTAATCTGGAGCGCAAGGCGGATATTTTTACCAAGCGCACGATTCGACCGCATGAGCCTATCACCTCGGTAGATACCGCGTCGGAGGCGCTCGCTGTGTCAATGGCGGAACGTGCAAGGGTGGATATGGATTTCATGTCTGAGCTGTCGGGACTGTCCGAAGGAAAACTGTATGAGGATCTGAAAGGCGTTATCTTCCTGAATCCCTTGTACGGCTTTGGGAACAATCACGAGGCGAAATATCTGACGAGCGACGAATATCTGTCCGGTAATGTCCGTGAAAAGCTAAAGGTCGCTGTTCAGTCGGCACAGCTCTATCCGCAGGACTACGCTGTGAATGTGGAAGCGTTACGGAAGGTTCAGCCGGAGGACTTGAAAGCATCCGAGATTTCTGTCAGACTTGGAGCAACATGGCTGCCGGTCGAGGACGTTCAGGACTTTGTCTACCAGCTTCTTGATACCCCTTACTATGCGCGGTGGAAGATGAAGGTTCACTATTCACCCATCACAGGTGAGTGGAATATGGAGAACAAGACCTATGACCGCACCAATGTCAAAGCGTATAAGACCTACGGCACCGACAGGATCAACGCCTATCAGATTATCGAGCAAACGCTGAATCTGAAAGACGTTCGTATCTATGATTACGAGGAAGATCCTTTTGGAAAGAAGAAGGCTGTCCTGAACAAAAAAGAAACTGCTATCGCCCTTGCCAAGCAGGAGCAGATCAAGCAACAGTTTCAGGAATGGATCTGGTCAAACCCCAGCCGCCGAGAGCGCCTTTGCAACTTGTATAACGAGAAATTCAATAACACCCGCCCGAGAGAATACGACGGATCTCACATCAATTTCGTTGGAATGAATCCCGAAATCGAGCTCAGAGAGCATCAGCGTAACGCTGTCGCTCATATTCTTTACGGCGGTAATACGCTGCTTGCACACGCGGTCGGCGCGGGCAAAACCTACGAGATGGCAGCGGCAGCAATGGAGAGCAAACGCCTCGGCTTGTGTAACAAATCCCTGTTTGTTGTGCCGAATCACCTGACCGAACAATGGGCAGCAGAGTTTTTACAGCTCTATCCCGCGGCGAATATCCTTGTCGCTACCAAAAAGGATTTTGAGCGAAAGAACCGTCGCCGCTTTTGCGGAAGGATTGCCACCGGTGACTATGATGCGGTTATTATCGGTCATACTCAATTCGAGAAAATTCCTATCAGCCAAGAGCGTCAGATTATGATGTTGCAGGCACAGCTTGATGAGATCACCGAAGGTATTGAATCGCTCAGCCGAAACAGAGGGGATAACTTTACCGTAAAACAGCTTGAAAAGAGCCGCCGTTCCATAAAGGCTAAACTGGAAAAGCTTGAAGCACAAGACCGCAAGGATAACGTTGTGACCTTTGAAGAACTCGGCGTTGATCGCTTGTTTATTGACGAAAGTCATTACTACAAGAACCTTTATCTTTATACCAAGATGAGGAACGTCGGCGGTATCGCACAGACGGAGGCGGCAAAGTCCTCTGATCTCTTTATGAAGTGTCGATATCTGGACGAGCTAACCGGCAGCCGTGGAACAGTGTTCGCAACCGGTACACCGATTAGCAATTCGATGGTCGAGCTTTATACGATTCAGCGGTATTTGCAGTATGAAACTCTCGTAAAAAACGATCTCCAGTTCTTTGATTCGTGGGCTTCAACCTTTGGCGAAACCATCACAGCGGTTGAGCTGACACCCGAAGGAACAGGCTACCGAGCCAAGACGCGCTTTGCAAAGTTTTATAATCTGCCTGAGCTGATGTCGATGTTCCGTGAGGTTGCGGACATCCAGACTTCGGATATGCTGAACCTTCCCGTACCGAAAGCAAACTACCATAATATTGCTGTAAAACCGTCCGAAATGCAAAAGGAAATGGTTGCGGGACTCGGCGAGAGAGCTGAGAAAATCCGCGGCGGCAAGGTCGATTCCTCAGAGGATAATATGCTGAATATCACCAACGACGGTAGAAAGCTGGCACTGGATCAGCGATTGCTTAATCCGATGTTGGAGGATTTTGACGGCAGCAAGGTCAATGCCTGCGTGGATAATGTGTATCGGATATGGGATGAAACTGCCGAACAACACTCAGCACAGCTTTTGTTTTGTGACCTGTCCACCCCGAAAGGTGAGGGCGAGTTTTCCGTCTACACGGACATCCGCAAGAAGCTGATCGACCGAGGAATCCCCGAAGATCAGATCGCCTTTATCCATGACGCAAAGACCGAAACGCAAAAACTCGACCTGTTCCGCAAGGTCAGGAAGGGCGAGGTCAGAGTGCTGCTTGGCTCGACCGCAAAGATGGGCGCAGGCACCAACGCTCAGAACAAGCTGATTGCCTTGCATGACCTCGACTGCCCGTGGCGACCGTCTGATCTGGAGCAGCGATCCGGCAGAATCATCCGACAGGGTAACGAGAATCCCGAAGTACATATCTACCGATACGTCACAGAGGAAACCTTTGATGCGTATCTGTATCAGCTTGTCGAGGGCAAACAGAAGTTTTGCGCTCAGATCATGACATCCAAAACTCCTGTTCGTACTGCCGAGGACGTTGACCAAACAGCACTGTCATATGCTGAGATCAAGATGCTTGCCACCGGCAATCCGTACATCAAGGAGAAAATGGATCTGGATATCCAAGTCCAGAAGCTCCAGATGATCAAGGCGGGGGTTCTGTCTGAGAAATACGATTTGGAGGATAAGATCATCAAGTATTATCCTGAGAAGATCGCTTTTTATACCGGCTTGATCGACGGCTTAAAACAGGATATTGAAGTAGCGAAGAAGCACCCGAAATCTACCGACGATACCTTTGTCGGCATGGAGATTCAGGGTGCTTTTTTTGATGATAAGGCTAAGGCGGGACAAGCGATCCTTGACGCTTGCAAGTCGATGAAATCGTCCAACGCCTTCCAACTCGGCTCTTATCGCGGCTTCAATATGGAGATGTATTTTGATACGGTCGGTCGTCAGTATGGTATCCGTCTCAAGGGCAGAGTAGCTCATGATGTCAAGCTCGGCGTTGATGTTCATGGTAATATCACCCGACTGGATAATGCACTGGACGGTATGGAGAAGCGTTTGGAGAGGGCTGTGTTAGACCTTGAAAACATCCAAAAGCAGTTTGAAACCGCTAAGGTCGAAGTGCAAAAACCCTTTGCACAGGAGGAAGAACTGCGGACAAAAACAGCTCGTTTGAATGAGCTGAACGCCCTTTTGGACGTGGACAAACGCGACAATGAGCTCGTCGGCGGCGAGCAATCGGATGTAGGTGAAGATGTCCCCGACCGTCAGCATAGTTCTCGTGATGAACGATGAAATAATATAGTTTTTATATGAACTATAACTACCAGTTTACAGGATTAAAAACGAAAAATCCGTTTTTAATCCTGTAATTCATACGAAAATAGGCTGATTTTACATGATTAATCCCACAAATGGTGTAATTAATTGATGAAGACATCACAGAAATGTGGTGTCTTTTTTTGTGTCAAAAAATTAAAAGATAGGAGAAATAATTATGAATACACACAAGTCAACACACCTGTTTTGTGCTCTTTGCAGGGTAATCAGAGAAGAGCAGAGAGAGTATGTTGCAGAGCTGCTTTCGCAGCCTCCTGCGTATATTCTCAGTCATGCGCAAGAGTATGTCGTTCGTGAAAAGATCAAGTCCTGCA
>CACWTM010000154.1 GCA_902763855.1 uncultured Ruminococcus sp. | reverse complement strand
CAAAGCTTGTTTCCATAGCGACAATCCACGTGGAACCCCTCGGTCTTTACGGCGGCAAGCAGACAACCGTTGACGCACTCAAATAAGTTTTACATCCCTTTTCTTTCGCGCCGACTGTTTTGCTACGGTCGGCGCGTTTTCAAAGAAGCGTTACAGACAACGCTGACAGAAAGGCAGTTATTATGATAGAATTAAAAAACCTTTCCAAAACCTTTTCTACCCCCGACGGTTCTCTCGAGGCGCTGAAGGATATCAACTTCACCGTCAAAGACGGTGAGATCTTCGGGATCATCGGTATGAGCGGCGCGGGAAAAAGCACACTCGTGCGGTGTATCAATTTATTGGAACGCCCCACCTCGGGCAGCGTCATTGTCGACGGCGTTGATTTAGGCGCGCTCCCGGGCAAGGAGCTGAGAAAGATCCGCCGCGATATCACCATGATTTTTCAAGGCTTTAATTTGTTGATGCAGCGCACCTGTCTGGAAAACGTCTGCTTTCCGCTGGAGCTGGAGGGAATGCGCGGCAAAGAAGCCAAGAAGCGCGCGCTGGAGCTGCTCAAAATCGTCGGACTGAGCGATAAGGCTAACGCCTACCCGGCACAGCTTTCCGGCGGACAGCAGCAGCGAGTTGCGATTGCCCGTGCGCTCGCCACCAACCCGAAGGTACTGTTATGCGACGAGGCGACCTCCGCGCTCGACCCGAAAACGACAAAGTCGATCCTCGCTCTGCTCAAAGACATCAACCAACGGCTCGGTATTACCGTCATTATCATTACGCACCAAATGAGCGTAATCGAAGAGATCTGCGACCGCGTCGCGATCCTCGAGGACGGAGAGATCGTGGAGCAGGGAGAGGTCAGCCGCATTTTCAGCTCACCGCAGTCGCAGGCGGCAAAGCATCTGGTGTTTCCCGACGGAGAGGACGCGCTTGCCGAACGCTCGGGGACGCAGGACGTTCTGCGCGTCGTATTTAACGGCTCCGGTTCTACGGATACGCCGTTGATCGCACAGATGGCGGTGGAGATCGGCGTTGCCGCGAATATCCTGTACGCGTCGACCAAAACAGCGGACAATCGAGCGTTCGGCAGTATGCTGCTCAGCTTTCCGAAAGACGGTGTTACCGCAGGAAGAGCGGCGGAATATTTACGGAAATTTGACGGAATTACGGTAGAGGAGGTCTTGTAATGGGAAACGAGTTGTTTTCACCTGAGATATTACAGGAAACATGGGAGATTGCGACCCGCGAGATTCCGGTTGCGCTGTGGGAAACCTTTTACGTCACGTTGCTGTCCACGCTGTTCGCGGTTATCATCGGTCTGCCGCTCGGCGTACTGTTGGTGGTCGGAGAAAAGGACGGCGTCCTGCCGCTGCCGAAGCCGTTGATGAGCTTTCTGAATATATTGATCAATGTGCTGCGATCCGTGCCGTTCTTGATATTGATGATTTTAGTGTTTCCGCTCACACGGCTGATTGTTGGAACGATTGTCGGAACGGTCGCTTCGATCGTACCGCTGGTCATTGCGGCGTTTCCGTTTGTGGCAAGGCTGGTTGAAAGCAGCCTGCGCGAGGTCAATCCCAATATCATTGAGGCGGCGCAAAGCATGGGCGCGTCGCCGCTGCAAATCATTACCAAGGTGATGATCCCCGAAAGCGTTCCGTCGCTGATATCGAATGTCACCATCGCTCTTACCACAGTGCTGGGTTATACGGCAATGAGCGGTATTATCGGCGGCGGCGGACTGGGAAAGATCGCCATCAACTACGGCTATTATCGCTACAAGTATCTGGTGATGCTGATTGCCGTCGTGATTTTGGTATTGTTGGTTCAACTGTTCCAAAGCATTGGTACGCGTCTTGCCAAATCCACCGATAAACGATTGAAGAACAAACAGTGAGGTCGGATTATGACGAAAAAAAGTATTACAGTTAACCGGACAGAGAGGAGAATGAAAATTGTCAAAGAATGATCTCGGGTTTTCTACTCGCGCCGTACATATCGGGAATGAGGTCGACAAAGAAACAGGGGCGATACGCCGCCCCATCACAATGGCTAACAGCTACGCGTTGCCATATGACCCGACGGACATGAACTGGTCGTCAGCCGACGGGAACCTCTATACCCGCAACGGCGGAGTTAACCAAAAATATCTGCAGGAAAAGCTCGCGTCCTTAGAGGGCGGTGAGGACTGTGTGGTATTAGCGAGCGGCGTAGCCGCGCTGTCGGGGCTGTTTTTCTCTTTACTGCAGTCGGGCGATCATGTGATCTTTTCAACCGTCACCTATATTGCAGTCTATCGCCTTTTAAACGAGCTGTTCAACAACAAGTTTCATGTCGAAACAACGATCGTGGATACAACGGATTTGGAAGCGGTCAAGGAGGCTGTACGCCCTAACACGGATATTCAGGCAATCGCGGAGATTGCACACAATAACAACGCGCTGTTGTCGGTCGATAACACCTTTGCGTCCCCCTACAGCCAACGTCCGATTGAGCTTGGCGCGGATTTTTCGATTGAAAGCCTTACGAAGTATATCAACGGTCACGGCGACGCGATGGGCGGAGCGATCATCGGCAAAAAGGAATATCTGGATATCATCCGCGCTCAGGCGCAGGTCAACTTAGGAGCGACCGTCAGCCCCTTTAACGCGTGGCTGATCATGCGCGGAGCGGTCACATTACCTCTGCGTATGCAGCGGCATAATGACAACGCGTTAAAAATTGCCGAGTGGCTGGAGCAACAGCCCTGCGTCAGCTTTGTCGCTTATCCCGGGCTTGAAAGCCATAAGGGTCACACGATTGCCGAAAAGCAGATGAAGAACGGTTTCGGCGGCGTGCTGTCGTTTGGCTTGAAAGCCGACCATGATACGCATAACCGTTTTGTCCAAAACCTGAAAATCATCACTTCCGCCGTTTCGCTGGGGCACGATGAAAGCCTGATCGTGTTCATCGGTGAAAACGACGAGCGCCAGTACCTCTATCCCAAAGAATTTCACAACGGCTTCTTTCGTTTCAGCGTAGGGTTAGAGGACGCTGACGACCTAATCGAAGATATCCGGCAGGCACTGCAAAATACAGAACTACTTTGACAATGTTAATCTTGGCAAAAAAATGTTCAAAAGAAAGCCTTCGCATGGGATTTCCTGCGGAGGCTTGTGGACATTTAAGACAAAAGCTGTTATCATTAAAATGGATTATTCCCGGATAGATGAATGACAGAAAACGGAGAGATTGGTAATGAACTATGATTTTGAGACGATTATGGATCGCAGCGGCAAGGACGCGTTAGCGATAGACGCAATCGGCGCGGGCGTTGCTTGGGCGACGGTTCCCACTAAGCCGAAGAACGGTTTTTCGGTAATTCCCATGTGGGTAGCGGATATGAATTTTGCGACGGTTCCAACCATACCGCAGGCAATCATCAAACGGGCGGAGCATCCGGCATACGGTTACTTTCTTCCCACAAAAGAATATTATGATTCTATTATTCGCTGGCACGAGAAACGCAACGGTATTACAGGGCTTAGCAAACGGCACATAGGCTATGAAAACGGCGTGCTCGGCTGCGTCAGTACGGCGATTCAGGCGTTTACCGCGCCCGGCGAAAAGATATTATTACATAGCCCGACACAATATTCCCACGCAAAATATCTCCAAAGACGCCAAAAAAAGAACGATCGCCGTCTATGCTCCAAGCAAAACCTTCAACCTTGCGGGGCTGATCGGCAGCTATCATATCATCTATGACGATTATCTAAGGGACAGAATGAGCAGACAGTCGGGAATGAGCCATTATAACGAGATGAATGTGCTGTCGATGCACGCGCTCATCGGCGCGTATCAGGACGAGGGACATCAGTGGGTCGTCCTTGACATACGCCAGTATGCCTGCGTCCTCCGCCTTGCTCTGCGAAATTTCTCGCTAACAAATTTGTTAAAGCGTTTAATGGATACTTAGTATCAGGTGCTCTCGCGGAATATCAATTATGCGTATAACAGGATTCAAAATGACTTTGAGGGTATCGAAGTGTCCAAACCCGAAGGCACCTATATGCTGTTTTTGCACTGCGAGGACTACTGCAAAAATCACAATCTCACAATTGATGAGCTGATTCAAAAAGGCTGGGACGTCGGCGTAGCATGGCAGCAGGGTGCGCCCTTCCATGACGCTTGGGGTATCCGCATGAATCTCGCCGTACCGTTTTCGCTGGTAACGGAAGCGTTCGATAGATTGGAAAAACTTGTTATTTCTTAGGAACCCCAATACTATTTGAGAGAAAACGCTAAACGCGTTTTCCAATTGCGCTTTAACGCAATTGCCGTCTCATACAATCTCGGCGCGCCTACGGCACTATAAAAAAATTGGTTTTCTGCTTTTTAATGAAGATTGGTATAAAATCAAAAGCAACAGCGAGGCGCCTTATCCATATGGCATCTCGCTGTTGCTTATTGCAATATATTCTGATAAATCACCAAATCTTCATTCTTAAATACATTGAAAATGACCTTGATATCGCTGCTAGTTTCTTTTTTATACTCTCTTACTGTGTGGACGGCAATCTCAGCCGCTTCTTTTTGAGGGAATCCGAACACGCCGGTGGAGATACAGCAGAACGCAATACTATCGCAGCCGTTTTCCACGGCGAGCTTCAGGCAGGAAAGATAGCAGCTTTTCAAAAGCTCACAGTCCTTTTCGGTCAGCCGTCCGCTGACAATCGGTCCGACTGTGTGGAGAACATATTGACTCGGTAGGTTGTAGCCAGGCGTAATCTTCGCCTGACCCGTCGGCTCGTAATGCCCTTGCTCACGCATGATCTCGTTGCACTTACGTCTGAGCTGTACTCCCGCAAAGGTATGGATCGCGTTTACAATCCTTATCCGAATCACACATTTGGGCAGAAAGGGACGAAGCGCAGGTTTTATCTGCGTTTTCAGTCCCCTCAAACAGCTCGGAATAATCCTCGTCGGAACAGCCCTTGATGAAGATATGGCAGACGCGTTCGCCGTTCTCGGTGGTAACATAGATTCGTTCCACTACCGATCGAATAAGCGAGGTCAGCACCTCCGGCGTTGCTTCCTTTGCGTATTCGGCAAAGGACAGCAGAACCTTTCTGATCTGTTTTAGTTCCGTTTCGATGTTGCGGGATTCGCTTTTCAGCGCTTCGATCCTGCTCAGAACCGCTTGCTGTTTTTCGAGCTCGTCCTTCAAGCTGTTGATGTCGTCTTGATAGAACGGCTTGATGTCGTCGTCGGCGTCGCGCATATTTCTGATTTGCGCCGCGATGTCGGCTTTTATCTTTTCGACCGCTTTCTTTGTATCGCGATACTCTCGCTCATTCTCGTCGGAAAGGATCAGCCTGTCGATGCGCTCCTGTATCAGCTCATAGTAGTATTCGCTGTTCTCGTCGTTGATCTCGGATAGCTTCTTTACGACAAATTCATCTGTCAGCACACCGTCAACAGCGATAAAACCGCATTCCTTTTTACGGTAGCCGGGGCAGGTATATTTGAAGCGTGGTTTGCCGTTCGTCCATCGGTCGGATTCGGAGGTGACGTTCAGCCGCTTTCCGCAATACGGACAGTGGAGCAGTCCGGCAAGCAGCGCGTTAGTACGCCTGTGCGGACGATTATATCTCTTAGCGATCTCCGCCAACAGCTTTTGGGTCTGTATCCATTCCTTTGAGGATATGATCCCTTCGTGTCGGCCGACCGCAATGATCCACTCCGACACATCCCTGTTTCTCCTGCCCTGTGAGAACTTGGGATTGAAGAATGTGGAATCATCGTCCTCGATCTTATACTGATCAGTTCTATTATACACTGAAATGCCCGAATGTCCATCATAATCCGATGATTCCCCATAAACATTTGCGTCATGATCGAGAAAGTATTGATAGGCTCTCTCATCGGCGGTACAATAGATCGGATTGCGCAGAATATCCTTCACGGCAAGCTCTGTGAATTCCGCGCCCTGCTTCGTTTTGTGATCTTCTCCGATAATGGTAGCCGTTTTGCAAATGGATCGCTCCTGCAAAAAGGTTTTAAATATCTTTTGAACAAGCTTCTTTTCGTCATTGAGGCTGACAAGGTAAGTGATCGCCGTTTTATTCTTACCCGAGCCTACCGACACACGCTTTGTGGTAAAGCCCGTCGGCGCTCTGCCGCCTAACCATCGCCCGTCTTTGGATAGCTCCATCAGGTTATCCTGGATACGTTCGGTGATTGTATCGCGCTCAAACTCAGCGATGATGGCAAGCACCTGAATGATAATCTTTGAGGTGCTGATCTGCGTATTGATATTATTGGAACACACTAAGAGAGTTACGTCAAAGCGTTCGAAGTATTCGAGCAGGCGCATCAAATCGGCGGTCTTACGACTGATACGGTCGAGCTTGTAACAGGCGACAGCCTTTATCTTGCCGTTCTCGATATCGTGAAGCAGACGCTGAAAATCAGGTCGGTCGGAATAGTAGCCGCTCAGTCCTTTGTCCTCATAGTGTTCAAACTCATAGTCATCGGGAAGGCTGAGCTGGAGCTTGGCGTAGTCGGCGCTCTGCTTGAACTGAACGCCGATACTGTCGCCTTTATGAGTGATCCTTGATTTTCTGGCGTAGATGGCTACCTTACGGTCGTCGTCCGAAAAAGAGATCCTGTTTTTCTTTTTCATTGATAACTCTCCTCCTTGTGTGGGGCAGGCACAAACCTGCCCCACTTGAATTCTTTAAGCGGCAATCGGTAATTGAAATTCCTTTCTGCCTATATGTATGATCCGGATGTTCTCCTTGATCGTTTTCAGCTCACTCGCCGAGCAGTGGCCGAGAGGCGCCGTAACATGATTTGCAAACGACGTCTGAAACTCCTTGATAAACTTTTTGCTGTTCGCACCCATATGTATGACTGCTGAACTGCAAGTATTTGACAAATTATATAGCCTCCTTATTTTATGAAAAGAGTAAACGCGTTTTAACCTTCAAGGGAGCAAACCTATATAGTTTAATTATAACAGCTGCTCCTGATTTCGCGAAGCGGTAGCGAAGAAGATAACAGCGTCGAAAATGAAGATGATTATGACGAGAATTACAAAGAAGACCTTGATGAAGATGAAGATCAAGGCTGGGGTCAGTCGATGTAGCGTTGTCCGGAATAAGTGGGTGTAAAAAAGCCGTCCCGAAGGACGGCGATAGAAATTCTTCAAGCAGGGAAGGTATCAATGGAGCATTTTCCATCGAGAAATTGATGTTTTTTCCGAGTCAAGAGCCGAATAAAACACCCAAAAAATGCCTCTGTTGCATAAAAAGAGATTCAGTGAAGATATAGTTGGATAACACACGCTTGACCTTGAACATCATACAAAACCGTGCCCTGCTCGGTGTCAAAATCGAGAAATGTTTCGCCTGCAGCGACTGAAAAACAGAGGTCAAGCATCAGCCAAGACTTGCCTTCCTTTCGTTTACCTGCGACGATACTCAGCCCGCTCGGGAGCAAATCTTTCACGACAAACTGAACAGGCTTGACGGTTTTCTTCATCAATTCATCGCCGCTTACGGTTCTCAGCTTCTTAAATTTCTTTTGCTTTTGGGATGGTTCTTTCAGTTCGTTTTCAGCTGGCATCGGCTCACTGTATGTGCGGTGAACATAATATCTGCCTTCTGCTATATCATTTTTGTGTTGATTCATTTTAAATTCCTTTCAAATAATAGAATATATGTACGAATAAACTTAGATGAAAATATCCCGCGCCGGGGACTATTCCTTATCGGAATATACCTCCGATGCAGGATGACTTCTTCTATAAAACTAACGATCACTTATTCGTTCAATTATTTAGTTGTTATAAACTATTTGAGCTTATGTGTAACGCAAACGGCGACGCCTTGTATCTTCAAATCATCAGGATAGATGTCAGGGTATGTTTCCTTATCCTTGTTGCAAGAGCGAAGGACATACTTGTCATCCTCTTTTTGCAATAGTTTAAGGTTATTTTTGCCTTCATAAAGAGCTACAACATAATCATCGACGTCGGCGGTATTCTGCTGTCTTACAATGACATAATCTCCGGGATAGATTCCAGCGTCAATCATGGATTCACCTTTTTCAATCAGAGCAAAGAATTCACCTTTGCCGACAATACTTTCGGGCATACGGATATATTCGATGACGCTTTCTTCTTCCTCCTGACCTTCGCCGCATTCAACATAGCCAAGCACTTTCATATATCTCGATGGACTTTCCATACCCATCTCGGTTGTATTGATACTTCTTCGGCCGTCATATTGAAGCACGCCGTTCTCATCCATCTCTTTGAGATAACGATGGACAGAAGAGAGAGGAACGCCGGTACCCGCAACGATATCTCTGACGGAAGGATAGCGCATATTCTCAGCGTAATACTGATTGATATATTCAACGATACCGCTGTATCTATCGGTCCTTTTCTTACCCATATACTCACCAACTAAAAGCTTGACTTTGAAACAGAATGTTCTAATGT
>CACWTM010000153.1 GCA_902763855.1 uncultured Ruminococcus sp. | reverse complement strand
AACAGTACCCATAACCCTTTCATTAGTGTTCAAACTCTTCAGAGATTCTTCTAACATCTCCTCAAAGTTCTCAGTTTCGTTTACGCTGGATGTAGTGTTTTCACTCATTGTATCCAGTACCTCCTTTATAATCCTTTCCGGTGTAGAAGCGCCGGCTGTTACGCCGATCGACTGAGCATCGGCATACATCTCCTTCTCAAGCTCAGCGGCGGTCTCTATCAGATAGGTTCGTTCACAGTTGCTTTTACAAATAGAATAAAGCTTATTTGTGTTGGAACTGGAACGGTCGCCGATCACGATCATGCAGTCGCTTTGCTGTGACAAAGTATGCGCCTCAGCCTGTCTCTTTGACGTAGCATTACATATTGTATCAAAAATTTTAGCATTTGTATATAGTTTTTTTAAATTTTTTAAACATTTTTGCCATATTTTTTCATTGAAAGTTGTCTGGGCAACTACACAAACGCCTTTATTATTCTCACTGGGAATTAAACTAACAATATTTTCCAAATCAGTTTCATTTTGAAAAATATAATACCGGCTTACACAGTTAGACAGGATACCCTGAACCTCCGGATGATTCTCATCCCCCGCTATCAGGATCGTGTAACCCTGACTGCTCATCTCATAAACAATTCGATGAATCTTCGAAACAAACGGGCAGGTAGCGTCGATGTACTCCACCCCCAACTCGGACAGTTTCTCATAGACCGAGCGTTTGACGCCATGGGAACGGATGATAACAGGCTGTCTGCCGCCGATTTCATCAAGTGAATCCACAGACACAACGCCTTTATCGCTCAGCTCTTTGACCATCTCTTTGTTGTGGATGATGGGGCCTAGGGTGCAGCCGCCATTTTTGCTCTCGGCAACATCAAACGCGATTTTGACCGCACGATTGACGCCAAAGCAAAAGCCGGCGGATTTTGCGACAGTGATCTCAGCCATTCTGCTTTGCCTCTGCAGCGGCAAGATCTTCCTCACGAAGCGCTTTGATCCGATCCATGATATTGCGGCTTGCGGTACGGAACTCTCTCGCTCCGCCTTTATCAAATCCCATTTCTTCCAATGAGATAGGTTTGCCGTAGTGCATCACAAGACGGTTGTTGATCGTTGTGTGACAAACAGGGATAACAGGCGTCTTGGTATCCCACGCAATCAGGCTGACGCCGTTTTTCGGCGGGAGAAAGTTGTCGTCCTTCGAGCGGGTTCCTTCAATGAAGATACCGATCAGATTGCCTTCTTCCAAAGAATTTTCAAAATGCCGGATCGAACCGGTATCCGCTTTGCCTCTGCTGACCGGAAAAGCGCCCAGCTTTCGAAGGAACCATCCGATGAACTTGTTCTTGAAAAGCTCTTCTTTTGCCATGAACTGCACTTCACGCTTGAGACCCATACCCAGAATGATCGGGTCAGCGGCGCGGCGATGATTGGGCGCAAGAATATACGCCCCTGATTCCGGTACATTTTCAACACCGACATATTTCATGCGATATTTCAGGAAGAAGAACGGTTTCAAAAAAGCTCTCCAGAAAAAGTAAAAATGATTGCGTTTCATAGCTGTTCCCTCATGACGGTAAGCAGTTTGTTTACGGAAGTTTCAAGATCTTCGCCCGAAGTATCGACGATGATCGCATTATCAGCAGGTTTAAGCGGAGCGATATCGCGGTGAGAATCGGCGTAGTCTCGTGCGACAACGTCGCTTAAGATATCCTCATATTTGACGTCCATACCCTTTTCAACAAGCTCATCATAACGGCGTCGCGCTCTGCACTCAGGCGAAGCAGATAAGAAGATCTTAACCTTAGCGTCAGGCAGAACAACCGTGCCGATATCTCTGCCGTCCATGATGACGTTCTCGGTGTGAGCCATGTTGCGCTGTAAATCCAGCAAAAAGGCTCTGACTTCGGGGATCGCGGACACTGCGGAAGCCATCATCGAAATCTCAGGCGTACGGATCAATCCGCTGACGTCTTCGCCGTCCAGCAGAACGATCTGCTCCTGCTTTTCATTGAACGCAAGCTCAACCTTGATTGTGCTTAGCATACCAATGACAGCTTCTTTGTCATCGGCAGTATAGCCTTTGCGTGAAGCAGCAAGGCCGATCGCGCGATACAGCGCGCCTGTGTCTACATAGATAAATCCAAGCTCTTTCGCGGCTAAACGTGCGATGGTCGACTTACCGGCACCCGCGGGGCCGTCGATAGCAATTGCAACAGACATAGTATTTCTCCTTTATTTCATGTTGTTTATCTTAGAAAATTGCCGCAGACTCTCCGGCCAGTCTGCCGGTAGCGTACGCGATCTGCAGATTAAAACCGCCTGTGTACGCGTCAACGTCCAACACCTCTCCCGCAAAATACAAACCCTTTACGAGCCTGCTTTCCATCGTTCGCGGGTCAATATCCTTGACGTCAACGCCGCCGTGGGTAACAATGGCTTCGTTAATCGGACGAAACGAATGAATCCGAACGGTAAAATTCTTGATCTGCTCAGACAGTATATGACGCTGCTGAACCGTCAGAACGTTACACTTTGTACGAGGATCAATCCCGGCTCGATGAATCACGACGGGAATCAGCTTCTTCGGGAGTAGCTTTCCCATGGAGTTGATGATATCCTTATTCGCAAATTCCGACAGATCCCGCAAAAGACGCTTATCCAGCGTTTCGGCATCCAGCGCGGGTTTCAGATCGACATGCGCCGTATACCGCCCGGGAGACATATCGCGCATATGGGCGCTTGCCGAAAGCACCAGAGGTCCCGAAATTCCGAAATGAGTAAACAGCATTTCACCGACCTCTGCGTACACCGTTTTCCCGGTAACATTATCCGTAACCGTCAGTCGGATATTTTTCAAAGACAATCCCTGCAATTCGGGGATATCCGTATCATCCGCTGTCAGCGGAACCAGAGAAGGCAGCAGCGGCGTGATCGCATGCCCGGCGGATTTGGCAAACGTATACCCGTCGCCGGTCGATCCGGTCGCCCGGTAGGACATTCCGCCGCAGGTAACGATGACCTTATCCGCATACATCACACGGTCATCAAGACGAACGCCTTTGATAACTCCGGATTCCATCACAAGTCCCTTGACCTCTTTGTGATAAAGATCGACGCCCAACTCCGTCAAATAATCGTAGAGGGTATCAACAACGTCAGCAGCTTTGTCAGAGACCGGAAACACGCGGTTGCCGCGTTCGACTTTCGTCGCAAGACCGCGTTCTTCAAAAAACGCGACAGTATCGTAACAGCTGAAGCGATTGATCGCACTGTATAAAAATCGCGGATTGGCGGTAACGTGTGCGATGAAATCGGTAGTATCACAGAAATTTGTTATATTACAGCGGCCTTTACCGGTAATCGCCAGCTTTCGCCCGACGCGCTGATTTTTTTCAAGCAGTGCGGCCTGCGCGCCGTTTTCGGCGGCGGCAGCGGCAGCCATCATCCCTGCAGGTCCGGCGCCGATCACCAAAACCTTTGTATCAGGCATTTTCATGTTCCTTATCCTGATCCTCCCACCTGTTGGCGGCATAGACGTTTTGCTCCTGCCATACCTTTTCCAGATTAGAGAACGTCATCTTGATATCTTCCTTTCGCTCAATCACAATCGCAACCAACAGCGCGTTGATTAAGCTCAGCGGCGCAACCAATGTATCGACAACGGACGCGATATCCGAACGCGCCAAAAGAACCTCGTCGGCGTCTTTGACAACGGGAGCTACCATGCTGTCGGTGATCGCGATCACCTCGGCGCCTCTGTCATGAGCAAAGCTCATCGCGTCGACAGCCATCTGAGAATAACGCGGAAAGCTAATACCGATCATCACGTCTCGATCCGTCACACGGAAGAGTTTTTCATAAGTAGTCGTCTTCGATGTTGAATTAAGAAAATGCACATTACCGAAGATCAAATCCAGATAATACGCGAGAAAATTAGCAATATATGACGCGGATTTCACGCCAAACACATAGATGTTGCGCGCGTTGATGATCGCACTGACGGATTTTTTGAAATCCTCTCGTGAAACCTCGTCGATTGTGCGGCGAATTTTGTCGATATCCTGATTCAGTACACTTTCTACAACGTCCGAATCACCGATACGACCGGTTGTGACCTCGATACGCTGGATCGAATTGAGCTTATCGCGGATCATCTCCTGCATCGCCTTTTGCAGATAAGGGAATCCGTCGTAGCCGATCTGCGTCGCGAAGCGCACCACGGTACTCTCTGATACGCCGACAACCTCGCCGAGCTTAGCCGCAGTCATAAACGCGGCGGAGTCATAATGTTCTTCTATATAATCCGCGATCTTGCGCTGCCCTTTGGAAAAATCCTTTCGGGACAAATCAATGCGGACGAGCAAGTTAGATAACATAACAATCACACTCCGTAATCTCATTCATTTTAGCACATCATCCTGCAAAATACAATAATATAACGTCAAAAATTACGGATTTATGAAATTTTTCTAAGATAAAATTTCAAAAATTCAGATTATTCGGCGTCTTCTTCCCTCTCCTTGGGGATTCTGTCATAAACCTCTGCAACTTTATCGCGCATCCACAGCATCGGTGTGATACGCATCGAATAGCCGTAACCGCAGTCACATGCCCAATCAAAGGGTTTT
>CACWTM010000152.1:6549-8246 GCA_902763855.1 uncultured Ruminococcus sp. | reverse complement strand
GCACCTACTACATCAACACCAAGATCAAGACCCTCGAGGGTGAGGATGAGCTCAGAGAGATCTTCGAGGATACCGACGAGATCGATCCCGCTATCAAGAGAAACGGTGAGCTCGACGGCCAGCCCGGTACTCCCGAAGTTAACGAGTACAAGGCTGACGAGCAGACCTACGTCAAGGGTTCTCTCGAGTCCAAGCTCTTCACCGCTGAGAACGTAGACGCAAGCAAGGATGGCAAGACCTACGATAAGTTCAGATCCCTGTGGATCGAGATCGACGGCAAGTACGTCCTGCTCAGCTACAGCAACTACACCAAGGAAGCCGGTTCCCTGAAGCTCACCCTGAAGCCCGAATTTATGGAAGGCCTCGCGGTTGGCGACTACAACCTCAAGTTCGTCTTCTCCGACGGCGAAGCGATCGGCATCCTGCACGTAGTTGACGCCGAGGTTCCGACCGCGGCTCCGACCGAGGCCGGTTCCGAGTCCGGCAGCGACAGCACTAAGCCCGCCGCTACCTCCGCTCAGTCCTCTACAACCGATTCCTCCGCGTCTACCAACAGCTCTGCTGTTCAGACCGGATCGCCTGAGATCGCTATGATCTTCGTAGCCGTTCTCATCATGGCTGCCGGAATCATCATCTTCTCCAGAAAGAGAAAGAAAGACTGATGCTCGGCTGAATCGTCCGACTTAACCTAACATACTGCCCCCTTCCTCGTGAAGGGGGCTTGTATTTTGCGCAAATATCCGATACCCGTTTAATGTCTGCAATCTGCCGAAAATCGGTATACGATCACGGCTTTCATGTCCGACAGGACATATTATACAAAGATTTCATCGGTTTTTTGTGCGGTGTTACAGAATGGGTCATGAACTATTTACAAATTGTTTATTGAATTATAACGGTGGTTGTATTATAATAACAATTGTAATCTTAACGAACGAAAGGAATGTTTCTGCCATGAAGAAGCTTGTTTCCGTTATTTGCGTGCTGACGCTGATCGTCGGCATTTTTGCTGTATCCGCTGTCAGCACCTCTGCAGTTGAATCGGATCAGAAAGAGATCGAAGTCTCAGCCGGCGACGAGGTCACCTACACCCTGACCCTCGGCTCGGTTCCCGAGAAGATCATCGGCTGTGATTTTTCGTTTTACTATGACTCCTCGCTCTTTGAACTGGTTTCTGTCGCCGACTTCAACGACAAGACCTCTGAGGACGAGTGGACTCCGGTCATCAACCCGAACCTTGACGGCGAGGTGCGCGGCAACTGGTCGATCCTCAACGGCGTGGATTTCACTTCCGAGCGCAACTTCCTGACTTTGAAGCTGAAAGCCAAGACCGACGGCTCCGGTCAGGTGTCCTACTTCATTCGCTATATGTATGACAACAATATTTTCAACTCTGACGACAAGCCCCAGATCACCGAGTACAAATTCACCTGTACCGTGCTGGTCAACGGCGAGCCTTATATCGAAAAAGGCGATCCCGTGCTGAATGTTGACGAGCCCCAGAAGAGCGGTCTGTTTGTCAACTCTGTCACCGGCGACAGCAAGGACGCCGACGCCAACGTTCCCGGCACCGTTGTCAAGAAGAACGACACCAACGCCGCGGTCACTCCTCAGAGCGGCGGCAGTGCGTCCGGCAACAACAGCAACAACGCGGCTGGCGATAACAACAACGCCAACAACGCCAACAATGCCAACAA
>CACWTM010000152.1:0-6520 GCA_902763855.1 uncultured Ruminococcus sp. | reverse complement strand
GCCAACAATGCCAACAACGCGAATAACGCGAATAGCGCGAATAACGCGAACAATAATTCCGCCAATAAGTCCGACGCGGCTCCTGCCGCTACCACAGCCGACGGCTACTATGTCGTCGCAACCGACGCTTCCGGCAACATCGTCGCGACCGCCGACCAGGCGCCGGTCTCCGCGGCTAACACCACCGACGGCGGCTCCAAGGGCGGCGCTTCGCCTGTGCTCTGGATCATCATCGCACTGGTCGTTCTCGCCGGCGGCGGCGCGATCGCCTACTTCGCCATGAAGAAGAAGTCCGGCGGCGCTTCTCAGCCTGCTGAAAATACCGCGATCGCAGACGAGACCGCTTCCGTTCCCGAAGCGCCTGTCGAAGACCCGGCTGTTGTCAGCGAGGACGAACCCAAAGAATAAGAGAATACACAGAGGCTGACTCCCTGAGCCGGCCTCTTTATGTGTTGGATGGAGGAGAGAACATGAAGAGAGTTTTAGCCCTGCTGTTTGTCGCGGTCGTACTCGCGCTCGGCGTACTGCCCCTGACGGCGTCCGGCGCCGAGATGACCGAAACCAAGTATATTTACTTTGAAACGCCCACCGGCAGCGTCGCGTGGAACAATTTCAAGATGGTATACTGCCACATGTGGAGCAAGTCAGGCGGCGACATCTACGCCTGGCAGGCGAAGGAAGAGACCGCCGAGGATATGGGCAACGGTTTCTGGCGCTATGACCTCAGCGGCATTGACTTTGACCCCGAGGGCGAGTATTCGCTGATTTTTTCGAACGAAAACGGCATGCAGACCTACAACCTGAACATCACCTCCGCGTGTCTGGGCGATATCGTCACCTGTAACGGCGACACCTGCGTCAACCCTGTCGACGGCGAGAAGAGCTGTGCGGTAGCGCGCTGGAAGTATAACGGCGAGAAGGTTCACCCCGCGATCGAGGTTGATTCCGCCGGCAAGCTCTTGAACGTCGACAACGTCGCGCTCGACGGGATCGAGACCGTCTGGGGCGATTCGCAGGGCGAGAGCCATGAACTGCCCGAGGCGGCTGTCACCCTGACGGCGACCGAAGGGGAGACCCTGTCGGCGGCGGATATCAAAGCCGAGAAGGACGACGGCATCAACCTCAGGGCGGCGACAACGTGGATCATCGTCGCCAGCGCGGTGGTTGTGTGCGCGCTTGTCGCGGTCGCGATCATCCTCGCCCGCAAAAACAGAAAATAAACACAAAGGCGGTGTGCTGAGGCATGCCGCCTGATTCATATGCGGATAATTTCATAAAGGAAAAATTTGTCTTTCTGAACAAAGAAAGGAAATTTTTTTGTTGAAGTTGCAGTAAAGCGAAAATAGAAGTTTGTGTACTTTTGTAGGTCTAAATAACGAAAAAATATTGAAAAATCGCGCTCTTTGCGTTATAATAGAGACACTAAGGTAGGTGTATCTGTACGCCTTCCCTCAATTTAGTAATTTGATTACGGAGGAGATTATTATGTTCAAAAAAGTAATGGGCCTCATGCTCGCAGTGCTTATCGTAATGAGCGTTGCGGTAGTAGGCTTCTCTGCTGCTCAGGTTGAGATCACTTCCCAGGCAGCTAAGGCTGAGGACATCGCGTCCATGGGCGCTGAGTCCGACGTTGTTTCTCAGGGCGCTGAGAAAGACGTTGCACCTACAGGCGCCGGCACCATCAGCTTTGACGCTGCTTCCGCAGGTTGGGAGAGCGCAAGCGCGATCCTGTTCTATATCCATGAGATCGGCGGCGATGAGCTGGCGGCTTGGGGTTCCAAGAAGAATCTCGGCGGCACCAAGGGCGACAACAACATCTGGTCTTTCGACGCTGAAAATTTAGGCGTTCAGTCCGGCAAGTACTACGGTATCATCTTCAACATTCAACAATGCTGATACTAACGCTGAAACTTATGACCTGCTTCTCACCACCGACTGCTACGGCGACACCGCTAAGGCTGATCCCGGCACCATGATCGAGAACCCGGTTGACTCTAACAAGAAGAGCATGAAGGCTACCTGGACCAACACCACCAGCTGCGGCCCGATCCTCCAGATCACCTCTGTCGGTTCTCTGGTTGGCGAGACCGTTCCCGGCAACACCACCAAGTATCAGATGTTCGTGAACTTCCTGGCTTCCAAGGATAAGGATGGCCTGCAGAACGCGCTGAACTTCAACGGTAAGGACGCTCAGACCACCATCGACGATACCGCTAAGGCTCTCGGTCTGTCCAAGTCCGAGGTTAAGAAGGCGATCGAAGAGGCTGCGACCACCGGTCACAGCAGCGGCAACGGCGACAAGAACGACTGGTCCAGCAAGTGGGATGAGTCCAAGTCCACTTTGCCTGACGAAAGCTCGGGCGACACCGGTTCCGGCAGCGGCTCCGGCAGTAGCTCCGGCAGCTCTTCGGCTTCCGGCTCCTCCGGTTCTTCCGGCAGCTCCGGCTCCAGCGGTTCTTCTTCTTCTTCTTCCACCAAGTCCGGCTCTGCTTCCAACACTCAGACCGGTCAGGAAGAGACCGTTCTCTTCATCATGCTCGGCGTTATGGTCGCGGCAGCAGGCGTGATCTTCTTCGCCCGCAAGAGAGAGCGCGCTTAATCTCCTTTGATTAAGTAATATGACATTTTCAGACCTCGCCTTCGGGCGGGGTCTTTTGTTGTTTATCCGCAGTTTAGATCGGGGTGCTATCATAAGACAAGATACCTACTAACTTTGTCGCGGCAGGTTGTGTTTTCGTATTACCTGACAAAGGAATCATCTTGCAAAAACCATCCTGTTGTAGTATAATAAACAATGTGTGTATCAGATGAATCTGATACACAGTGAATGATCGGGAAAGGAGCGGAACAGTGGCGAAGAACCCTTCACAAAAAGCGCAGCAGCGCGCGGAACGCAAAGCGGAGCGCAGAGCGGAGATTAACGCTGAAAACGAAAAGCTGTACGAAGAGCTTTTGTCCGAAAAGGATGATTCTCCCGCGAAAGCTCCCGAAGAGCCGAAAAAGAAGAACAAATGGGTCAAGCGGATCGGCGTCCTGCTCTTTATCGCGCTGAACGCCTTTGTCATCTGGCTGACCGCGTCCAGCGAGTTTTCGAAGAAAGCTCCCGCTCCCGTCAGGATCACCTTCACGAGCCTCTTGTTTTTGCTCGGCGGTATCCTGTGTCTGGCGATCGTGCTGGGCGCGGAGACGGTCAAGTACATGATGATGATGCGCCACCTCGGCGAGAAGGTCAGCTTCCGCCATGCCTTTTCAACCGCCGCTCTGGGCAAGTACTACGACTGCATCACCCCCTCGGGCGCGGGCGGTCAGCCCTTCCAGATCTTTTACCTGCACCAGCAGGGCTACTCAAACGGCGCGGCGTCCGCCATGCCGCTGAGCGGCTTCTTTACCATGCAGTTCGGATTTGTCATCCTGTGTGTGATCGCGTTCATCTTTGGCAACAGAGCGTTTGACGCCACCGGTCTGACGGGTCTCAAGATCACCGCCTATATCGGCGCGTTTACCTATACGGTTGTGCCCGTGATGATTATCATCTCCGGCGTCGCGCCGAAGATCGCCATGCGTATCGTCGCGTTTTTTGTTCGGATCGGCGCAAAGCTGCATATCGTCAAAAAGCCGAACCACACCATCATGAATGCGGTGCGCTCGCTGAACAACTACAGCGTGAACATCAAGAGTATCACCACGAACAAGGGGCTGTTGATAAAGCTGCTGCTCCTGTCCGTGCTGTTTCAGACCGCCATGTGCAGCATGCCGTTCTTTGCGGTGCGCATGTTCGGCGGCAGTATCAACTTTTTCGACGCGCTGCTCATGTGCGTGTTTATTCAGGCGGCTGTCTCGCTGATTCCCACCCCCGGCAACTCCGGCGCGGCGGAAGGCTCTTTCTACATGGTCTTCTCGTCGCTGGGCACGGCGGGCACCTTCTGGGCGATGCTGGTATGGCGACTTTTATGCTACTATTCCTTTGTTCTGATCGGCGTGCTGATCTACGCTTACAACGCGATCCGCAGGCTGGTTGACAGACGCCGCGCGCAAAAAGCCGGTCAGCCTGTTGAATAACCCTTAGCAATTCAGGTGAAATCATGATTGATTCTTCAAAGCTCCGCTCCGCGCAGTTCAACGACACCTACTTTCCGAACGTTGACGGCGTGGTTCTGACGGTACATAACTATGCCCAGCTGATGAATCAGACGGGCTACAGCTGTGTGATTACGCCGCGCGCGGCACAGCCGTATGACGACAGCGATAAAGGCTACGAGATTCTCCGCACAGGCGCGCTGAATCTCCCGGTTGGCGGCTACTCTCTGCCGCTGCCGAAGCTTGACCGCAAGGCGCACGCGTTTCTCAAAAGCCGTGAGTTTGATATCTTCCACGCGCACAGCCCCTTTACCGAGGGTACGTTCGCGGCGTCCTACGCCAAAAAGCTCGGCATACCGTGCGTGGCGACCTTCCACTCAAAGTTCTATGACGACGTCATCAACATCACCGGCTCCAAGACGCTCGCCAAGATCGTCACCGCTAAGATCGTGCGCTTCTTCAAGAGCGTCGACGCGGTATGGGCGTGCTCTGAGGGTACGGCGAACACCCTGCGCGGCTACGGCTATCGGGGCGATATCACCGTCATGGACAACGGCACAACCTACGAGATGCCCTCGAACCCGGATATCTTGAGGGCAAAAGCCGCCGCAACGTTCCGCATCCCGCAGGACAAAAAGATTTTGCTCTTTGTCGGACAGCAGGTCTGGCACAAAAACCTCAAGCTGATTTTGGACACCTATAAGCTCCTCGAAGATCACTGTGACGACTACCGCCTGTTCATCGTGGGCGTCGGCTACGACGGCAAAGCGATCCTCAAGTATGCCGACGAGCTGAATTTCGGCGACGGTCATGTCAACTTTGTCGGCAAAATTTCCGACCGCGAGCTGCTGCAGGGCATGTATCTCAGCGCCGACCTCTTTTTCTTCCCGTCGGTCTATGACAACTCGCCGCTGGTGGTGCGTGAAGCCGCCTCCATGGGCGTGCCGTCCCTGTTGACCAAAGGCACCAACGCCGCCGAGGCGGTGCAGAAGGACGTCTCCGGCTTTATTGCCGACGAAAACAAGATCGCAATGTTCCGTGAGATTTTGCGCATTTTCGGTACCGAAGGACTGCTCGAAAAGGTCAGCGCGGGCGCACAGCGGGATGTGGCGAAAACATGGAAAGAGATCGTCCCGACGGTGCTGGACAACTATGCCGAGATCATCGAAAAATATCAATTTGAACATCAAAAATAAACAAAAGGCGGCGTTTTACGCCGCTTTGCTGTATGTGAAAGGATGATTGGATGAACCTTGACGCGCTGCGCGATAACATCTGTTATGTCCTCAAGGAGGGTCAGATGAAGATCGGCTACACCGAAAACGCCGCTTCGCTGAACTATCCGCCCGCGTCGCTGTCCCGACTGCTGGAGGTCGGTGAAACAGAGGCGGATGACGCTTTGCGGGCGTTCTGTGACTTTGCCGCGCCGACGCTGGGCAGAGTTTCCGTCGGCGTTTACGACGGTCAGTACTGCCTGACCATCCCCAAAGAGGGCGTCAGATATGTGCATGATAACGTCCCCGAGAGCCCCTTTCTGCGCGAGCTGATTGACGCCGTGAAGAATCACACAGCGCATACCGTTGAACAGATCGAATCGCTTTTCCGCAGGTACTCCGGGAACGTCGTTTGCAAGGCGGTTAAGGGCGAGGGCTTTGACCATGTGTTGTATTTTGCGGACGGTCGACCCGACGGCTTTGTCTACCTCTTCGAAACGGACTTCGGTCACGTCAGCTACCACCGCATGACCAAGGCGGATTATGAAGCGGAAGTTGAATTATCATAACATAACAGCCACCCATGAGAGATCATGAGTGGCTTTTTTGTTGCTCAAAAAAGGTTGTTGACGCACCGCCGTTGATGTCTATGATTGACAGATCAGGGTGTCATACTAAGTATCATTTGTTCCTGTTAAAGTCGATGGTGATGGTATCGCGGCGGAGGTTGAGCCGGGTTGTGCGCACGCCTGCCGAGTCGAGCATTTTCTTGGACGCGATGGTGTCGGGGGTGTCGGCGTACTTGTCATAGAGGTAAACGACCTCGCCGATGCCGCTCTGGATGATCGCCTTGGCGCACTCGTTGCAGGGGAAGAGGTCGACGTAGAGCCTTGCGCCCTCCAGCGACTTGCCGTGCGCGTTGAGAATGGCGTTGAGCTCCGCGTGGACGACGTAGCGGTACTTGGTGTCCTCACCGTCGCGATCCCACGGGAAGGTGTCGTCCGAACAGCCGTGGGGAAAGCCGTTGTAGCCGGTGCTGAGGATACGCTTGCTTTTGTTGACGATACACGCGCCTACCTGGGTGTTGGGGTCTTTGCTCCTGAAACCGGAGAGATGTGCAACTCCCATGAAATACTCATCCCAGCTGATATAATCTTCTCTTTTTTTATCATCCATTATTTAGTACCGAATATTCTGTCGCCCGCATCGCCGAGTCCGGGAACGATGTA
>CACWTM010000151.1 GCA_902763855.1 uncultured Ruminococcus sp. | reverse complement strand
ATACTAAATCCCCATGCCGCGAGACGGCGCCACGATGAATGAAACCAGAGGGCAGGAGGATATAGCAAAATAAAAAAATAGATGATATAATCATACCATAACGGTAAGATCGATTTGAGAAGTGGACATAAAGTCCGTATACTAAATTGATTTTAGGCTTTCTCATTTGCACCACCACCTGTCCAGCCATATGGCGAAAGGACGTACAGTAAAATGATAAAAGACAGAAAGCCGTGCCGTAAATTTAAGACTGAGGAGAATCAGTATGGAAAGAATTTACGACAATTGTTGTGGTATTGATGTGCACAAAAAACTCATGGTAGCCTGTTTTATCCGTGGTCGGGAGCAGGAGATACGAGAGTATGGTGCAACAACGCGGGAACTGCTTGAAATGGCAGACTGGTTACAACAAGGAAATTGTGAAATGATCGCGATGGAAAGCACGGGATCGTACTGGAAGCCGCTGTACAATATCCTTGAATCCGTCGGGTTAAACGCGATGGTAGTAAATGCCAGACACATGAAAGCGGTACCCGGAAGAAAAACAGATCAAAAGGACGCGGAATGGATAGCTGATTTGCTTCAGCACGGATTGTTGAAGGCAAGCTATATTCCGGACAAAGCGCAGCGGGAACTGCGAGAATTGGTAAGCTACCGAAAAAGCCTTGTTGCAGATAAAACCAGAGAATTGAATCGTCTGCAAAAAATGCTTGAAGGAGCAAACATAAAAATTTCCGGTACTATCTCGCAAATTAACGGAAAGAGCGCTCGTAATCTTTTGGAACTGCTTGTAAAAGGACAAAGGATCGACAGCAAGAAGCTCGCTTGGATGAAAGAGAACAAACAGCTTGCAAATAATCTGAAAGCGACTCCCGAACAGCTTGCCGAGGATTTGAATGGTGTTTTATCTAAGCTCCAGCGTCAAATGATGAAAGAACTCCTTAGGCATATCGACGAATTGGATAAGCACATAGCAAATCTTGACGATCAGATCGACGATCACATGAAGCCGGAAGAGAAACAGGCAGTTGAAGCTATTCAAAACGTAACCGGTATTGGTCCCGACAGCGCAAAGGCAATTATAGCTGTCATCGGCACCAATATGGAGCGTTTTCCGACAGACTCTCATATCTCTTCGTGGGCAGGATTATGCCCCGGAGACCATGAAAGTGCGAAGAAACGAAAATCCGGCAAAACCAGAAAAGGCAATAAGCTATTGCGCAGTACTCTGGTGGTATGCGCTCATGCCGCCGCAAAGGTTAAGACATCTTACTTTTACGCTCAGTACAAAAGGATAAGTGCACACAGAGGAAAGAAACGAGCTGCTGTTGCGGTAGCGCACTCTATGTTAATTGCAATTTACCATATGCTTAAAGAGGGCGTTGCCTTCGAAGATTTAGGCGCTGATTATTACAACCAATTCAACACCGAAAGGAAGATCAATGCTTATTTGAAGAAATTGAAAGCGTTGGGATGGCAGGAGCCGCGGGCGACGCAGGCAGGCTGGCGCCTGTCAAGGAGTCCAACAAAGCTATGCGAAATTTAGCCCAATAAATGATAAAGGTTTTAATTAAGGATTAGTATCATTCCAAATAATCGTTCCGGCGTTACCCTTTGCGGCTTCGCCGGCGTCGGAAAGGGCGGCGATAATCGCTTTTCTGGTTTCTGAGCCGCTGACAAACCGCGCCGCCGCCTGCACCTTTTCGAGCATGCTGCCGGCTGAGAACTGCCCCTCTCTGACATAGCGGTCGACGTCCGTTAGCGTCATGCTGTCGAGCGACTTTTCATCAGGTGTACGGTAGTTGATCTTCACCTTGTCCACAGCCGTGAGGATCATCAGGATGTCGGCGTTGAGGTTCTCTGCCAAAAGCGCGGAGCAAAAATCCTTGTCGATCACCGCCGCGCAGCCTTTGAGGAACTCTCCCTTTCTGCGCACGGGGATCCCTCCGCCGCCACAGCAGATGACCACAGACCCCTCCTGTGAAGCGGCGCGGATGGCGTCGATCTCAATGATGTACCGGGGCATGGGAGACGCGACCACGCGCCGCCATCCTCTGCCCGCGTCCTCGGCGATCGCATAACCGTACTGCTCTTTCAGGCGTTCTGCCTGCTGCCGCGTCATAAACTTACCGATCGGCTTGGTCGGCCGGCGCATCGCGGGATCATCGTTGCTGACCTCCACCTGTGTGATGATCGTAACAACGGGCTTGTACAGCCCGCGGCGCGTCAGCTCCTTGCGCAGGGCGTTCTGGATATCGTAGCCGATGTACGCCTGGCTCATGGCTACACACATCGAGAGCGACGTTTTCTCCTCGGTAGGGTCTTCCAAAAGCAGAGCGTTCATCGCGACGTCGATTTTTCCGACCTGCGGGCCGTTGCCGTGGGTGATGATGACCTCGTTGCCGTCCTCAATCAGGTCGGCAAGGGCTTTGGCGGTCAGCTTGACCGCTTCAAACTGTTCGGTTAGATTTTTGCCCAGAGCGTTTCCGCCGAGGGCGACGACTATTTTGCGTTTCATTCTCTCTCATAATAATCAGAAAAGCACAAATGCAATTCTCTAAATAACTGTGTTTTCAGTGAGGAGTTATAAGTTAGGAGTTAGGAGTTGATGGTGGGCGCTGCCCACACCTGTTTATAAGAATCAAAACGCGAAGCGTTTCCCTCAACTCCTCACTCCTCACTTCTCACTCCTAACTATCAATACGCCTTGCGTTCCTTACCCTTTGCCTCTAATTCCTCCAGCGCCTTCGCGGGGTCTTTGACCTTGGCGAGGAAGATCATCGCAGCGATGATGTAGGGCTTGTAGGAAGCCTGCTTGTACAGCGGCGCGCGATAGCGGTCAAATACGGAAGCCGCTACCTCGCCCTGCTTGCAGCTGACGTCGGTGATGTCGGCAGGCAAACAGTGGAGATACAACGCCTTGCCGTCCTTGGTGAGCGACATCATCTCTTCTGTACACTCCCAGTCCTTATGGGCAGCGTTCTCGGCGAGCAGCTCCTTTTCGAGCTTGTCGATCCCGTCAAAGTCACCTTTGCCGTAGAGGTCGGTGCGTTTCTCCATCGCGGCGAATGACGCCCAGCTCTTGGGATAGACGATATCAGCGTCCTTGAACGCTTCTTTCATATCGTAGGTTTTTGTGAAAGAACCGCCGCTCTGAGCGGCATTTTCTTTCGCGATCTCTTCGACCTCGGGCATGACGTCATAGCCCTCGGGGTGAGCGAGGACGACGTCCATGCCGAAGCGCGTGAACAAACCGATCACACCCTGCGGAACGGAAAGCGGCTTGCCGTAAGACGGAGAATACGCCCATGTCATCGCGACCTTCTTGCCCTTGAGGTTCTCTGCCCCGCCGAAATGATGGATCACATGGTCAAGGTCGGCGAGCGTCTGGGTCGGGTGGTCGATGTCGCACTGGAGGTTGACGAGGGTCGGCTTCTGCTCGAGAACGCCGTCCTCATAGCCCTCTTTCAGCGCGTCGGATACCTCTTTCTGGTAGGCATGGCCCTTGCCGATATACATATCGTCGCGAATACCGACGACGTCCGCCATGAACGAGATCATATTCGCGGTCTCGCGAACGGTCTCGCCGTGAGCGATCTGGCTCTTGCCCTCGTCAAGATCCTGCACCTCAAGCCCCAGCAGGTTGCACGCCGAAGCAAAGGAGAAGCGGGTACGGGTGGAATTGTCACGGAAGTTGCTGATGCCTAACCCTGAGTCAAAGATCTTGGTGGAAATGTTCCTTTCCCTGAGATCGCGCAGCGCGTCCGCAACCGCGAAAACAGCGGCGATCTCGTCGTCCGACTTATCCCATGTCAGGAAAAAGTCGTTTTCGTACATGTTCTGTATATCCAAGCCGCGTAGAAAAGCGGCAAATTCAGCTGTTTTGCTCATGTTCTTCTCCTTACAGTAATCCAACTTCTTTATTAAAGACTTCGATATATTCGTCAAGCTGAGCCGCCTGTTTGTGAACAGCGTCCCAGGTGCCGTCGGTATCGTACCACAGAGCGTTGAGTTCCTCGGCGGTTTTGCCCTGCTGTTCGACCCATGTGTAGTATTTGAGGTTATGGATACGCTTGCGCTCTTTGTAGGTCAGCTCCAGCAGGTTGTCATCCTTCAGCGCGAGCATATGCAGGTGATGGTCAAGCTCAGCCGCCTGCTGAGAATAGTCGCCGTACATATCGTTCAGCTCGTCGATACGGCTCTGATACATCACGGCGGAGTCGGTCAGCACGGTGCCCAGCACATCATGCTCGGTCAGCTCATAGTACTTTGCCATCTTGATACAGCACAGGATGTTCGCGATCCCGCTGATCCCGAGGTAGGAGAGGGTCTCGACAAAATCGCTGTCCAGACCGAGCGTATCGGTCAGGTAACGCTTGCCCGGTTCTGTGTTGAACAGACGCAGGAGCCGCTGGCTGTCCTCATCGTCGATTGCGATCGCCATGTCGGTGTTCTTCACGTTGTGAATCCACGGGATATGCTTGTCGCCGATGCCCTCGATGCGATGACCGCCGAAGCCGTTGTCGAGGATGGTAGAGCACTGTAAGGCTTCGCCGACGCCCAATTTCAGGTTCGGGTACTTCTCCTTGAGATAATCGCCCGCGCTCATCGTGCCCGCAGAACCGGACGTAAAGCACGCGCCCGCAAAGCGATCGTGCTCGCCCTTGATCGCTTCAAAGGTATCGGCAAGCGCGTAGCCGGTGACATTATAGTGCCACAAGGGATTGCCCATCTCTTCAAATTGGTTGAAGATCATGACGTCGGGACGCTGTCTGAGCTCCCATGTCTTGTCAAAAATCTCTTTGACGTTAGATTCACATCCGGGGGTCGCGACGACCTCGCCCGCGATCTTAGAGAGCCACTCAAAGCGCTCACGGCTCATCTCGGCGGGCAGGATGGCGATACTCTCGCAGGACAAGAGCTTTGAGTTGAACGCGCCGCCGCGGCAGTAGTTGCCGGTAGACGGCCAGACAGCCTTGTGGCGGGTCGCGTCAAATTGACCGGTCACGAGTCGGGGCGCTAGACAGCCGAACGACGCGCCGACCTTGTGACAGCCGGTGGGGAACCACTTGCCGACCATCGCGAAAATCCGCGCCTTCACGCCGGTGAGGGCTGAGGGCAGCTCAATATAGTTCGGTACCTCACGGTACAGACCGCCGCTCTCTTTCGGCTCATTCTTCCAGCTGATGCGGAACAGGTTGACGGGATCGACATCCCACAGCCCGGTGGTTTTGAGCTTGTCTTTGATCTTCTCGGGGATCAGGTCGGGATTTCGCATCTGCTTAATGGTGGGGATGATGATGTGATTCTCCCTCGCCTTTTCGATGTTGTGCCGTAAGCCCTCTTTGTTGACGGTAAAATCAATCATGGTTTTCTTCCTCCTTGGTGTCGATATATGAGTAAAGCGTAAACTTTGAAATGCCGAAATATTTGGCGATTTTGTCGCCCGACTTGGTAATCAGCAGAGCGCCCTTCGAGTTCAGATAACGGATCGCGCGCTGTTTATCCTCTTTGTTCATCAGATGAACGGGCTTGCCGATCAGCTCGGTGGACTTCCATAACAGCTCATCAAGCAGCTCACCGACGTGGGGCGTGATCTTCTGAGGCTCGGATGCCGTCGCGGGAGAAGTCATCTCGGCGATCGCCGACGCCGCTACGCTCAGGGCGGTGATGTCGTGGTTGATCGAGAAGATCGCCGCGACCCTGCCGCTGTCGTCGCGGATATAGACGGTGGTAGACTTGAGCACCTTGCCGTTTGAGGTCTTGGTAAAGTAGCCGATCCGATCCTCACGGTTTTCTTCAGCGCGGCTGAGCTCTTCCAAAACAACCGCCGACGCGCCGTCGCCGACCTTCCTTCCCGTCACCTCGCCGTTTTCGATATAGATGATGGAGCTGTCGGCAGCGTTGTCGGACGTCAGATCGTGGATAGCAACCTCACAGCTTTTTCCGTAGTGCAGGGCGATCGCGTGCGCTAAGGAACACAGGGTGGTTTTGAGTTGTTCGCTGAGCATCAAATCACCTCTCTTGCTCTTTTTATTCTAATACTAATCCTTGATAAAAAGATTTAATCAGATATTAGTGATATATTTCGGATAGCGCGACGGGAGACGCAGACAGGCTGGCGCCTGTCAAGGAGCC
>CACWTM010000150.1 GCA_902763855.1 uncultured Ruminococcus sp. | reverse complement strand
ATAACAGGCATCGACACCGTAAGTCCTTGATTACCACTGCCTGAGTTGATGATGACAGGTAGTTCGCAGCCGTTCATTCGAGCGTCAGAACCTGCAGCAGCACGAGCTTTAGCCTTGACTTTGATGTCATCGCCATAATACTTTAACAAAGTGCTACCGATATTGGCGCCCCAGTTGTTTTTCAAGCCTTCATCAGAGATGGCTTTGTTGTATTCTATCTGGCGTCCTATTATCTCTTTAATATCTTGAATATCAAGGCTATCGGCAAAATCCACAATGCCTGCGATGCTCAAGCAGCTGCGGTCGGTGAGCTCTTTAGCAGGTTTGCTGATGGTTTCGCTATGGAAGATTACGTCGTTGTCTTTCTGAATATGAACTATATTGGTGTGGAAACCGCAGATTCTAACGTCAGCATGATGTTCTCCGCTATATTCAATTATCGTAACGTCCAATTGTTCCTGGCAGTTTACGTGTTTTACAATGATAGGGGTGGAGTTGAGGTATTTTTCGGTTTCTGCTTTTTGGTCAGGTGTCACGTTGGCTATAACTTCAAGAGCTTTATCAGGGTTTCCTGCCACGATTCCAACTGCCACGGCAGCTTTTATTCCCTTCATTCCATTGGTGTTAGGCACGATAACGCTCTTCACATTCTTAATGATGTTGCCGCTGGCAAGCACTTCAACTCTGTCGGGTATTACGCCTAAAACCTGATGTGCTTTGGCAGCGGCATAGGCGAGACAGATTGGCTCGGTACAGCCCATAGCTGGCACCAATTCTTCTTTTAAGATATTGATATACAATTGATAACGTGAATCTGACTTATTCATATTAGTTTCCTTTTGTTATTTCCATTGATATAATTTCTATATTGCCGTTTTCCGGTAGTATTTCAATCCAATTATTATCCTCGCTGAACCATTTATATTGTGAGCCGATTCTCACGATGAAGTCGTTAACATCTTGATTCTTAGGCACATTGACAGTAAAACCGCCATTTCTGCCGCTCTTACTTCCGTAAGATATGTACATGATGAACGGTCTGTCGCCTAAGTTCTTGGCTTTCAATAAAATATAGTTGCCACGACGTGTTGTGACGTCGACTGGTTCGAAATCGAAACGTTTGGTCTCGCTAGAGTTGATTGTGATGGAAGTGTTGACCAGTTCTACGAGCTTGTTGGCAGCCAAAATCTCACCGATTTCCCTGATTTTATTGGCAGGATAGGGGTTATCTGTGCCAACGTTCATGGCTTTTGTATATAATTCTATAGCTTTGTCGTAGTTTTTAGTCTGGAATTGAGCGTCAGCCTTTGTGATATAGCCGTTGTATTCATTCTGAAGACCTGCAACACGCATGTTTTCGTTTTGTTGTGCAAGTGTAAGTTGTTGAGTAGCAGCCTCATCGCCAGGTTTGTTAGTCAAAGCGATGTTGTATTGTCTGATGGCTTCAGCAAAATTCCTGCTGTCCATAGCATATTGTCCTTCCGACATTGCCCTGTTGTAATTTTCCTGCTTTTGGCGCTGTGCATCGCCTGCTCGGCGTTCCTTTGCGCCTGTGGCGACAAAACCGTCCCGCAGAATTTCCCCGTGGCGATCTCTCCCGCCGACCGCAGCGCGCTGGAGCTTTGTTCCACCTCGCGCACCAACGCCGATCTCGACAAGATTTATAGTTTTGTCAACGACAGCGGCAACAGCATCAACGACCTGAACAAGAAGTATGAGATCCAGTGTCTGCGTCAGGATGAGGACGAGTACCGGATCGAGTACATCGGCGGCAACCATATCCTGATCCTGCGCTTTGACAAGGACGCCAAGTATATCAAGGACGAAAAGCTCAACAGCCTTTACCGCGTGACCGATACCCGCGGCAAGTTTGACAAGCTCAAGGTCGGCGATCCCGTGACCGAGGTGCAGAAGGTCGACCCCTCCTGCTACTTCCCGTTCCTCTTGGATCCGTCCACCGACCGCCATGTGACCTATCACTACACCGAGGACGGTTACTGCACCAAGATCAAGTATGATACCGACATGAAGATCTCTGAGATCTCTCATACGCTGATGTGAGGCGCGCTATGACAGCGGTCGAAGCCTTACAGGCGTTTTTGCCCGATGAACAAACAGCCGCTCTGATAACAAGCGATGTCAACCGCCGTTATCTCAGCGGCTTTGCCTCTTCTGCGGGAGCGGTGCTGGTCACCAAGGCGCGGGTGCGTCTTTTGCTCGACTTTCGCTACTATGAGGCGGCGTGTAATCGCGTTCAGCCGCCCGTGGAGGTTGTACGCTTTACAAAGCTCGTTGATGATCTGAACAATATATTTCTTTCAGAGAATATTAAGTCCGTGTATATCGAGGACGAGACCGTCACCGTGGCACAGCTTCATCAGTATCTTGCTTCGCTTGTCCCGCAGGTGCTGACCGAGGATTTGTCCCAAAAGCTCAGCGAGATACGCATGCTGAAAACCTCTGACGAGATCGAGAAGATCATCACCGCCCAGCGGATCACCGAGCGCGCGTATCTTGAGACGCTCAACTTCCTCAAGCCCGGCGTGACCGAACGAAAGATCGCCGTGGAGCTTGAGCACCTGATAAAGGTGTACGGCGGCGAGCGCGTGGCGTTCGACCTGATCTGCATCACCGGCGAGAACACCTCCCTGCCGCACGGTGTGCCGGGGGAGAGGGTCGTCAGCGACGGCGACTTCTTCACCTTTGATATCGGCGCGGTGTACGAGGGCTATCACAGCGATATGACCCGTACCGTCGCGGTAGGTCACGCGAGCGACGAAATGCGCATGATCTATGACACGGTGCTCACAGCGCACCGAAAAGCCGCAGGAGCGATCAAAGCCGGCGGCACCGCCGCCGAGGTGGATCTCGCCGCCAGGGATCATATCGAAAGCTGCGGCTACGGCGAGTACTTCGGTCACAGCACCGGTCACGGCGTCGGGCTCGAGATTCACGAAGCGCCCATCGTCTTTAAGACAACCCACACCGTCCTGCGCGACGGCATGGTCATCACCGACGAGCCGGGGATCTATCTGCCCGGACGGTTCGGCGTGAGGATCGAGGACATGTATCTGGTCAGCGGCGACAAGCCGCGTGACCTTGCCGCGATCGACAAAGAGCTGACGATTATTTGAGCCATTCGTGAGATAATTCTCAGAAAGTATTGATTTTTTCACGCAATCCCTGTATAATGACATAGATAAGGCGCTTTTCGGCGCTGAATGCTAAGATAATTAGGAGGAAATGTATATGATTTCTGCTGGCGATTTCAGAAACGGCGTAACTTTCGAGATGGACGGACAGGTTGTCTCCATCATCGAGTTCCAGCATGTAAAGCCCGGTAAAGGCGCTGCTTTTGTCAGAACCAAGATCCGCAACGTCATCACCGGCGCTGTGGTTGAAAAGACCTTCAATCCCAACGACAAGTACCCCACCGCTTTCATTGACAGAAAGGACATGGAGTACAGCTACTCTGACGGCGATCTGTACTACTTTATGGATACCGAGACATGGGAGCAGATCCCGATCAACGCTTCTATCCTCGGCGACAGCTTCAAGTTTGTCAAAGAGAACATGGTCTGCAAGGTTCTGTCCTACAAGGGCAACGTCTTCGGCGTAGAGCCGCCCAACTTTGTTGAGTTGCAGGTCACCCAGACCGATCCCGGCTTTGCGGGCAACACTGCGACCAACGCTACCAAGCCCGCCACTCTCGAGACCGGCGCCGAGATCAAGGTTCCGCTCTTCATCGAAGAGGGCGAGATGATCCAGATCGACACCCGCACCGGCGAGTATCTGGGTCGCGCGTAAGTATCCATTGTCGTTGCGACGCGGCAAGCTCAACCGATCAATAAGGAGAATACTATGAATTTGACTGAAAGAATCGCGTATATCCGCGGACTGGCGGAGGGACTCAAGCTCGACGAGAACAAGGACGAGGTCAAGGTTATCAACGCTATCATCGACCTGCTCGAGGACATGGCGTATGACGTCGTCGATATGGAAGAGATCGTAGACGACGTCTGCAACCAGGTTGACGAGATCGACGAGGATCTTGCCGAGGTCGAGGACGAGCTCTACGGCGACGGCTGCGAGACCGAGTGGGAGTATGACGACGACGAGGATTTCGATCCCTTTGACGACGACGAAGCCTACTACGAGGTTACCTGCCCTTCCTGCGGCGAGACCACTATCCTCGACGAGGACGCGCTGATTGAGGGCGAGCTCAAGTGCCCGATGTGCGGCGTAGAGTTCGAGTTCGATTTCTCTGAACTGAAAGAGGATATCGAGGCGATCGAGGAAGCGGACAAAAAGTCTGACGAAGCCGTTGAAGAAAAGGCTGACGATCAGAAAGCCGACGAAGAAAAGTCCGATCAATAAGAATACCAGCATTCAGAGCGGTACGGCGTTTGTCGTGCCGCTTTTTTGCTTTATAAGAAACTGCTCGTTTCTAATAAAGTAAAAAAGATTTGTATGCCCGCTCAGTTTGTTGCTACGTAACCGCTTAATAACCACCCCGTAAACACTAAACCCTCCGTTTTCTGACGGAGGGTTTGACACATTTATCTCAATAGCTTTAAATTATTCTGTTACTTATTTTGTTCTGCTTATGATGGACTGCTTCATCTCTTCGCTCCAGGGCATAAGGCTTTCGAGTTCTTCGTTGGAGAATGGCTTGCCCATGTATTGCATAT
>CACWTM010000149.1 GCA_902763855.1 uncultured Ruminococcus sp. | reverse complement strand
CGCCAAGGGCGAGCCGATCATCCCTTTTATCGAGGATAAGGAAAAGCTGCTTGAGATCTGCGACGCGGCAATACGCTTTTTTGAGGACAACGCCAACGCAGGCGAGCGCTTTAAGTTTGCGATCGACAGGGTGGGGAGAGACAAATTCAAAGAAGTGATTTTGGAGGCATACAATGGCTGAATTTAAGATTGACGAAAATGTAGATATCACCGATGTGGTATGTCCGACAACCTTTGTAAAGGCAAAGGTCGCTCTGGAGGAGCTTGATGAGGGTCAGGTGCTGTCGATCCGTATGAACGACGGCGAGCCGGTGCAGAACGTGCCGCGCAGTATAAAAGAAGAGGGTCATCAGATATTGAAGCTGATCGATAACGATGACGGCACCTATGACCTGATTGTCAGAAAGGTGGGAGAATGATGTCAGTTTCGGTCAATAAAGACAATTTTTTCACCGAGGTTACAAAAGCCGACGGATTGGTGATCGTTGACTTCTATCTTGACGGCTGTGTGCCGTGCAAACGGCTCTCGCCGATCCTCTATGAGATCGAGAAGGAGTTCAAAGACAAACTGAAAATCGCCAAGATCAACACCGGCTTCAACAAGGAACTGGTAGATGAATATGAAGTGCTCAGCGCACCGACGCTGTTGTTTTTCAAAAACGGCGAAGAAAAAGAACGCCTTCACGGCGCTCTGAATAAGGCACAGATCATCCGTGTCATTAATCAATATTGATAAAGGAGATTAAATCATGATCATTACCGTAGCAGGAGAAAAGAAAGAGTATCGTGACGGTATCACCATCAGGGAGCTGATCGTCGCCGAAAATGTGGAAACCCCCGACTATGTCAGCGTTTCTGTCAACGACGAGTTTGTCGACAGCGGCGCATTTGAGTCTACCGCCCTCAAGGACGGCGATACCGTAGAATTCCTGTATTTCATGGGAGGAGGTCGCTGATGGCTTTTACCAACGAGCAGATCGAACGCTACTCCCGCCATATCATATTGAAGGAAGTCGGCGTCAAGGGACAGAAGAAGTTGATGAACGCTAAGGTGCTGATCATCGGCGCAGGGGGCTTAGGCGCTCCGGCGGCAATGTATCTTGCCGCGGCAGGCGTAGGCACTATCGGTATCGCCGATGCAGATGAGGTCGACCTCTCCAACCTTCAGCGTCAGATCATCCATGCGACCGCAGACGTCGGCAAGCCGAAGGTCGAGTCTGCAAAGGAAACGATGGAGGCGATGAATCCGGACGTAAAAGTCGTTACCTATCATACCTTTGTCGACAGCACCAATATCCTTGACCTGATCAAGGATTATGATTTCATTATCGACGGCACCGACAATTTTCCCGCCAAGTTTTTGATCAACGATGCGTGCGTGCTGGCGGAGAAGCCGTTTTCCCACGCCGGTATCATCCGCTTCAAAGGACAGCTGATGACTTATGTGCCCGGTCAGGGACCGTGCTACCGCTGCGTATTCAAGAATCCCCCTCCCAAGGATGCGGTGCCTACCTGTAAGCAAGCGGGCGTCATCGGCGCGATGGGCGGCGTGATCGGTTCGCTGCAGGCGATGGAAGCTGTGAAGTATATCGTAGGCGTCGGAGAGCTTCTGACCGGCAGTCTGCTGACCTTTGACGCGATCAAGATGGAGTTCCGCAAGGTGAAGCTGCCTTATCACGGCGGACATAACCATCCTGTGACGACCGAACTGGTCGATTATGAACAGGCGGAATGTGACGGTGTCTGATATGATAACATTATCCAAAGATGATTATAAAAGAATTGTCGCTTATGCAAGAAAGGAGCTGCCGAACGAAGCATGCGGGCTGATCGCCGGAAAAAAGGACGGTTCGGATAAATCGATCGAAAAGGTCTATTTTCTGACGAACACCGATCATTCTCCCGAGCATTTTTCTATGGATCCTAAGGAGCAGCTTGCCGCCGTAAAGGATATGCGCGCGAATGGTCTGACGCCGCTCGGGAACTGGCACAGCCATCCCGAGACGCCGTCGCGCCCCTCTGATGAAGATAAGCGCCTCGCCTATGATTCCTCAGCGAGTTATCTGATCCTCTCTCTGATGGATCCTGATACACCCGCGCTCAACTCCTTCCACATTGAGGGCGATACAGCGTCAAAAGAGGAACTTATCATTTTATGAAAGACGGAGCATAGTTCAACAGTATGGAGATGGCAGTCGAAGTTACCGCCTAAATGATGAAGATGTTGTTTATCTTAAGAATAAAAATGTTTGACATATTGAGAAATTGTGGTATTGTGTTGTGCTGATAGGAGCGTGATACAATGACTACCTTGGAAAACTTCTACTTTGGAAATGTGAATCCGTCGTCGTCACTCGCCGTACTCGGTAGGCGTATCCGGTTGGTACGCCTTGACCTCGTGTGGCGGCTCCTCCTCTCCCCAACACGCGGGGCGTGTCGGGGACCCCGCAGAGCAAGGATAAAAAGAAGAAGTTGTCTGAAACAAGGATCAAAAAACATAGAACAAGACAAAGGGGCTGTCGCAAAACTGTTTGTTCTGTGGCAGCCTTAAACTTTGGAAGAAGTGAGCATAACAAACCAGATAATTGTAGGATAACTAAGCACAACAAACCAGAGGGTAGGCAAAACTACTCTCTGGTTTGCGCTAATGTTAAAAACTTATCGGTTTTATGCAGCCTCCTGATTAAATAATTCTACACCTAAATGTTGGCTGATCGTGCGGTTATGAAGTTTATTGATGTTGAAAGCGAAAGCAAGCAGGAAAAACTGTGTTTCAGTCTTATTTTTTCCTCTGGTAAAGAAGCGCCTGAAATCCCTGTCCTGCTTCAATACACCGAAGGCTCCCTCTACTTGAATGGAACGATTCTGCCGCAGTATATTCCCGTCATCAGATGTAATTCTCTCAGTTGCTTCGGCTTTCTGTCGAGCCAATGTTTTTGAAAAAGCTATTTTTCTGTTTTCGTAATTGCCCTTGTAACATTTTTCACGGTGTTGACAACTTTTGCAGCTTTCACAAACATAATAGCTCTTTACTACTTCATATCCGTTTTCTGTTTTACGCTTGCCGTCATAAGTGTGTGTCAGCTTTTTGCTGTTAGGACAGGTGAAGAAGTCACCGATTTCATCATAGCTGAGATTCTCTACACGATAGATGTTGCTTTTGTATTTCTTTATCTTGCGGATCTCATAGTCGGCAGGTTTGATGTACGCGTTTTGCTCATTCTCTTCAAGATAGGTGTAATTCTCCTCGCTCGCATATCCTGCGTCAGCGATGATGTTTGTGTATTTTCTTCCTATGTTTTTTCGCAGTCGTTCCAAGAACGGTATTAGTGTTGTTGTATCTGTCGGATTGGAGAACAGTCCTATTCCGACAATGTATTCGCTCTCTACTCAGATCTGCACATTGTAAGCCGGCTTGAGCTGACCGTTTCTCATGTGATCCTCTTTCATCCGCATGAATGTTGCGTCAAGGTCAGTTTTGGAATAACTCTTTCGTGTGCCGAGGATTGCTTGACTTTCATGGTATCTTTCTATTCTTTCCAGATATTCATAGATACGGTCATAATCTCTCTGAAGCTCTGTTTTATGTTTACCTCTGCTATAGACAAACTGAATACCCAGTAAATCTCTTGCGTTCATAAGAAACTCAATGACGTCTGCTAATGAAGCCGTTTCGGACATACCGTACTTTTGGCACAGTTCAGGCAACTCCTGATTAATCTTTGCGTTGAGCTTTTGAAGATTCTTTTCTACAGTCTTTGCCCAGACAAAAGTGTAACGGTTGGCGTTTGCTTCTATCTTTGTTCCGTCTATGAAGATGTTATTGAACTTGATTTCACCAAGCTCATGTAGCTTCATGACAAGCTGAACGAACAAATCTTCAATAACATCCGTTAGTCGTTCGTTCTGAAAGCGTGCAATAGTTGCGTGATCGGGCGCGGATTCTCCTTGCAGAAGCCACATAAACCTTACATCGGTTTTACACGCCTTTTCGATCGCGCGGCTGGAATAGATACGGTTCATATACGCGAATACCAGTATTTCAAACATGACGACAGGGTCGATCGCCCTCCAGTGTCTGAGGTATTCATCATACAGTCGTGTGTAGTCCAGTGTGTCACATATTTCTACCAGTTTCCATACCGGATCATTCTCGTCGATTAAAACTTCATAATTAAACGGTAAAACCAGTTGATTTCTGCTTCTCTTCATTGTATAATTACCTTGCTTTCTGTGTGGTTTCTTTTAGCAATTAGATTATACTATGAAAGCACTGACCGGGCAACCCTTTCGGGCTGCCCGGTTCAGTTTTGGGGGCTGTCTTAGTGCGACAGCCCCAAATCTTTGGTATACTATGAAAAGCGATATAAAAGAACAAATCCGAAACAGTCACCGATGATGACGATTTCGGATTTGTTATGCTTTGGTGGGCCATCAGGGACTCGAACCCCGGACCGACCGGTTATGAGCCGGTTGCTCTAACCAACTGAGCTAATGGCCCTTATGATGTTTAGCTTCATTATTATAGCAAGTCGCCGTGCGTTTGTCAAGCAACAGCAACAAAGGCGGCACGGTTTTTGAATGAGTAAACAAATTATGAACAGAGCCAGTTTGTGACGATTTTATCGAGATACGAGGGATCAAGGAGGCATTTGAACTGCTTGTCAGTAATGCCACCCTTGAAGCTTTTCTCGCTTTTTAGGATATTGAAGGCGATTTGCCTTATGACA
>CACWTM010000148.1 GCA_902763855.1 uncultured Ruminococcus sp. | reverse complement strand
AAAATCTGATTGAAGGCAGCCTTTTGCGAGGCTGCCCGTTTATTTGATAGACAAACCGGAGTTGCCGTGCTATAATCTTAGTAGCGCAAATCGGAATTTGTGGAGGAAAAGCATGAATCTGTCTATAAGAAAATGGAGAATCGAAGATAAATCCGATCTCGCATTCAATTTAAATAATCTTAAAATAATGAATAACCTTAGGGATGGACTGCCTTATCCATTCACAGAACAGGATGCAGAGGATTTTATCCGAACGATGTTATCGTCGGACAAAGACAGTACATTCGCATTTGCGATAACACTTGATGATAAGGTGATTGGAAGCATTGGTGTATTTCGACAGGATAATATCCATAGTAGAACCGCTGAAATGGGTTATTACATAGGAGAACCCTACTGGGGAAATGGATATATGACAAATGCAATCAAACAGGTCTGTCAATATGTATTTGAGAATACGGATATTATTCGTATTTTTGCTGAACCATTTGCACATAATACTGCTTCATGCAGAGCGTTGGAAAAGGCAGGATTTAAATGCGAAGGAATATTAAAAAGTAACGCTGTGAAATGTGGCAGTATCATTGATATGAAAATGTATGCACTTGTTAGAGCGTAATTCAAATTCTGATTTATCGCAGTTACTATTATGGCAATCGCAGGCAGCCTTATATGAGGTTGCCTGTTTTTTATGCCCTGAAACGAATCGCAAACTACGATTTTCTCCTGTTTCTTATGGGATTGCCTGCTTGTTGGATAACGATAGACAAAGTCGGGCTGATATGATATAATGGCAGCAAGCCGAGACTTTAATAAAGGTAGTGAGTCAGAATGAAGCTTTATATCAGCGAACGGTTTTTGTCACAAAAAGACAAGGCTGCAGTGACAGATGAAGGCGGAAATATCAGATACTATGTACGCGGAGATTTTGCGATCGCAAAGAAATACTGTGTTGAGGATACGCAAGGCAGAGAATTAGTGTCTGTGCTCCAGAAAAAAATCAGCTCAACGGGAACTTGCGTCATTAACAGGAACGGTAAAGTCGTTGCAGAAATCGTCCCGAAAATCACTCTGATTAAGCCCAAATACGCCGTCAAAGGATTTGACTGGACGATCGAGGGGATTTTCAGTCAGGATAAGTACGCGATCAAATCAAACGGCGAGACGATTGTTGAAGTAAACGTAAAGCTGTTTACAAAAGGCAACGCTTATGAAATCAACATCAGTGAGGGGATTGACGAAGTCAACGCGATTGCTTCTGTGCTGATTATAGAAGGAATATTTGAATATACTGTTTTCACTGCCGCCGTCCAGAGCGCGATAAACACGAATCATTAATTATTTGCAGGCTGCCTTTTTATAAGGCTGCCTGTTTTTTGCTTTATACTAAAAAAGAAGGAGGCAGGTATCATGACGCCGGATACTAAAACGAGAGCAAAGGAGCGTTTGGTTGTCCTTGTGATCGCTTTCGAATCACCTGTTGCGCGATCGGCACAGACCGCACGGGAATGGTTGCGTATTGTATCGAAGCGCTTCTCGGTGTGAGCGAGACGGATATCGTGCGCGATTACCTTTATTCCAACTTCGGCAAGATCGGCACCTCGCGCTCGATTTCGATGATCCGGTCAAGATACCCCAGGCTATCAAAGATTATGACGGCAAGACCCTGCAGGAAAAGACCTATCGCTTTTTGAACGAATATGTCGGCGGACTGGTCGCCAAATCCGGCGGCGCGAAATGCGCGGAGCACGATTTCTTGCTTCGGCGGGAGAATCCTGTTTACACAGACCGTCAAGACGTGTTATAATGATTTCAAAACCATGGATGGAGGGATTTGTGATGAAATCCGTTAAAAAAGCTGCCGCGATCATAATGATCGTGATATTGTCGGTGTGCGCCTTTGTCGGCTGTACGCCGCAGAAAACGCCTAAGCTTCAAACCGAAAGCCTGTATTTCTCCAAACAGGCTGTGACGGAATCACCGAAATGGGTGACCGAGCTGGAGGCGGCAAAGGGTGCAGAACAGCTCATCGTGGTCGCGGGCGTCGACAAAACGACGGCGTATGTGACCATGCACGAGAAGGATGAAAACGGTAAGTGGCAGCAGCTCATCGCGACCCCCGGCTTTATCGGACAGGACGGCTTGGGAGAAGCGAACATCAACGACTGCTATACCCCTGTCGGCACCTTTACGATCGACAAAGCCTTCGGCCTTGCCGATGATCCCGGCTGTCAGATGGCATATACCAAGGTGGATGACAGCTATTACTGGTCGGGCGACGCGCGCGAGGGGATGCACTTCAATGAGCTGGTCAGCGTCAAGGATGTGCCCGGGCTCGATACCGAGAACAGCGAGCACATCGCCGACTTCGACTACGCGTATCAGTATGTGCTGAACATGGGCTATAACGCGGAGTGTGAGGAAGAAAAGGGCTTTGCGTTCTTTTTGCACTGCTTCAGGGTCAACCGCACCTACACGGGCGGCTGTGTCGGCGTTCCCGAGAACATCATGAAGTTCATTATGCAACACGTCAAAGAGGGCTGTAAGATCACCGTCGACTCGTTAGAGAATATGAAGGGCGATCTTGACGCCTGAGTATTGTATTCATAGCTGAAATCTGTTAAAATAGATGGCGGTTGAACAAAATCATCGGAGGACTTTATGCGCAGAGATTTGTTTTATTTTTATCCGCTGCCGGTACAGCCGGTATTCGACGCGTTCGTACAGGCGGCAAACCGGAAGTTCGGCAAACAATGCAAGGTCGATCCTTACAAGACGGTCAATTTCGGATTGAACTATTCTTTCAAATACAACATGAACGGCGGCGCGCTGACGATCCACTTCATGCCGTACAACAACGGCACCGCGGTCGACATGCACTACACCATCGTGCAGGCGTTCGGCGCGAGGTACCAGAAGCATGCCGACGATGTGTTGATCTTTGTCAACGCTGTCGTCGGAGCGCAGGCGCAGCCTGTGGCGCTGGAGCTGAATCAGTTTTTGGCATATGAGACCGGCATGCCCGCTTCGCCGATGACATACCGCCCTCAGCCGGAGGCGCAGCCTGTACAGCAGCCCTCCGCGCCGCAAAAGAGGTTCTGTACCAACTGCGGAACGCCGACAGCGCCGGGAGCACAGTTCTGCACCAAGTGCGGCAAGAAATTATAAGGTTAGGTGACCACAATGATATACAATAACGTGCTCGAGGCGGTCGGTCAGACCCCTCTGATCCGTCTCAACCGTATGGTGGACAAGGACAGCGCCGAGGTGCTGGTCAAGTTTGAAGCGCTGAACGTCGGCGGTTCGATCAAGACCCGTACCGCGCTGAACATGATTAACCATGCCGAGAAAAAGGGCGAGCTCAAGCCCGACAGCATCATCGTCGAGCCGACCTCGGGCAACCAAGGCATCGGTCTGGCGCTGGTGGGCGCGGTCAAGGGCTACAAGACCATTATCGTCATGCCCGACTCGGTCAGCATCGAGCGCAGAAAGCTGATTAAGCACTACGGCGCGAAGGTCATGCTCATCCACGACGCGGGCGATATCGGCGCGTGCATCGACGAGTGCCTGCAAACCGCGCTGAAAATGAAGGAGAAGGATCCGCGCGTGTTCGTTCCCCAGCAGTTCGAGAACATCAACAATGTTCGCGCGCATAAGAAGTATACCGCGCTGGAGATCATGCAGCAGTGCGCCGACAATATCGACGGCTTCTGCTCCGGTATCGGCACGGGCGGCACCCTGACCGGTATCGGCGAGGTGCTCAAGGCGCAGTACCCCGACCTCGAGATCTGGGCGGTCGAGCCGGAGAATGCCGCGATCTTAGCCGGCGGCACCATCGGCACGCATATCCAGATGGGTATCGGCGACGGACTGATCCCCGGCATCCTGAATCAGGAGATCTACGATCATATCTATGTCGTTTCGGATGAAGAAGCGCTCGAGACCGCTAAGCGTCTGGCGCGAGAAGAAGGCTTGATGTGCGGTATCTCCAGCGGAACCAACGTCGCCGCCGCGCTGAAGCTTGCGAAAAAGCTCGGCCCCGGCAAGACGGTCGTCACCGTCCTGCCCGATACCGCCGAACGTTACTTCTCGACTCCGCTGTTTGAGGAATAAGCGATGGATAACGATCGTTTGAAATGGGAGATCACCGAAACAAAGAGGCTCCTGCACACCCCCGTCTTTGATGTAACACAGCAGGCAGAGGTCTCCGCGACAGGGATACAGGGCGATTATATCGCGATGGACGCGCCCGACTGGGTACAGGTCATCGCCGAGTACGAGGGTCGGTTTTTGCTGGTGCGTCAGTGGCGTCACGCGGCACAGTGCCTGAGCCTTGAGTTTCCCGGCGGCGTGGTCGACAGGGGAGAGGACGCGGCGACCGCCGCCCGGCGCGAGCTGTTGGAGGAAACCGGCTTCAAAGCGGGCAGGCTCCTTCACCTGGGCACTGTCAGCCCCAATCCCGCGCTGTTCTGCAATCAATATCATGTCTATCTCGCGGAGGAGCTTGTCCCGACAGGGACGCAGAAACTCGACGACGATGAACTGCTGAGCTTCTTGTCAAAGCCCGTCGACGAGGTGATACGCGATTACGGCAAGGGAGAGTATACCCACGCCCTGATGGGCACCGCGCTGCTGTTTTACCTGCAGTACCGTTCAAAAAAGCACGAGTGATAACAAAAGGGGCTGTCGCATTAAGAAACGCGATAGCCCCTTTTAGTGTCATTCTGAGCTTGTCGAAGAATCTTACAGTGCAATCTATCCAACTTCATTACAC
>CACWTM010000147.1 GCA_902763855.1 uncultured Ruminococcus sp. | reverse complement strand
TTTGAAAACAATCTTCGCAAGATGTTTGAAAACAGCGAAGTGATCGATAATCCCTATTTCTGTGGAAACTGCATGATAGGTCGGCTGGATGAGGATGTGCGAATCAAGGTGAGATTTACTACCCAAGGTGTGTCCGATAGTTATCCTGCGCTGGCTGTTAAGATCCTTAATCGCACGGAAGGGGAGGTCGACTCGCAACACTTCAACTTTAGCAATATACTTGGAACCAAAGGCGGAAACATTAATAGAGGCGTTCACGCATGGACGTATAACGGTGAGACGGAATGGTATGGATATCAACCGACTTTGTCTGATATGGATAAGATCGCCGGCGCTGTTGAATCATATGCTGCTATGTTCCAAGCTGAAGATATGAATATGATGATGTAAGCAATAATATAGTTGACTTTCATGAATCGCCGGAGTATTTTAATAGATAAGGATTCGAAAGGAAAGTCATCTATGGAACTTACTAAGATCAGCAAGAAGATGTCCTATATGCTCCGCCACTGCACAGATCCATTATTTATAGATCTAAACGGCGGTTGGGCAGATGTAAACACCATAATTAAGGCACTGAAGGAAAGATACCACGAGGTGACAAGAAGCGTTGTGGAACAGATCGTCGCCCAAGATGAGAAGGGAAGATACTCCTTCAACGAACAAAGAACTAAGATTCGCGCCAATCAGGGACATTCGATTCCGGGTGTGGTCATCGAAATGGAAAAGCCCGAACCGCCGGAGCATCTTTATCACGGAACAGCTACACGGTTCTTGGATTCAATCATGCAACATGGACTGATTCCTATGAGCAGACAGTTTGTTCATATTTCGCCGGACTTTGAAACAGCAGTCAAGGTAGGGAAGAGGCACGGAAAGCCTGTCGTCCTTATCATTGATGCCAAGAGGTTTGTTGAGGATGGTCATGAATTGTATCTGTCTTCAAATAACGTGTGGCAGGCAAAGGCAGTTCCGCCGGAGTATTTCACAATTGAGTATCTTAATCAATAATAATTTGCAGGCATCGGGGAACCGGTGCCTGTTTGCTTACATAAGATCATAGGAGGAATAATGATAGGATTTTTTAATCAATAATAATTTGCAGGCATCGGGGAACCGGTGCCTGTTTGCTTACATAAGATCATAGGAGGAATAATGATAGGATTTTTTATTGGACTATTTGTCGGAGGTTTCTTTGGGGTGGCAATTATGTGCTGCCTCAATGTAGCGTCCAAAGCGGATGATCAGATGGAAAGAGGACATTTTATGCAAGACTTTATCAGAGCAATCAATGAGGCTATGACCGTTTATAAAAGCCCCTGCGAGCCATAAGATCGCAGGGGCTTTTCGCGCAAAAAGAAAAGTCGCATAAACCATATTGTTTTGATAGATTTGATATGTTATAGTAATATCAGCATCAATCTTTAAGTTTGACAGTATGCTGAAAATGCAGTATCATGTTGCTATCACTAAAAGGCGGTGAGCTTATGAAAAAGACAGTTTCCCTTCTGTTGGCGGTTATGCTGTGCGTTTTGCTGATAGGATGTTCCAATCAGAATGTAGCGGAAGGCACGCCCGTACAGATCAACTATGACGCGGCGACGGTAAGTTATCTCGGACCCGAAGGCACTTATACGCAGGAAGCGTGCGAGAAATTCTTTGACGGTAAAGGTAGTTATCTCCCTTATGAAACCGTTCCGAAAGCTGTGCAGGCGCTGACGGAAGGCGAGAGCAATTATGCCGTTATCCCGCAGGAAAACACGATCGGCGGCGCCGTGATCGATTATGTGGATACGCTGATTGCGAACGAGAATGTATCCGTTGTCGGTGAGGTCGAGTTGCCCATAAGCCAAAATCTGCTCGTGCTTCCGGGAACGGCGCTCGAGAATATCAAAACCGTGTATTCGCACAAGCAAGGCATCGCTCAGGGAAAAGAGTGGCTTGCAAAGAATCTTCCCAACGCTGATGTGATCGAAGCGTCATCCACAGCCGAAGGCGCAAAAATGGTTGCGGACGGGAAGGATAAATCCTGCGCGGCGATAGCGTCGGCAGGTTGTGCGGATGTTTACGGCTTGGAAATCCTTGCAGCGGGGATCCAGAATAACGATAAAAACAAAACCCGTTTTTATGTGCTTTCAAAGGATGTGCCTGCGACGGTGGCGTCAGACCGCCTTGCATTTATCGCAAGCGGCTGTGCAAAGGATTTACCGAAGCTGACAGCTGAAATGGATAAGCTCGGAATCACGCTTGTCGCCCTGCACGACAGACCTGAGAAAACAGAACTCGGAAATTATCACTATCTGATAGAATGCAGCGCTTGCAGTTATGAGAATTATCAGAAGCTGACCCAAGACAGCAATTTCACCTTCCGCTATCTCGGCAGTTACTCAGTCAAATAAAGGGACTGTAAAAAGGCACGTCATGAAAAAAGAGAAGCCGTAAAAAAAAGCGACTTCTCTTTTTTCGCTATGAAATTAGTATAAACGCGCCTGATTTGTTGACTGTTCGGAGACTATTGATTATAATAGAGCGGTAATATGTTGAGAAGGAGGATGCCGCAATAATGATGAGAAATAATCATACAGAAGAAGAAATACTGCTTGACCGTGTGGGAGTAGATTATATTTCAAGCCTTATCAAAAGATGGCTGAATGAATGCCGCGTAAATAAGCGTGATAATCTTCGCGTACAGCTTGCAATGGAAGACCAGCTGCTGAACATCTCTGAACACTTTGAAGGAAAAGTAAAATGTGCTTTTGTCGCCGATAAAAGATTCGGCGTTCCGTATATTTTCATCAAATATGAAGGAGAGTGCTTTGATCAGTCGTCCGATTTTGAGCTGTCGGAGAAGCTTCTTGCTAATCTCGGCTTGACGCCTCAGTGGAGTTATCAGAACGGTGTGAATACCCTTTATCTCCGCGCTCCCCGCAAACCGCTTAAAAGTGAGGTATGATAGGAGGATTTATGATGAAAAAGAATCTGAAACGACTGATGACTGCCGTGCTTGCGCTTTGTCTTCTTATTCTTTCGGCGTGCACAAACTCATCACCTTCAACCGAAACGGAAGATGCCGCAAAGGGTAACGAGGCGGTGAAGGTTGTCTGTGAAAACGGTATCATGCTTGGAAATTCCACAGACGGAGTCACATCCTTCAAAGGAGTCCCGTTTGCAAAACCTCCTGTGAATGAGCTTCGCTGGAAAGCGCCTCAGGCTCCGGATCCGAGTGATCGGGAGATCGAATGCTACGATTTCGGATACACCGCGCTGCAGTATGAGTGGCCGTCCGAGCTGGCGTCATTTTCACCTAAAAGTGAAGACTGTCTGACGCTGAACATCTGGGAGAACGAAGGGATCGTCGGCAGTGAAGACCTCAAACCCGTAATGGTGTTCTTCCATGGGGGAGCCTACGGATGGGGCGGAACGACGGATCCCGTATATAACGGACAGAGTTTTGCGAAGGCTCACGACGATGTTATCATAGTAACCTGTAATTATCGTCTCGGGCTCATGTCGTTTGCGGATTTTTCAAAGGTCGAAGGCGGAGAAGAATACACGGATATCAACCTCGGGATCCGTGATCATATCGCCGCGTTGCAGTGGATACAAAAGAATATAAGCGGATTCGGAGGAGATCCCGATAATGTTACCATATTCGGTGAATCGGCGGGCGCATGGTCCACTACCGCTCTGACGATCTCGCCCAAGGCAAGAGGATTGTTCAAGAGAGCTATCGCTCAGAGCGGACAGGTTGCGCCCAAAAGCAGAGAAGACGCGCAGAAATATGCAGAGTTCATCATGCAATCAAGCGGCGCAAAAAACATGAAAGAGCTCTTGGCAATCTCCGGTGAAGAGTGGATGAAAATCGACGCCGAGAAGATGATCGCCGTACCGACGGGGATATCATTCCCGAAGACTTCGACAAGGCGATCGAGAATGCCGCAAAGAGTGGGATACAGCTGATCATTGGCACTAATACCGATGAATGGAATTACTTTCAAGAGGATTCCATAGGAAAAACCACACAGGAGAAATTCAATTCTTGGGTAGAAGGAATGGATGGTATGATCGCTGAAGCCCGCTATATGACGGATAAGGACGGAAAAGCAGCGGTCGAAGAGCTTATCCGATATGAAGAGAGCATCGTTCCCGAGGAATACGCAGGCGATGAAATGGTCAAGTCTGCTCTTGCCAAGTCAGGGGTTATATCAGAACTGTGGAGATACGAGATACTTGATTTTGCCGATAGGTTCGCAGACGCCGGAGGAGAAACCTACGTATATCTTTGGAAAGTACCTTCAACCAGAGATGATATGTATAAGAGCGCGGTTCATGCTGTTGAACTGCCCTATATATTCAATAATATGGAGGCGGATCAATGCGCCGGAGAAGTTGATCCCGATGTAGCCGCAAAAGCCCAGAAAGCGTGGATCAGCTTTGCAAAGACAGGAGATCCAACCGTCGATGGCGCGGACTGGAAGAAATACAACACAGCCGAAAGAGATACGATGGTGATAGAAAAGGATAAGTGGGAGTGTGTTTCCCATCCTTCAAAGACAGCGCGCGAGCTTCTTTGGAAGGCGTTTAAAGATCAGCCATATCATGTATGGTAATACATATTCCGTCTGTCACCCTAGCCGGCGAGCAAGAATACGGGATGTGACATCATTTTGTTGCCGCGACCCACGTGGAGGCGGTAGTTATGATGTTGTGAATAAACACATAAAGCCTCAGTAATAAGTTGCTTTTTAGAAACCTCTAAATGATAGATGTACTATATATGAGTATATGGATGCTCTGATGGTGGAGCCGTCTGAGCTCGAACTGATCAAGTATCCTGAGCGAGGAACATGTCTGTATCGTTGCGGTAATGAAAGATATCTTCTTCAGGTCATCGCACCTGATTACAAAGCGGCGATGTTCGGTAAGGCAGGCGGTAGATAAATAATCCACCCTTCCGAAAAATAAGAAGGGTGGATAATAATCATATTGTTTTCCCGATAGGATAGGGGATCGTCATCTCCGCAAGCCAACGCTGAATCCATGTTGCGTCAATAATTGAGACGTCACCATCTGCGCCCGCATCGGCTGCAGCTTCGTTGAAAGCATTCGGTACTTTCATATCAGCTAAATAACGTTGGATCCAGGTTGTATCGATTACAGTAACACTGCCGTCCCCGTCAGCGTCGCCGAGTATTGCGGGATGTACAGCCTGAGCGGATAATGATACGGACAAATACATCCGACCGCTTGCTTCCGACACTGTCGCGCCGTTCGCGGTTACAACGGTATCATTATCCATCCAGTAGCCGAAGTCAGGCGTGAGCAGACAATCAACATAATAAGTCCCGCCTTCCTCAAAAGCACCCTCAAATATGCGGTATTCACCGTTGTCATTTGTATACCACTGAGAGTACTGATAGTCGAGATCTGAGTAGATAGAATAATGTGCGCCGTCTTCAACAGCCAGTACGGGAGCGGGATTTTGGATGTATTCCGTCATTGTGACGGTCGTACCTATGACGGGACGCTCAAGCGTCAGTGCTACCTCCTTGATCTTGGTGTAGAAGCAGGCATACACGGTCATGTCTGATGTGACTGCGGTATTCAAAAGAGCGTTCGCGTCCTCGCCGTATTCCTCTTCGTCCGCAAATTCTGTCAGCGGCTTCGTCGCCAGATCGCGGAAGATAAAGTCCTTGGTCTCCATCGCTTCAAGCGTCTCAAACACTCCGGCATTATCCAGAGCGTCAAAGAACCTTGCGCCGCCGGGTACCTCTACAGTAATGTCCTCTCCGTGACCGGCAAGGTCAATGTTGACAGTGCAGATTTTAGGCACTTCAAGAAATTCCGGGCGATAGCACTTGAGATTATACCAGCGGTAGGAGGGTCTGTAGCGGTAATTGTTCATCAGCTTCCAGCCTGAGAACAGATAGATGGTATCTTCCGTCTCCTGCTTTGTGGGAACAACGGATGTAACAGGCGCCGGACCGCTTCCGTCGCTGCGCTTGAAGTCGAGCAGCGCGCCGTCTTCATCAAACCACAGGTACGTTCCGTCTCCCTGACCGTTGATATATCCGCCGTTGTATTCTTCGTTGCCGATGTTGGAATCATACGTGAAGGTTGCCTGCGCTGTCATCGCCCTGTAATCCTCTGAGCCGTCAAATTCTGCGGTCACGGTGTAGGTACCGTCATACTTCCCGTTCGTCGAGACATTCCTCCATGTATAAGTGAACATCCCTTCTTGACTGGTTGCTTTGAGAAGGACAGGATCGAAAGGATCTCTGCCGGGAATACCATAAAGAGCGATTCTGTACGATTGATAGATGTTACGGTCAAGCGCGGTTACCTCTTCACTCAATAAATAACCTGTCAGCGTGACCGCTTCTCCCATATGATAAATATCTTTATCAGTCGTCAGGAAGAAGGTGGGCGCTGTCTTTTTTGTCGTGGTGAACAAGGGATAATAGGTCTTTACCGTTCCGTCGACCGTGCCCTCGTCCCATTTATTAAAAGTATAGATATTTGTATCGTCCGAATACTTCGGCAGATAGTCGGTGGTCGGTTCGTCCTCGTCCCAAAAATAGGTTTTTTGTTCATAAGGCATGTAATTAGAAGCACGGCGCCAGATCACGGTGCACAGAGAAGCGATCTTCACCTCAGTAGCGCCGGAGCCGTCTTCATTGACGATGGCAGGTCTGCCGCACCATGTTCCGACAGAGCCGCCCTTCGGAGCAGCGATCTCCACGTCATCAGAGAGGGCGATCGCCCCCGAATAGGAAGATACGGCGATGTTGCTGCAAGTTACATCAACCGATGTTTTCGTTCCGCTGATGCTGATGCCTTCATCTGTTTATTGTAATCTTTTTTCAAAAGCGTATACAGGATTTTCAAAGCCGTCTAAGGTCAGTCTGCCGTCAGATTCAGCAGAGAAGACCATATTTCCGAACGAGCTGAAGGCTGAGCTGCAACACGTAAGTTCTCCATTCTGTTCATAACTTGCGTTCAAAAGGTTGTTGCCCGACAAAAGGATGTTGAGGGTGGCAAGGCGCGAATGTATCAAAGCGCCGTAATACTCGCCTTTGACGCCTTGGGCGTTATCCAGCATCAGTGTGCCAGACTCAGGATCATAGCTTACGGTTCCCTCTGTCACGGAGGGGATCGCATCGCAGTTCTCGGAGGTGACCTGTATGCCGCCAACCCAAAGGTTGTAGCTGATAACATCCTCTTTATCTTCGCCTCTGATGCGCAGTACAAGATGCAGGGTGGATTCCTTCTGAATGTTATAATCCGCGAGGGTGCGTCCGTCCTCGAGCTGCTTACCGGCGAAGATGAGCCTCTGCTGATCCGGCACGATACCTTCTTTTTCGTGTATCTTACTCTTAATATTCTCGATCGTATCACTGGACTCGACCTCAAGCGTGACTGTCTTTCCGGTCAGGGTGCGGACAAATATCTGCATTCCTGTCGGAGCAAGCGTAACATTTGCCGCAGTCGCGCTCACAGAAAGAGCGCCGAACAGCACGCATACGGAAAGGAGCGCGGCTAATACTCTCATGGTGATCTTCTTCATGTTCAATCCTCCTTGCGATCCATCAGGTCAGTACCTTTATTACGATATCATTTTACTATATCACTATTTCTAACATCAATAGATTTCCGAAAATGACTTGTATTTTTGTAAAAAACACTTGCTCCGCCATAGCCTTTTTGATATAATGACAGCAACACCAAATCGGGAGCAAGAAGATGAACCAACAACAGATTGCCGATCTCTCGGCTGAACTGATTATGAAATACTATGATAACGACTATATGCCGTTCTTGTGTGCTATGGATGATGACGCGCTGTGGTATGGCCCCGCGGAGGGACAATTCCTGCACGGTAGGGAAAAGATGATCGAGGTATGGAACGCCGAGGACCACTCTCTGTCCTTTTCCTTGGGAAATATCGAGGTCATGCACACAAGCGCTCATCCTTCGTCTTGCGATGTGATGTTGAGTTATCACGTTACTACGCACTATCCCGATCACCATGACATCACCCTATATCAGCGCCTGCTCCTGACTTGGTGCGAGCGTATGATTGAGGATGAGAACGGCAGCAAAGAGAAACAGCCAAGGATACTGCTCTGTCATATCTCCAACCCTCATTCCATGCATGAGGAGGATACGATATATCCGAAAAACTTTCATCAGATCTATTACAGCAGCGCTTCTCTCAGACAAAACGGTGATCGCATCCACTTCCACGGACTTGACCGTTCGGATTACTTTATCCTTTCCGATACCGTTGTATACATTGAAGCGGCTCACGAGAGCAGACACAGTATCCTGCATACTGTCGATGGAGAATCGGTCGAGGTGCTTACAAGTGTATCTGCGCTTGAAAAAAGATATCATCATCTGTTCCTCAGGTGTCATCAGAGCTATCTGGTCAATCCCGGTTATATCCGAAACATCCGGCGGTTTAAGCTAACGCTGTCTGATGGCACTCAGCTGCCGATCCCTGAGAAGAAATATACAGCTTTTCGTGATATGGCGATTCAGCAGCTTTCAAGCAAATCCTTGTAGACAATATCTGTATGATCTGTTATCATAATGAATAATCAGACTTGAAACTGAGGGTGAAAGATATGGAGTACGGGTATTCGATCCTGATGGGGATTTTTGCCGGTCTTATTCTGATTTATGCCGGGTTGATGGCGCTGAC
>CACWTM010000146.1 GCA_902763855.1 uncultured Ruminococcus sp. | reverse complement strand
ACCAACCGGATATGCCTTCAGAGTACAGCGAACGACGACGACAACAAAGCTATACGAAATATAGCGCAATAGATGATAAAGGTTTTTATTAAGGATTAGTATAATTCCTAATTTCTAATTAGATGAATAAACCACGTAAAGGGAAGCCGCAAAAAAACAGCTTCCCTTTACGATATTTGATGGTTATGATTAGAATGCGGTGTTCAGCAGAGTAATACCGTCAATGTCGAGATCGAAGTAAGGCGCGGAGCGATACTCAGACTCGTGGAAGTAACCGTCTGCGATAACCTCGGTGTCACCCTTGTACTCAGCGTCGGTGTCAACGTCAGCCATGTAAGAGGTGAGGGTCTCGCCCTTCACGGTGAAGGTAGCGGTATCGAATACGTGGATCTCGCCGCTCTCGAGCTTCGCCTTGACCTCGTCGATCTTAGCCTGGGTATCCTTGGCGGCAGCCTTATCGTTGACGTCGGTCAGAACAACAGACTGGGTAGCCAGAGTGCCGGTCCAGTCAGCGTCGATCTTGTCGCCGTTCATAGCGGCCTTGATCGCGTACTCGAGGTAGGGAGTCCAGTCGATTCTGGAGGATACGATAAAGGTGTTGGGGCAGGACTCAACAGTAGAACCGTTGTAGGAAACGTCGGGCACACCCGCGTCCTCACAAGCGGTCGGAGCGCCCATGGAATCAGCGTGCTGAGAGATCAGAACACACTTGTTGTTAATCAGAGTGGTAGCAGCTTCCTTCTCTGCGGTCTCGTCATACCAGGAACCGGTGAACTGAACCTCCATGGTAGCGGTCGGGCAGATGGAGCGAGCGCCGAGGAAGAAAGAGGTGTAACCGGACTTAACCTCTGCGTAGGTGTAAGCGCCGACATAACCGATCTTAGCCTCTTCAGCGGTGATTTTGCCTGCTTCGATCATCTCGTTGAGCTTCAGACCCGCGGCAACACCTGCGAGATAACGACCCTCGTAGATAGAAGCGAAAGCGTTGTGGAAGTTCGCGAGGTTCTCGGTGTGAGCCTTGGTACCGGTAGCGTGAGAGAACTGAACGTCCGGGCACTCTTTTGCCGCGGCGATCATGAAGTCCTCATGACCGAAAGAATCGGCAAATACAAAGCCGCAGCCCTGGTCTACCAGATCAAGAGCGGTGTTTTTGCAGTCGTTGGTTTCACCGATGTTGGTCTTGAGAATGCACTCAACGCCGAGGTTCTCACAGGCAGCCTTTGCAGCGTTGATGAAGTTGAGGTCATAGGTGGAGTTTTCATCATGCAAGAAGATGAAACCGGCCTTGAAGTCAGTCTTCTTCTGATCGGCAGTAGCAGCGCCGTTATTAGCGTTGGCGTTAGAGCCGCCGCAGGCAGCCAGCGCACCGCATACGAACAGTACAGCTAAGACAATAGCAACAATTTTCTTCATTTTTTCCTCCTGATAATATAAATATAAGGATTTTAACCGGCGTTGGCCGCTATAGGGCAACGCTGACAAAATCATTATACATAATCCTCAAAAAGTTTACAATTCGAAATAGTGTCAAATTTGTTACTGCCGAATTAGTTTATTTTATCATTTTTAACAAATTGTGAACAAACCCGGCGTTTGCCGATGTTCCATAATTCGCCTGTGGCAATTTAACCCCCTTTCTTGCATATAGATTTGAAAAGGAGTATAATGCAGACAGAGCATATAATATGCAGGCGGGAGTCTCGATAAAACGCTTCCATATCATGATAAACGGGTGCGCAAAAATCCGCCCCTCATTTCTCACAGACAGGGAGGTTCCTATGAGCAGCTTCATCATCCGCGGCGATATCTGTACGAGTACCGATAAAAATACGATCCTCACCCGAGAGAACAGCTATGTCGTTTGCAAAAACGGCGTTTGTCAGGGCGTGTTCACGGAAATCCCCGAACCGTACCGTGATCTGCCCCTGCAAGACGATACGGGCAAGCTCGTCATGCCCGGCATGGTCGATCTGCACATCCACGCGCCGCAGTACGCTTACCGCGGGCTGGGCATGGACATGGAGCTGCTAAGCTGGCTCGATCACTACGCCTTTCCCGAAGAAGCAAAGTACCGCGATCTCGACTATGCCGAAAAAGCCTATGACATCTTCACAAACGCCGTCAAGCACAGCGCCACAACAAGAATGGCAGTCTTCGGCACGCTGCACCGTGAAGCGACGGAGCTTTTGATGGACAAGATGGAACAGACGGGGATCGTCAGCTGCGTCGGCAAGCTGAACATGGATCGCAACAGCCCCGATACCCTGCGCGAAGGCTCAGCACGGGAATCCATCGCCGAAACCGAACGTTTTCTCCGAGAAACCCTCACCCGCTATCACAACACCTACCCCATCGTCACACCGCGCTTTGTGCCGTCCTGCACCGACGAATGTATGGAAGGAATCGGAAAACTCAGCGAACAATACGGCGTCTGCGTCCAGTCGCACCTGAGCGAGAATCCCGGCGAGATCGCTTGGGTCAGGGAGCTGTGTCCCGATACCGCCTTTTACGCAGAAGCTTACAATCGCTTCGGGCTGTTCGGAAAGCCGCAGAAAGCAATCATGGCGCACTGTGTCTACTCGTCCGACGAAGAAATCGCCCTGATGAAAGAAAACGGCGTGTTCATCGCCCACTGTCCCGCGTCCAATATGAACGTCGCCTCGGGTATCGCACCCATCCGCAAATACCTTGACCTCGGTCTGCGCGTAGGACTCGGCTCAGACGTCGCGGGAGGTCAGACAGAGAGTCTGTTCACCGCGATGACAGAAGCCCTGCAGGTCAGCAAGCTCTACTGGCGGATCGTAGACAACAGCTGTCAGCCGTTGTCGGTCGACGAGGCCTTTTACATGGCGACCAAGGGCGGCGGCGAGTTCTTCGGCAAGGTCGGCGCCTTTGAAGAGGGCTTCGAGTTCGACGCGATCGTCATCGACGACAGCCGTTTGCCCCATCCGCAGGAGCTGTCGGTCAGAGAACGTCTGGAGCGCGCGATCTATCTTAGCGGCGATATCAAAGCTCTCACAGCCAAATATTGCAGAGGAAAACAGATCCTGTAACGCATCACGCGCCTTCACCGAAGCGAAGGCGCTTTTTCTATACATGATACAAGACCTGAAAAAATTTTTCGGATTTTTTCAAATTCCCCGATTTTTGTCATACTGTTGTCACAGTGGGTCTGCTATAGTGTAATCACAGTCAAGAAACCAACACCTCGACCCAACAAATCCAAAGATCAAATGAAAGGGGATCACGCCATGAAAAACACTTACAACAACAACGAAATGAGACACGCCGCCATGGAGAACATGGACACAAACCGCACCGAGAGATTCGACGAAAAGTACGACGAGAGATACGATGCCGCGAACGTCAACCGTGACCGGATATACGGCAATAGCTTCGGCGATAACTTTGACAACTACAACGGCGTCGGCGCTGATCCCGGCATGAACATGCCGAACAACCAGAATTATCCGAATAACCCGAATTATCCGAATAACCCGAACAACGGCAAAAAATCAAGCGCCGCAAAGGTGTTGGTCGCCACGATCATGGTTGCCGTCGTCGCAGTCAGCACCTGCCTCACCGTCTACTTCTGTACCTCGGCAAACGCCGAATCAGCCAAGAAACAGCTGCCGACACAGGCAACGGTCGTCGCAACAGTCAAACCGACTCAGCAGGCTGCTCAGAAGGCCACCCAAAAACCCGCACAGAAGCCGACACAAAAGCCTACACAGGCGCCCAAGCCCACACAGGCGCCGACCCAGAAGCCCACGCAGGCTCCCAAACCGACTCAGGCTCCCAAACCGACTCAGGCTCCCAAACCGACTCAGGCGCCCACCCAGAACACGACAAACCGCTGATCGCGAATCTCGCAGGATCGACAGTTTTTTACAAGCCGCCTACCAACCGTATCGCGGACTTGATTACATAGATTATCTCACTTCTTTTCAAAAAACCTCACTCAGTAAGCAACGCTCACGGAACTCCCGTGAGCGTTGTGCTGTAATCTGCTAATTTTTCAACTTAAACGCCGTTCGAAAAACCCTGAGCCTCATTTTCGGGTATGCGCGTGAGGTTTGCGAGCGCCAATGATATAACGATCATGCAGGCGATAGAGCAAATAACCGATCAACAGTCCCGCCACGTTGCAAAGCACATCATCCACATCCGCCTGCCCGAGGCGCAGCAGGTACTGCAGGGTTTCTATCAAGATCGAAAACACCGTTCCCGAAACAAGGAAGATCACAGCCGCTTTTGGGGAACAGCAGCGAAACAAACTGCACCCAAACAGCGACAACGGAAGAAACAGCGCTATATTCATCACCATAGATTTGAACACCACCTGATCTTCCAAGGCGCGCATGATGATATCAAAAGGGATCGGTGAAACCTCTTGCCGGGCGTCCGGGTCTCTGAACAACAGTGTGCAGCTCATCACAAAAAACACCGACGCCGCAAACAAAACGGCGTTCACCGTTGTATACAGCTATCGGCTGCGATACAGCCGATATTCAAGCAGTCTCCAACCTGCCGTAAACAGAACGAACGCGACGATTATCAGCCATATAGAATGATAATTCAAATAATGCGTGATTTCATAGTAAATATCTTTGATCGAAACTGTACTCAAGCCGATTTCCACCGAAACAAAAGGCCTTATGTTTAAATAATCCTTGCCGATCATACAATCAAGTTTTCATCCTTCTCCGACTTGCTTGTTCGCTTTCCATACTAAATCCCCATGCCGCGAGACGGCGCCACGATGAATGAAACCAGAGGGCAGGAGGATATAGCAAAATAAAAAAATAGATGATATAATCATACCAT
>CACWTM010000145.1 GCA_902763855.1 uncultured Ruminococcus sp. | reverse complement strand
GTCGTAGACAAAAGATGATACACAGCGAAACCCTCTTGCACCGCCCAAAATCGCAAGGTGTTTGCGGCGCACTTCGTTGTAGCATCCGGCGCAGGCAATCTGTAACGGTTCGATCATGCGGCTGCAATACGGGCAGTATTCGGGGTAAATCAGCGCTCCTAAATAACGAAGATACTCCATCTCATTCCCTCTGCAAAAACGCTTTTAGTCCGGTGTAGCGGCGGATACGGCGGTTGTTCTCCACCATAAATCTCAGCGCGCTTTCGTCGCCGATCATAATCAGCATTTTTTTCGCGCGGGTGACGGCGGTATACAGCAGATTGCGGTACATCAGCTGGGGCGCCGAGCGGAACATCGGGAGGATGACACAGTCAAATTCGTTGCCTTGGCTTTTATGGACGGTGCAGGCGTAGGCAAGCTCCAGATCGCTGACGCTGTCGCCGTCGTAGGTCGCGATACGATCGTCAAAACGCACCTTGTAGATTTTTGAAGCGTTGTTAACCTCGACCATCACGCCGATGTCGCCGTTGAAGATGCCTTCGCCGTAATCGCCGCTGTCCTTATTCCACAGGATATCGTAGTTATTGCGGCTCTGCATGACCTTGTCGCCTTCATAAAGCGTGTAGTATCCGACCTTTACGCCGCGCGAGGGGTTGGGGTTGACGAGCGCCTGCAAGCGATTGTTCAGCTCATAGGTGCCCAAAACGCCTTTGCGCGTAGGGGAGAGCACCTGAATGTTTTCGTGCAGGTTGTAGCCGTAAGCGTTTTTGAGCCTTCTTGCGCACAGGTCGCCGACGGTAGCGGCGATGCTTTCCTGATTGCTGTCGGGCATAAAGAAAAAGTCGTTGTCCCTGATACGGATGTCGGGCATGACGCCTTTGATGATCTTATGAGCATTGGTGACAATCAGGCTCTGCATCGACTGGCGAAAGATTTCGTTGAGTGTGACGATAGGGATGATGTCGGACGCGATCAGGTCGTGCAGGACGTTGCCCGCGCCGACCGAGGGGAGCTGGTTGCTGTCGCCGACCAGGATCAGACGGCAGGATAGGGGGAGCGCTCGCATCAGGCTTTCGAGCAGGGCGGTGTCCACCATGCTGACCTCGTCGACGATCAGCGCGTCGGTGTTCAGCAGATTGCGTTCGTTTTTCTTGAAGACAGGCTTATCCTCGATATCATAGCTGACCTCGAGCATGCGGTGGATGGTTTTCGCTTCCACGCCGGTCACGGCGGTCATCCGCTGGGCGGCTCTGCCCGTAGGCGCGCATAAAGAGACCCTTTGACCGCTTTCTTTGAGCAGTCGGATAATAGCGTTGAGGGTAGTTGTCTTGCCTGTGCCGGGCCCGCCGGTCAGGATCAGCAGACCCGTGGTTAAAGCGTCGGATATCGCTTTCTTTTGCAGGGCGGCGTATTCCATGCCTGTTTCATGTTCGATCGCTGTTATCTTTTCCTCTGCGCCGCCGATCGCCGCAGCGGGGAACCGCAGGAGCATTTTCATCCGCGCGGCGATGTAGGTCTCGCCGTCGTATAGGGAGGGAAGGAAGATACAGTCTTTTTCGTCGATGGTATCGAGGATCAGGGAACTGTCCCCGATCATTTCTTTGAGCGCCGCTTCACAGGAGAGCGGGTCGATCTCCAGCAGGCCCGCGGTCGCTTCGATCAGCTTGTCTGCGGGCAGACAGGTGTGACCGTTTAATTGGTTGTGCTTTAAGACAAATGACAGCGCGGCGCGTACGCGGATACGCGCGTCGGCAGTGGTGTTCTGAGAGAGCGCGATCATATCGGCGGTTTCAAAGGATATCCCGAAGCCTTCTTCACACAGCACATAGGGATTTTCTTCGATCGCGGCAACAGCGCCGTTGCCGTATTTCTTCCAGATACGCACGGCGGCGTTCGTAGACACGTTGTACGCTGCAAGATAGATCATCAGCTCGCGGATGCCGACAACGCTTTTGAGCTGTTCGCTGATATCCTGTGCCTTTTTCAGCGAGATACCTTTTAGCTTGGCGATGCGTTCCGGCTCATTTTCCATGACTGACAGCGTGTCCGCCCCAAACTCGGTGACCAGCCTGCGCGCGGTCGAGGGTCCTATCCCTTTGATCGCGCCGCTGGAGAGGTATTTGAGGATACCGTCGAGGTTTTCGGGCATCGAGCGCTCAAAGGCGGATACCGCGAACTGTTCGCCGTAGGTCGGATGGTTTTTGAACACACCGAAAAGCTTGACGCTTTCACCTACGTTGACCAGCGGCATGACGCCTGTCGCGGTTATCAGCGTTTCTTCACCGCTGAGTTCCAGAACCGTGTAGCCGTTGGCTTCGTTGCGGTAGATCAGGCTCTCCACCTGACCGTTTATTTCAAATAGTTGTTCGTTATTAGTCATAATAATCCCTTGGTTGAAAATGATATTATCGGTAATAATACTGTTGAATTTTTCGGCAAATTATCTTATAATACACATATATGCGTAGCTTTCGGTATAGAAGCCGGAAACAATATATCTTGTATCGCAAAACCCAGTATATCATACATTTTGTAAAATTGCTACCTTTTTCAAGGCAGATGAGGTGAAATCATGGAATTTGTTGCAAACGAAGGCAAGAAGGTCGAGATTACCGTCAACGGTGTGACCTACATGCGCCACGCGATCAAAACCCATTTTGTTCAGCAGGGCGAGGATTATATCGAGATTTTCAAGAAGTATGTACAGCCTTTATATGAAGAGGGCGATATCGTCAGCTCTTCCGAAAAGATCATCGCGCTGAACGCGACGGCCGACACATTCAGCGGCGGGTTCCCCAGGGACCTGACCATCAGCCATCCGCTGAGAAACGTGAGAAGCAGGGCCACGACAGCGGCAAACAGCGCGGTGCTGCCCGCTTCGGAGCGCGGCTTTCTCAGGTAATTCACCATCTCCGTGGTGTCCGTCTTTTTATCCTTCCCGCTTTTCGGATCCGGATACATGAACTCCGGACGTTCCAGAATGGATTCGTCATTCTTTTTGTTTACCGGTGTCAGAAAACGGTATTTTTTTCTGTTGTAATTGAACATACAGCTGCTATTCGGCACCTCCTTCCGCAGGCCCCTCCGCAGGCGGCAGCGCATGATAGCAGAGCAGAAACAGAAGATATCCTGTGCCTGCACCCAGAGTATTCAGAAAAATATCATCCACGTCAAAGCTCCCGGTCCTGGTGCAGAACTGGATCATCTCGACCGTCAGAGAAAACTGGCAGCCGGTCAGAAGGGCTGCCGGAAAACCGCAGCGTCTCCCCAGGACGACCGGAAGAAAAAAGCCGAAAGGAACGAAAGCCGCCACATTTCCCGCAGTATTCAGGAAAAAAGCATGCCACCCCACCTGCCCCCTGTAGTTCCAGAAACGCAGGATCTCCTTGAACAGCTCCAGATTGTAGTGATACTCTTCTGCTTCTGTTCTTCCCAGAGCTTCTGAAAAGAACAGAAAATAGGAAAGACACGCGAGATAGAAAAGGAACAGTACCACACCTGTCCCGCGGTGCCGCGGTTTGATGCGTTCCATACTTGCAGGGTCAGAGCTTTCCGCCGATTCCGTACTGGCTGTAATAATCGTCGATGCGTCCCTTCAGCTCGTCATCGATGATGATCTTCCCGTTGTACGGATTGTTCCAGAGATGCTCCACCACTTCCTTCATGGTCACGATGGCGCAGGTCTTCATGCCATATTTTTCGGAGACCTCCTGAAGGGCGCTCTTCTCGCCCTGTCCCCGCTCGCAGCGGTCCACGCTCACCACAAGACCCAGGACATCCACATCTCCCTGTGCCTTCAGGATCGGCATCGTCTCGGCGATGCTGGTGCCCGCCGTGGTCACATCCTCGATGATGACCACTTTGTCGCCGTCCTTCACGGGACTGCCGAGCAGAATGCCTTTGTCTCCATGGTCCTTGACTTCCTTCCGGTTGGAGCAGTAGCCGATGTCCGCGCCGCAGAGAGCGGAAAGCTCCATGGATGCAGCCACGCAGAGCGGAATGCCCTTGTACGCCGGTCCGAACAGGATCTGAAAATCCGTTCCGAAGTTGTCGCGGATCGCCTGGGCGTAGTATGCGCCGAGTCTCCGGAGCTGGGAACCGGTGCGGTAAAAACCGGTGTTGACAAAGAAGGGGGTCTTTCTGCCGCTCTTGGTCACGAAATCTCCGAACTTCAGGACCTGGCAGTCGATCATAAACTCAATGAATTCTTTCTTGTACTGTTCCATTTATACTCCTGTTCTGCGGCCGGTATCAGCCCCGGACCGCTCCCACAAGATCCGTCACGCGTTCCACGCCATATCTTAGCATATAATCCCGTATCCCGTCCACGATTTCAGCCGTCACATACGGGTCGATGAAGTTCGCGGTCCCCACTGCCACCGCGGAAGCGCCCGCCAGCAGGAATTCGATGGCGTCGTCCGCGCAGGCGATACCGCCCATGCCGATGACCGGCACCTTCACTGCCCTGGCGGTCTGATACACCATGCGGACAGCCACCGGCTTGATGGCCGGTCCGGACATGCCTCCGGTCTTGTTGGCAAGCACGAAGCTCCGCCTGTGGATATCGATCTTCATGCCCGTGAGGGTGTTGATCAGGGACAGCGCGTCGGCGCCGCCTGCCTCCGCAGCCCGGGCGATCTCGGTGATGTCCGTCACGTTGGGAGTCAGCTTCATGATGACCGGCTGCTTTGCGACGCGCTTCACCGCTTCCGTCACCTTCTGCACCATCGCGGGGTCCTGGCCGAAGGCTTTTCCGCCTTCGTGAACATTCGGGCAGGAAATATTGATCTCCAGCATATCCACGGGCTGGTCCGCGAGACGTTCCGTCAC
>CACWTM010000144.1 GCA_902763855.1 uncultured Ruminococcus sp. | reverse complement strand
CTGATCCATATTGAATTTATACAGGTCGCTGTCAAGCAAAGATATAACAATCGGGTCAAATTTCATGATGATTCACCTCAGATCCTTTCTAATACGAGTTTAATATGCGTAGGAGTTTTAAGCTCAATGCCGAAATCCCTTTTGACCTGCCACGCAATATACGGCAGGGTATAATGTTCTTTGTATGTGATGTGATAGTTGTCGGGGATCCGCTTCAGCAGCCTCTCCGCAGACAGCCCGAGATAGTTTTCTCTGACCTCGCGCTCCCAGTTTTGCGTATAGCTGTACTTCAGCAGATAATGGATCAACTGTTTTTCTGTACGGATATTGCCCCACACGCCTTCATAATCAGAAAGCTGTGTCGAAAAGCCGTTGTGACTGCATACACAACGCAGATCATGCTCCGACGCGGGACGCTCGGTATCCTCGGATACCATCATATCGCGGATCGTTATATAGCGAAATCCGCTGTCAAAGACCCTGTGCCAAAACAGCTCGATCTCCTCATCGGGACAGTAGCTGTATACCTCATGGATGACGCTCGAGATATTCAGCAAGCTATGCTCAAAATCGGCGTCAATACTGTCCCAATCCGTATAAAAACGAGCTTTCGGAACATTCTTTTTTGCTTCGGCTATCATCTTATCGCTCAGGTCATATCCAATATAGCGATACTCGTCAAAGAAGTATTGAAGCATCTTGATGAGTTCTCCGTTTGCACAGCCGAAGTCCACGATACACTCTATGGGCTCAAATATTTTGTCGATGAAAAACATTTTGTCGATCATCGTTTTTTGCATACGATATAAATAACCGCTTAGGTCTGATATCCGATCTTTTCCCGGTTCCATATCTTTCCTCCGTTCAATCTATCGCCGTGCCGAGCCCGGGATTGAAGGCGGGCATCAGTTGTAATTTGAACAGATTGACCTTGTGTTTATGGTCGATCAGTTCTTTATGCTCCAAGTTGTCGATCTCGCCGGTGCGGATGTAGCGGTCAAGCTCCGCGTAGGTGAAGCCGAGATTATCCTCGTCGGTCTTGCCGCACAGCCCGTCGGAGGGTACCTTGTCGACCAGCTCTGAGGGGAGTCCGAGCAGTCTGCCGATCTGTTTGATCTCGTCGACCGTCAGGTGCGAGCAAGGGCTGAAATCGCCCACGCTGTCGCCGTAGCGGGTGGAGCAGCCGACCCAGTCCTCGGAGAGGTTGCAGGTGTTGGCGACGCGTCCGTTGTGGCTCTGGGATACTGCATGTTATCTCACTTTACCTCTATCTGACAGCTTCTCATGGTCTCGAGAGCCGCCTCGTGTTTTTCGGGCGTGACACCCGCACAGCAGGAGGAATCTACGCAAATAGGAGACTCACAGAAGATCGCTTTCAAGAGCAGCGCGTTAGATACCACGCAGATATCGGTGCAAAGACCGATCAGCTCGATATCACACGGCTCTCCGTCACAGGCTTGCATGACCAGTCCGGGGAGCTGTGCCGCACCAAACGTGACCTTCTCCACAGGAGTATAGCCCTTCTTTTCCAGAGCGGCGGCAACATTCTCATCGAGCTGCCAGCCCGGTGTTCCCTTGATGCAGTGAGGTACAGGGAGATTCCTGCCCTCCATGGTCTGCATATAATTCTCGCCGTGCGTATCAAAGGTTGCGAAGATCTCGCCGTCAAAGCTCTCGATCTTTTTCACGACCTCGGGGACGATCGCTACAGCCTCTTTGGTGCCGAGAGCGCCGTCTACGAAGTCCTTTTGCATGTCGACTACGATTAAAAAGTGTTTCATGAGCAGTTCCTTTCTTCTGTTGATACAGACAGAGTTTATTTGCGTTTATACAGTTTTGCGGGACGATGCCCCGCGCCTTCAGTATATTCGTCGGTCTCTGTCACCAGACCGGAGACCTTTCGGCGGAAATTGGCGGAAAGCACCGAGATGTTCATCACGGCTTCCTGGACGTTCTGCAGTTCCGTGAGCGTGAATTTTTCGGGCAGGAAATCGAAAATGAATTCAAAATCCTTTGCGCCGTTTCGTAGCGCTGTCAGCGCCCTTGCGATCATCGCCGCATGATCAAAGGCGAGTCCGCCGCTGTCGCGGATAACAAATGCGGTGATGCCGAAGCGGCTTTTTTCCTCATACAATTCGGCGCTGAGAACAACGTCGTCATGACTGAGCCGCAGGAGATATTCCCCTGTTTCATTCTGCTCAAAGCTGACGTCGAACCACTGGGCGTCGGCGGCGTCGTCACCCGATCGCTGGGTCTCCTCCGTGTTGCCGATCACGCTGACAAAAGCGTTAGAGATGATCCAGCCGCGGGGATCGCGCCCCGGCTCGCTGAACATTCCGATCGACATGAGTGACGCCGGTACGACAGAGGTCTCTTCCTCGACCTCTCTGAGTGCGCAGTCCTCGATTGTCTCTCCCGGAGAGAGGAATCCTCCCGGCAGCGCCCAACAATCCTTGTAGGGATGACCGCCGCGGCGGATCAGCAGCAGAGACAGGACACTGTGCGAATCCTTGCGGAAGTTATCCGACTTCTTCGATCTCAGCTTGAAAACGACGATGTCGGCGGTCACCGAAGGGCGAGGATAATCATCCATTGAATAGGTTTCTAAAAATTTTTCTTCTTCTTGCAAAGAGAATCACCTCGATTAGTTAATCTCAAAATGATAATATCATGTGAGAATTGACTTGTCAAGATAGGCTGCCGGGGTGCTTTTTGATCTATATGACCAGATTTCCCTTATTGCAGCAGATCCCGATCTCCACGGCAGCGCCGGAGTTGAATTCGATATAGTCCTGCTCCATTCCGTCGCTGAAGATCACGCCGTTATACGCCATTTGCGAGGCGATCTTCAGCGGAGCGTTCCGACTGACTGTTCCGAACACCAGATCCACGCCGGTGGTTCTGCTCGGATAGGGTTCGCGAACGGTATAGTACAGGTAGTCGGACTCCCATGTGAAAGCACTGTCGATACGCGGTTGTTCTCTTACGCCGCAGAAGCGGTCGATGCCGCTTGCTCCGGCAAGGATGCTTTTCAGCCATCCTGTCGCCCCCAGTCCCGTCGATACGATGATCCCGCTGGAGCTCTGCTGTTCACTTTCTGAGCCGGCGGTCAGCGTATAGCGTGCCGACGCGTGGGTGCGCTGACCGATGAAGATATCATTGACGCCGATGAGGGTCTGACCGTTGTTGAGGGTCGCTTGTGCCATGGTGATATTTCTGACACGTCTGATCCCGCTGTCGGTTTCCGGTACGATTTTCTCAAGATCCGGGGCGGTAAACGGCAGCAGTACGCCGTCCCAGCGCGCGGGATCGGGATTGATGCCGATGAGCTTCTGGGTGCTGAGGTACTTGAGCGAGTTGGCGACCAATCCGTCGCGACCGATCACAACGACCAGATCCTTTTCTCCGAAGAGGAATCCCGGGACAAATTCCCGGTCTATGATCTGTAATCTTCCGTAACTCTCCAGATAGGATACGGCACACCGGACTGCATCGTGATAGGTTCGATCCTCGATGAGGTAATCTTCGAAGTCCCCGCCGTAATGCTCGATGTAGAATTGCGCCTGACCGACGGTGTTATAGCGCTTGATCAGATCCTCAAGCCTTGTTTTCTGTGTGATCAATACGATCTTTCTATCGGTTAAGCGTTTCATATATTACCCTCGTTTCTTATGGTTTAGCGGTCAGGCTTTCAAGCAAATCGGGCGTGATATTCAGTGTGCCGATCTTTTCGCTGTTGGCGGCGAGCTTCTCGAACGCGGCTGCGATCATCCGCTCGGGTTCCATGTTCAGTGTTGCCAGCGCGACCAGCACCTCGGGGCTCAGACGGTTATACGCGTCCATCACGGCTCCGATGCGATAGGCTTCGGCGTCCGCGTCCTTCTTCGCGTTTTCCAGCCGCATCTCGGCGAGTTCCTTGCGCTTGCGCTCGATCTCGATCTGCGCGTCGATCCTCATCTGTTCACGCTCTGCTTTCGCGACGGTCTCGATCCGCGCCTGTTCGGTTTGAGCGTTGATGCGGATACGTTCGAGTTCGTTTTCTTTCTCGAGGATCATCCGCTTGGTCGCGATCTCTGTCTCACGGATCTGCTTCTTCTTTTCTTCAACGGAGATCTCGGTATTCAGTTCGTTTTCCTTGACCTTTCTCTCCTGCTCGATCGAGGCGTTTCGGCGCTCATACAGCGCGTCGTCGCTTTCTTTCTGGATCTCCTCGCGGGTGCGCGCTTCCAGCGCACGATGGGTCTCGTTGTTAGCGCTGATCCTGAGGATGGAGAAGCCTGTTACCTCTACCCCCAACAAACGAACTTCTTCGATCGACTTGAGCTCTTCGAATATCTCGCCTGCAAAGGTTCTTTCTGCCTGAATCGCCTGCGTCAATCCGATGGCGCTGACGCGGTTTTTGATGAGGACGTCGACGATATTGATGATGCGTTTGGAGAGCTTCTTGAGCGGTTCGTCATAGTATTTTTTGGTTCTGAGATCGGCGGTGAAATTCAGCATCTCCGCAATTTTTTCATAGTCGGTAACGCGATATGCCAGCTGACCCTGCACCGTCACATTCTGAAAATCCTCAGTCTGCTCCTCAAAGATGAAGTCGGTATCCATCACGGAGACCGGTACTACCGCGACAGAGGTACTTTTGTCAAGGTAATAAAAGGACAGACCTCTGCCGGCAGCTATCTGTTTACCCTTTTTGTAGCGGATCACATACTCGTTCGGTAAGAATTTGATATACATATTATGCCTCCTGATTATTACGGCTGGATAAAAATCGTTTGTGTTCAATCTGTAAGCAGTAGTGTTGATAATAATCCGAAAGGGCGCCCAATGAATTATTTCACTATGATAATATCATAATGTTATTATCATGTCAATACTTTTTAAAGAGTTTTTTCAATTCA
>CACWTM010000143.1 GCA_902763855.1 uncultured Ruminococcus sp. | reverse complement strand
GATGTAGGCGACCCACAACAGCGGATTGAACCAGTAGACCGAGAGCAGGAGAAAGCCCAGCGGCTTCCATAAATGATCATACCGTTTGAGGTGCGCCCGCTCATGCGCGAGGATATAGGGCTTGTCCGCTTCACTGACGGTGAATGGAAGGATAATTCTCGGACGGAATAATCCGAGGATGAAGGGAGAAGTGATTTTGTCACAGAGCCAGTGGTCGTCCGCTTTGACCTTCTCCCTTGTGAGCCGGTAAAGCCGAAGGTAGCTGATCAGCGCGTAGACCAGCATGATCAGAACGCCCGCCGCCCAGACATATGCAGCGATATGCGGAAGCTCGTTCCATATCCTGTCGGTATGTTCTTTGACGGCTGAGCTGTCGGAAGATGGGAGAAAGACTTGCGGATTATCGGATACAGCGGTCGTGATCCGCTCTGTCGCAAAGCTGCCGACTGCGCGCGCGACGACCTCGGTGTCGGGGACAAGACTGAAAACACTTTGTACGGAGAAGGGGAGAAGAAGCCGCACCGCGACAAGCGCCCACAGAGAACAGATCAGGGAGCGCGGCGCTTTCCGCAGGATCAGGCGCAGAACGATCAGCGCGAGTACTATTAGCCCCGCCTGGATGCTGAACTGCAAGATCTGTTTGAAAACATCCGTCATAACTTATTCCTCAAATTCGTCGATCAGCCTTTTGAGCGCCGTGACCTCCTCCGCGCTCAGGCTTTTGTTTTTGGTGAAAGCCGCGATAAACGCGGGCAGAGAGCCGTTGAAGTTCTCCTCCACATACTGCGCGCTCTGTCTTGAATAAAAATCCTCGCGGGAGATCAGGGACGTGACCGTGCCCTTCTCATTTTGGAACAGTCCCTTGTTGCACAGACGTTTCAGTACGGTGAAGGAGGTCGTCTTTTTCCAGCCGAGCTGCTGTTCGCTGAGCTTTGACAGAGCGGATGAGGAGAGCGGCTCGTTCTCCCAGATGATATCGGCGAATTTTGATTCCGCCGCGCCGAGTGTTGTCTCATTCATGGTATCACATCCTTTTTTGCGTTCTACACCGTGTAGTATGACTATATTCTACATGGTGTAGAATGATTTGTCAAGTGTATTTTGACAATTTACAGCTTGTTCAAATAATCCGCCTAGGGATATTCATATTTTTCGTTTAAACTTCATACTATGTTATACAGAGATTGTATAACGAGGTGGGCTTATGCCATGCAGATTACAGGAGCTCCGCAAGAAGGAGGTCATCAACGCCAATAATGGGTGTCGGATCGGATATGTGGACGATCTGGAGGTCGATACCCATAACGCCCGGGTCGTGGCGCTGATCGTTTACGGCAGACCGCGGTTTTTGTTCTTCCTCGGAAGGTCGGACGACTGCTTTATCCCGTGGGATAAAATACGTTTGATAGGGGAGGACGCGATTTTGGTCGACTCTTCGGTGCAAAAAAAGGTAAATAGCGCAAGAAATCGTCACTAATTTGTAAACTTTTGTCACCAATAAAATTTGTGTATGATAGCAAATTGCACTACAGAATATTGTGGAATATGTACAGTTTTGATAAAACAATTTGCGAAAACGGAAAATAAACGCGATTATGGTGCTTTTAAAGAATTAAAATGAAAAAGTAACAAACTTGCAATTCTTGTAATTTTATGGTTTAATAAGACACGAAATGAAGCAGATCCTTGGGATAACTGCGACATTTTCTATCGGATTCACGATTGACTACTATGTAAAGGAGGCAGAATTATGAGTACAGAAACGATTCGCGTATCACGCAGAGTTGTTGCACTGGGTCTGTGCATTTCTTTGCTTTTGACCATCGCTCTGATTCTTGCGCCGGTTGTAGGAGCTGCAAGTGAGACCACTAAAACAGAAACCAAAACGACAGATACTAATATAACTATGGATGATGAAGCCCTCCTGCTCGCGCAGAGAGCGAACATCATCGACGCGGCGAAGAAGGAAGCGCAGGAGGTCGTCAGCGAACAGCTCGCGATCAAGGCGCAGAAGTCCGACGAAGAGAAGGCCACCGAACCCGCCGAGACGACCGCTCCCCAGAAGAAGTCCGAGTCGACCTCTTCCGCGAGCGAGAGCTACTACACCGCGTCTGAGGACGATTCGTCCTACAGCAGCTACTCAACCAGCCAAGAATCCTACAGCGACTCCAGCAGCGCTTCTGCGTCGTACTCCGGCGACTATCTGCTCGACATCGCTAACCCCGATCCCAACTATGTGAGCTACTGCGTATCTCTCTCCGACAGCGACAGAGACGCCGTAGAGCATATGCTCATGGGTGAGGCGGGCAGCATGGGCTTCAACGGTATGGCGCTGGTCGCACAGTGCATCCGCGATACCTATGTCAGCGGCAACTACAGCAGCATGCAGGATCTGTTTTATCAGAACGGCTACTATGGCTCCATGTCCATCACGCCGTCCTCTACCTGCGCTGAGGTCGTCAACTACATCTTTGACCAGGGCAACTCGGCTGTACAGCATTCCATCCGCGTGTTCTACGCGAGCGACATTTGCTCCAGCCCCTGGCACGAGGCTCAGGAATTCGTCGTATCTTACGGCTACGTCAGATTCTTCGATTTCTGATCCCTCTGAAAACTGAAAAAAGTTTTGAGAAATCAAGCATTTTCCTTGGAAAACGCTTGATTTCTTTTCTTATTTATGGTAAAATACTTAGGCATTACGCACGTTGACGGCTTGACAGTTGGGTGCCTTTGCAAAAGTGAATAGAGAATAATGAATAATGAATGGTGAAGGGCGGGACACCCGCACCCGTTTTGTATTTGCCGAATGCAGGTTTGTGCGAATCGAAACGTACCGGCTTCTCTCATTCTCACTTCTGATTCTCGATTTCCGATTGCAGGGCTGTCCTGTCAAAATCTAAAGCCGCAACGGAGGTTTTTAACCTAAGGAGGAAAAAATGGCAGTAGTTTCTATGAAACAGCTTCTGGAGGCCGGCGTACACTTCGGTCACCAGACAAGAAGATGGAACCCTAAGATGGCTCCCTACATCTTCACCGAGCGCAACGGCATCTACATCATCGACCTGCAGAAGACCGTTGTCAAGCTCGAGGAAGCGTACAACTTCATCCGCGAGATCTCTATGGAAGGCAAGAACGTGCTCTTCGTCGGCACCAAGAAGCAGGCTATGGAGTCCGTAAAGGATGAGGCTACCCGCGCCGGCGCTTACTATGTAAACGCAAGATGGCTCGGCGGTATGCTCACCAACTTCACCACTATCCGCAGAAGAATCGGCCGCTTAAAGCAGCTCCGCACCATGGAGGAGGACGGTACGTTCGATCTCCTGCCCAAGAAGGAAGTCATCAAGCTCAACCTCGAGATCGAGAAGCTTGAGAAGTTCCTCGGCGGTATCAAGGAAATGACCGAGATGCCCGGCGCCCTCTTCATCGTTGACCCGAGAAAAGAGAAGATCGCTGTTTCTGAGGCGAAGAAGCTCGGTATCCCGATCGTTGCGATCGTCGACACCAACTGCGATCCCGATGATGTTGACTACGTTATCCCCGGTAACGACGACGCGATCCGTGCGGTCAAGCTGATCTCCGGCGCGATGGCGAACGCGATCATCGAGGGCAAGGAAGGCCAGATGGGCGCTGCTGCTCAGCCCGAAGAGGCAGAGGCAGACATCGTAGAAGAGTAATATGCGGCGTTGCCGCGGTGAATAGTGAATAGTGAATAGTGAATAGTGAATGGAGGGCTCCGCCCTCACCTGATTCCTAAATGATCTTTTCCTCTCGCTATCATGTGTTAATAAAACATTATATATGGAAGGATTTGATTTATATGGCATTTACAGCTCAGGATGTAAAGGCTCTTCGTGAGAAGACCGGTTGCGGTATGATGGACTGCAAAAAGGCTCTTACCGAAGCGAACGGCGACATGGACGCCGCTATTGACGTATTAAGAAAGCAGGGTCTGGCGAAGCAGGCGAAGAAGGCTGACCGTATCGCCGCCGAGGGTATTGCTCTGGCGATCACCAACGAGACCAACACCAAGGGTGTTGTCATCGAGGTCAATGCTGAGACCGACTTCGTTGCGAAGAACGCTGACTTCCAGGCTTTTGTAAACACCTGCGCTCAGACCGTTATGGAGACTGCTCCGGCTGACGTTGAGGCGCTGCTGGCTACCAAGGCTGTCGGCTCCGAGATGACCGTTGCAGAGCTGCTGCAGGAGAAGGTTCTGACCATCGGCGAGAACATCCAGATTCGCCGCTTTGAGCTGGTTGACGGCGCTTGCGTTGCTTATGTACACGCAGGCGGCAAGATCGGTGTTCTGGTCAACTTCGACACCGACCTCGACGCGGCTAGCCCTGAGTTCGTTGCTTACGGCAAGGACGTTGCGATGCAGATCGCTGCGCTGAATACCCCCTACCTCTGCGAGGCTGAGGTTCCCGCTGAGGTCATCGAGCATGAGAAGAACATCATGGTCGAGCAGATGAAGAACGATCCCAAGATGGCTAACAAGCCCGAGCAGGTCCTGCACAAGATCGTTGAGGGTAAGCTCGGCAAGTACTACAAGGAGAACTGCCTTGTCGATCAGGAGTTCGTTAAGGACAACAGCCTGACCGTCGGCAAGTACACCGAGGCTACCGCGAAGAAGCTCGGCGGCTCCATCGCTATCAAGAAGTTCATCCGCTTTGAGAAGGGCGAGGGCATCGAGAAGCGTCAGGACGATTTCGCCGCTGAAGTTGCCAGCATGGTAAAATAATTCGGATCGCTGATCTGAAATAACGCAAAGAATTGCGGGGGCAGAAAACTGCTCCCGCTTTTTTGTTGAAAAGTAATGCAGTCATTGCCACGGAGTACCGTGCATGCGTGCCCGTCCTCCTCGAAATGACTGTTATTATTTCTGTGTCAATATTCTTTTATAGAAATTTGGATCACCCTGTCGATCGGG
>CACWTM010000142.1 GCA_902763855.1 uncultured Ruminococcus sp. | reverse complement strand
TCATCGGTGTTTATAACACGGTTTTTGCCCGTGAGCTGGTCGACGCTGCTGTCAAGGGCGTACAGGGCGGTCAGCTCAGCGAGGTCATCCGCTACGCGCTGTTGTACTTCGGGATTACGGCGGTGCAGATCGTCACTCTGATTTTAGCCCGCAATTTTGTTTTTAAGATCAAAGCCAAGCTCGATATCAGCATGAAGAATAACCTCTTTCACGCGATGATGATGAAAGAGTACGCCGATATCTCCGCGTACCACTCGGGCGAGCTGATGAACCGCCTGACAAACGATATCAGTGTGGTGTCATCGGCGATCGTGTCGATCATTCCCAGCCTGGTTTTCTTCATCGTGAAGATTGTCGGTATTTTTTATATTTTGGTCAGGATTGACCTGATTTTCGCATTGGTGTTTGTTGTCGGCGGAGCGTTGGTATTTGTCATCGCGTCACTGTTCAAGCCTGTTACGAAACGTTTGCACAAGGACGTGCAGGAAAAAGAAGGCAAGGTGCGTTCGTTCATGCAGGAGGGACTCGGTTCGCTCTTGATGATTAAAACCTTCGGCGCGCAGGATAAGATGAGAGAATCGGCTTTTGTCCTCCAGGAAGAGAGCTACCGTTCCCAGCGCAAGCGCAATATTTATTCCATCATCACCGGTACCGGTATTTCTGCACTGTTTTCATTTGCGTTTGTATGGGGGCTTTCCTGGGGCGCGTACCAACTGTTTTACGGTGCGATCTCATACGGTGTGTTGATGCAGATTACCTCCCTGATCGGACAGATTCGCACGCCGATCCAGGGTATGACCAATATCTTTCCGACCTACTTCAACGCGCTGGCGTCCGCAGAGAGAATGATCGAAATCGAGAATTTGCCGGATGAACAGGAACTCAACAGCGATATCGACGCTGCTGAGCTGTATCGCGCGATGGAGGGCATTTGTTTTGAGAACATCAGCTTTGCCTTTGATCGGGATATCGTGCTCGACCAAACTTTCCTGACGATCAATAAGGGAGATTTTGTTGCGGTCGAGGGCATCTCTGGAATCGGAAAAAGTACGCTGATGAAGCTCCTGCTGAGCGTTTATCAGCCAAAAGAGGGTCGTATCTATATTCATACGGCGGCAAAAGACTACGCCGTTGATAAAAGTCTGAGAAAGCTCTTTTCCTATGTGCCGCAGGGCAATTTCCTGCTCTCTGGAACGCTTCGTGAGAATATCGCGTTTGTTGCGCCGGATGCGACAGATACCGATATTATGCAGGCAGCTGAGATTGCCTGCGCGCATGATTTCATCCGTGAACTGCCCGAAGGTCTTGATACCGTGATTGCGGAGCATGGGGGAGGACTGAGCGAAGGACAGGTACAGCGTGTCGCCATCGCCAGAGCGCTGCTTACGGGCGCGCCGGTTATTCTCTTGGATGAAGCGACCTCCGCGCTGGATGAAGAAACCGAGTTGCAGCTGCTGCATAATCTCAGAGCATTAAAAAATAAAACCTGCGTGATTATATCTCACAAAAAAGCTGTCGAGCAAATTTGTGACAAGGTGGTAACGATCCGTGACAAAAAGATTGTAGAGAATCAACAGTCAGTCAAATAACAACAGCCGACTCGATATGTAGTTGTCCTTAACGGAGAATTACTGGCGGGAGGTCACCGGAAGGCATTTTGCCTTCCGGTTTCTTCTTTTATTTGGCTTTATTATGCGGAAATCGGCGTGTTCGTATCGATCTCTGCTTTGGCATCATCAGCTTCCGAGAATCCTTCACTGGTCAGGATTTGCCACTGTTCGCTTGTTGTCATCTGGTATTTGTAGTAGATCATGACAGGATTTCCTTCTGTTCGTGAGTATTTGGTCGGTTTCTCATACACATTTACCCGCTGAATGAAGGTGTGAAGCAACTCTGCGGTCAGCTTCGGCATCTCAACATACTCCTTGGCTTTTTCGATGAAATCCTTGATGGCTTGTTTTTGTATGCGTGCCTCTGCTGTTGCTTTTTCCTTCTCTGCTTTCTTCTCGATCTTTAAAGCCTCAGCTTTACCTCTCTTTGTCGTTAACTCATGGAATTTCTCAGGCTCTGATCTGGCAAACGATGTGACCTTCTTGAGGTTTTCGAGAACAATGGCGTCAATAACGCTTTCCCTAATATTGTGAACGGTACAGTTGTGTTTGCCCTGTTGATACCTTCCGCACTGGAACATATTTTTCTCGGGGCTAATAGATTTACCCCTGTGCAGATACATCCGTCGTCCGCAGTCGCCGCAGTAGAGATATCCTGCGAACTTATCCATTTCACCCATTTTATCGGGGCGCTTGCGACCGGCAAAATGCTTTTGAACTGTCTCGAACAACGCTCTGTCGACAATCGGCTCGTGCGTATCCTTGAAGATCAGTACCTTTGAGGAATCGTTTTTCAGCCTTTTCTTCAACTTGTTTGATTTGCTGTAGGTTTTGAAGTTTACTGTGTCTCCGCAGTAGAACTGATTGCTGAGCATTCGTCTAACTGTAGTAAGTGTCCAGCGATAAGGGTTAGCCAGATTCGGATGAAATGCCTTAGTTCCTGTTTTTCGGAAGAGATACACACCCGGCGCAAGGATACGTTCCTCCTCAAAGGTGGCGCATATCCTTCTGATACCAATACCTGAAGCGTACATCTCAAAGATCCTTCGAACGATCGGCGCAGCTTCGGGATCAACAATCAGCCACGGATGATCCTTCTGATTCCCTTGTACTCGGGATTCTTCAAGTACCCATAGGGTGTCCCTAAAGACTTACAACAGCTTTGAGGGCTGTTGTATTTGGAATTTGCCGTACAAATTCCCTGCTTGCTACAGTATAAGACACAGTAACGGAGTGCGATTTCACCCATTCTGCTGTGCCTTATACTTTGTATAGCGCTGTCTTGATATACTTCAAATATCTCGGTGACAAAAGTATGGTCAAACTTTCGACAAATGTCGCCGGAAATATCGGAATTTGTATACTCACTCGGATTGACGTTCCCGAAGTAAAAGTTCTCTAATGTGGTCATGATATCACGCTCCCGACTGCACAACACAATATCACAGAAAAGGAATAAGTCAAGACAAAATTAGGCGGAGCCGAAGCCCCGCCCGTAATACTGATTATTCAAATTGGTGTCATGAAATCGGTATACCCGCAATATGACGCTGTATATATGTCGCGTCAACGATCATCACAACGCCGTTGCTGTCGACATAGCCGAGTATATCGCCTTCGATCGGGATAAAGGGAATTCCCTTCATCGGGTTGAAAAGGTAGTCATAGACCGGGCTGTCTTTGTAAGCGCGAACGGTCGTATGCCAACCAAAGCAGGAAAGGTCACTGTCTTCGATCTCTGTAAGGGGATTCGGGATGGTAACGGTCATTGAGCCATTAGCACAGTGGAATGCCGCCCACCCAATTTTGGTAACGCTCTTCGGAATCAAGACGTCGCCCTCAAGCCCTGTGAACGCAAAGCCCCAGCGCGGGAGTTCGGTGATGTTCTCGCTCAGGCGGACGCTTTTGAGCGAGGTGCAGCCGTAGAGAAATCTTTCTCCGAGTGCGGTGACGGAGTCGGGGATATAAAGCGATGACAGCGCGGTACATTTGTTGAACGCGGCTTCGTCAATGGTGTTGAGCCCGTCAGGCAGAATCACGTCGCTGAGAGATTCGCATTCGCTGAAAGCATATCGTCCGATGTGCAGGAGAGATGAGGGCAGGGTGACGCTTTTCAGCGCAGTCTGCTTCTTAAAACAGTTGTCGCCAATCCCGAGGGTTCCTTCTTTCAGAGTGATGGTTTCCGGCGACTCGCCGATATAGCGGTAAGCAACCGTACCGAGATAGAGCAGACCCTCCGGCTGTGATCTCAGCCACGGGGTATAATCGAATGCCTCCGCACCGATTTGCTTAAGCGACTGACCCGTGAAATTAATACATTCGATTTTAGAACCGTAGAAGGTATTGCTGCCGATCTTTTGAAGGTTTTTTGACAGAGTGATCGAGGTCAACGTCGGATTGCTGCTGAATGCATAATCACCCGGCTCGGTGATCGCGCTCGACAGAGTCGAGGTCGTCGCACCGTTGCCGTTGCAGTACATGATCAGCTTTGTTTTGTCCTTATTGAAGAGATGACCGTTACCTGCGGACAGATCTGAGTGGTCGGAGGAAACGGTGAATTTTTTCAGTGATTTACAATATGCAAAGGTGCTATCTGAAATAACGGCGCCTTTGCCAATGTAGACATTTTTCAATAGGCTGTATTTTTCAAAGGAGGAATCAAAAACGCATTCACAGCCGTCCGGAATTGTCAGCGACTCTATCGCGGAATTTCCGAACGCGCTATGACCAAGGAGTAAGGCTCACTTTTTCGTAGTCCGCCATCCTGCCTTTTCCAAAAACGCGCAGCTCTCCGCTGTCGGGATTAAAAGACCACTGACAATCGCCTGACACGCCGGAAACAGCGCCGGCGGTCTCACCGAATACCGATGGCGCGGCGAAAGCACTTGCCGACAAGATCAGCATAAGGCAAAGAACTATCGTGAAGAATCGTTTGATCATAGAGTCCTCCTTACAGATTTCAATGAATTTATGATAATATAATAATCATTATGATAGCAATAGAGAGAACTGACGAAATTTGTGACCCGTTTATGAAAAATGTGTCAAAATAATTAGCAGGTCAATCTCGGTGAGGATATGGCTTTACCTCGCCGCGATGATGAACCGTAACCGTCACAGTATTTTATTAGATCGACCAAAATAAACGATTACGCATAAAAAGAAAACTATTACTTCATTGCTTTTGTATAGACAAGCACTAGTGTTTTTTGCTATAATAGACTCATCAATCAACGGAGGGTTGAAAATGAGCGTCATCGGAGAGCAAATCAAGAAATACCGCAATCAAAAGAATTATACACAGGAAAAGCTCGGCAACTTAATCGGCGTCACGACGCAGGCGGTCTCTAAATGGGAACGAGGCGGTACTCCCGACGC
>CACWTM010000141.1 GCA_902763855.1 uncultured Ruminococcus sp. | reverse complement strand
GCTCAGTTCAGCGGTACGAGCTATGTCGATACCTCTGTTCTCAACGGAGAGAACAGACTCTACACCGTCAGATGTCTCGACGCAAAAGGTAACTTTGTCAGCGATTATCACCGCAGCGGATATGCGAACACTTATTTTGCACCGCCGGTCATCAAAGACATCACAGTCTCCGACGACGGCGTTACCTTGACGTGGAATCGTCCGCAGGGAGCGGGGGATTACCGCGTATACCGCAGGACGGCAGGCGCCTCGTGGGCACGTCTCGTGGAAACTTCAGACACGACCTTCACGGATACAACCGCTGTTCCGGGCACACAGTACATCTACACCCTGCGTATGGTCTCTCGCGAGACAGGAGAATTCATCAGCGCCTATCTCAGCGGAACCATGTTCACTTATCAGATCGGACTTACCCGCGCAAAATGGCTCTATGAACTGATAACATTCTCCGCTGCAAAGCCGGCTGTCGGCGAAAATGATGCATCCGCGGTATTCCGTCTTGCAAAACAGCGCGGCATTATCGGCGCCTATTCCGATAGTGATATCACTGCTCCGCTGACCCGACTGTTCGCCGCACAGACCTTGTGCAAGGCGCTCGGTTACACCAATCACAGTATTGGTACGGTCGGCGATTCCAGCGATAAGGCAATGTCCACAGTAGCGTATTACGGCTATTTCCTGCCGGATGAAAACGACTGCCTTTATCCCGATGCGGAGCTGACCTCTGCGGAAATGTCCTACCTTCTTTCCGAAATGCGTTTATATCAGAAGCTAAAAGGCAAAACAGTCATTTCCTTCGGCGACAGTATTATGTACGGTGCAGGTAATAACGGTCAGGGTCCTGCAACAATTATAGCACAGAAATACGAAATGAAATATAAGGATTACTCCAAGCCCGGTGCGACGATGGGCGTTGAATCAAGCCATTCGCATATCGCCGATCAGGTGCGAAAAGCGATCAAGGATAAATGTACACCCGATCTGATCCTGCTCAACGGCGGTACGAATGACACTTGGATCGGTGCAATCCCGCTCGGAAATATCACGACCGGATTCACCGTATCGTCGGAAGCCGATTTCTCCTCAGGCTTTGAGACTACCATGTCGCTGATCACGAAGCAATGGGCTTCCGTTCCCGTGATCTATGTGCGATCCCATAAGATGAAGCTCGGCTCTCAGGAGAACCAGATCGCTTACGGTACGCGCGCGATGACGCTCGCTTCCAAATGGGGAGCCGTCACGGTCGATATGTATAATGAATCCGGATTTGACGCTACCGATCGCGACGTTGCATCGCGTTATACCTTTGACGACGACGCCTATTACCGCGGGATCCATCCCAACGCTTTGGGATACGCAACCTATTATCTGCCGATGATCAAATCGGTATTATAAAGCACTCAACCGTGAACGCGTGATCACTTTCACGGTTGCTCTTTGAGATTACAGAAAATTCATAATTGTATCAAATTATCATAAATACTTGATTATTCGGAGAGGATTTGCTATATTATACCCGACAAATTGCAAAGAATCATGTCAAATAAAGGAGTAATGAGTATGAAAAACAGAAAGGTTCTGCGTATTTTTGCCGCGTCAACGGCAATTTTACTGACAGCGCTGACAGCTTCCTGCTCGAACAATAAACCTGCCGAAGAAGCGACTGTAACCGCCGCGGCGGATACCGTGCCCGCTACTCTGGCAGCTACCGAAGCGCCCACGGCCCCGCCGACACAAGCCCCGCTTGCTCCCGGAGAGGTCGCACAGGGTGAGATCGTGACCGAGGACGGTGTGACCCGCTGTTATGTGAACGGCGTTCCTCAGGTGGACACCGTTGCCGGAAACGACGTCGACGGCTACTTCTACTTCGGTTCCGACGGCACTGTCGCGAGCAACTACTGCGACGGCATCAACGTCAATGAAAACGACTGGATCATTATTGAGGGCAACGCTTACCGCGTGGAGACGGATTCCGACAAGTGCCTGTTCACAGCGGCACAGGATATCGGCAAGTGTACCGATACCGGTATGTCCAGAGAGGATAAGCTGAAAGCCGGCTTCGACTACATCAAGGAGAATTATCTCGAAGGCGTTCTGCATGATCCGCCCTATTCCTACGCAGAGGAGGACTGGCCCGTAGTCTGTGCCAACGATATCTTCGTCTACGGCAAGGGCGACTGCTACAGCTACGGCGCGGCGTTCGCCTACTACGCAAAGGCGATCGGCTACTCTGAGGTCTACGCTGTCAACAGCGGCGGTCACGGCTGGACGGAGGTCGAAGAACGCACCTACGATCCCGAGTGGAGCATGCACAGCAATAACTACAGCTACTACGGCATGCGCTATGACGAGGAATGTGACGTTCCCTATGCCTTCGCCATCGAGAATGAGACAGACTTAAAACGCAGAAGAATCTATATCAACTGATGAGGTCGTTTTTCCTCTTTGTGGGATTGCCACGGGCTAAAGCCCTCGCAATGACAGATTTAATGAGTTCGGCGCTCTCTGAAAACACAGAGAGCGCCTTTTTTGCGTTTAATTGATTACGATTTCTTATCGCGTTTTGTTTTCTTGAAGCACTTGACGTCGTAGCTCGGATTGAAAGCATAGAAGTTCTTACTGTCGAGCTGGTCGGTGAGCAGTCTGAGGTTCTCGCCGAACCGTTGATAATGCACGACCTCTCTGGCTCTCAGGAATCGGATCGGGTCGATGACGTCCGGATCGTCGCAGAAGCGGAGAATATTATCATAGGTGGTTCGCGCCTTCTGCTCCGCCGCCATAGACTCATGCAGGTCGGTGATCGCGTCGCCCTTGCTGGCGATCGAGAACGCGTTGAACGGAACGCCCGCAGCTGAGGCAGGGTAGACGCCGGTCGTGTGATCGACAAAGTAGGCGTCCAGCCCGGCTTTTTTGATCTCCTCGGGGCTGACGCCCTTTGTCAGCTGATAGATGATCGCACCGACCATCTCCAAATGGTTCAGCTCTTCTGTGCCTACCGAAGACCCTCAATACAGAAAAACGAGCGATTTTAATGCGAATTCAGAATTAAAATGGCTTGAAATCCTAAAAACCTATCAATTATACTGCTACACACGTAAGAATTACAAAATTATCCGTAATGCAGGGGAGAGGGACAAGCATAAGACAAAGGTGTTCACTGTAAGCGTACATGCGGTATAGATAATAAGATAATTTCCCAATAATATAATATCGAAGTGAACATTCGACTTGTAGTGACAATGTATTGACAAACAGCTATAAATCGGTTATACTAAGTTACAGAATAACAGAAAGGGGAGATACAATGAGTATGAACGTTGCAAGTGCACCCAAGACGTCTACCTTTCAGGCGAGAATCAACCCCGAAGTCAAAAAGGAAGTCGAAGGAATATTAGCTGACTGCGGTTTGACCTTGACCGAGGCTTTCAATGCCTTCCTGCAGCAGACGTTGAATGTCGGAGGTTTACCGTTCCTCTTGACTAAGGACGGCGATAAAGTGCTCAGAGAACAGGCAATCGCGCTTTTGATGGCTGAGCTGAAAGCGGGCGAGGATTCCGCCAAATCGGAAAGCGATTGGGTCTCGGAAGAAGATATGCTCGCTGAGTTTGGGTTGAACACATGAAGCTGATCTATTCGCCTCAGGCGAGAGTTGACCTCAGAGAGATAAAAGCATATATCCGTGACAATCTCCAAAACCCGACAGCAGCTGAGAATGTGACACAGAAGATACTCAAGAGTTGTTCACTGTTAAAGGAGAACCCTTTGCTCGGAGCTGAACTGAGCGGAAAAGTTGACAGAGAGACGGATTTGCGTTACTTGATCATCAATCAGCATATCGCGTTTTACAAAGTCGACGACAGCGTGATTCGTGTGATCCGTATCCGTGACGCGAGAACAAACTATATGCATATCATTTTCAAATAGACAAAAGACAAAGGAGCTGCGCGTTGCGTGGCTCCTATTCACATATGCTTCTAAAGGTTGAGATGATCACAATAACCCCCGATAACCCCTTGCGCTATGACAAAGGGGTTATCGGCTTTTCTATGTCGGTTGGCATTTATCTATGGAGGTTTGATTGATGATAACCAGCCTACTATGTACAAATTGCCTAAATATCGTTACAGGATTTTGGATTGCACGACCTGCCGAAATATGGTAGAATTATAGTGCGACATAATTTCATATTATTTACGTAAGATAATAGTATGCATTTTTGCTTTTATCAAGGTAAAAATGCATGCTCTGTAGTCATACTTGTCTTACGTAAAGCATGTATTGAAATTGTGTCGCAGCAATCATCGGAGCATAGCGTTTTTCGTGCGTCAGCTTCGGTTGGCGCACTTTTTTTGTAGGAGGGACGGCAATGAAAAGAATATTATCCCTACTGTTAGTGTTCGTTATCACAATCGGTTGTTTCAGCGGAACAATTGTTTCTGTCAATGCTATTACAGACTACACCACCGGAGAGACAGAAGACGGTATCGGTTATAGCATCGATAACGAAACCGATGAGCTGACTGTTACATATGCGGATTTCAGCACAACCGATTTGGTAATCCCCGCTTATATTGACGGTCATCCCGTAACTGCTATCGGAGATAACCTTTTGAACGATACGCCTAATCCCAATTTGAAGAGTGTAGTGATCCCGGATACGGTTAAGAGAATCGGGTTTTATGCTTTTGGCAATTGCATCAACCTTGAATCTGTTGTCATGTCGGAAAACATTGAATATGTAGAAGACTATGCTTTTATGAATACAGCGCTGACCAATAATACCGATAAATGGGTAGATGGATCCCTATACATGGGCAAATTCGTGTACGGCGTATCACCGGATTATTCAGGTGAGTTTGTTGTAAAAGACGGCACAAGAGTAATCGGCAATTATTGCTTCGGCGGTAATAATCGATATGGCTGTCAGAAGATTACCAAAATTATTATTCCCGATACGGTTATTCAAATTGGATTGTTTGCATTTTATAATTGCAAAAGACTTACTTCA